>CAZMZI010000036.1:0-8243 GCA_964570775.1 uncultured Pseudomonadales bacterium | reverse complement strand
CTACTAACTTTGGGTACATTTTGTATGAAGTGTCCGTACTGCTTAAAGCAAGATACTAATGTCATAGACTCTAGAGAGGCTGAAGATCAGTCTACTATTCGTCGTCGAAGAGTTTGTAACAGCTGTGCTAAGAGATTTACTACCTACGAACGTGTTGAAGGCATAGACCTAAAGGTAATAAAGAAAGACGGTACTAGAGATTCCTTTGACCGTGAGAAGTTACGTCGAGGCATCATTAAAGCTACCTGGAAACGCCCAGTTTCTATGTCTGAAATAGATGATCTTATAGACGAGGTAGAACGTAAATTACGTCTTAAAAAGACAAGTGAAGTTAAAAGTTGGGAAGTTGGTAACTTAGTTATTAACAGACTAAGAAAAGTAGATAAGCTCTCATATTTACTATTTGCCAGTGTGTATCGAGATTTTGAGAGCTTGCATGACTTTAAAGAGGAAATAGATAGACTAACTGCAGAAGAGGACCATGATAATGAACAAGTACAAGACCAAACAACAGGTAGCAACAGTAACTAGTAGGAGTTAGAGATTCTATGACAAAACCTTCATCACTGCCAAAAAAAAAGATGAAATTTATCGAGCGAAAACTCGACCAAGGAATGGGAAAAGCCGTTGCCCGTAGAACGTACTTGCGTAAGTTTAGTGATGAGTCTACTGGCAAGGAGCGTTGGGAAACTTGGGCTGAAGTTGCTGATCGTGTTGCCAAAGGAAATACCTCACTGGTGAAAAACTTCAAGGGGATTGGTAAAAAACATCAACAAGAAGAGTATGAGTTACTCAAAAAACATATAGCAAATGCATCAATGTTGATGTCTGGTCGTCATTTACAACACGGTGATGAAACACAGTCAGAAAGAAACATGGAGGTTTTCACTAACTGTAGTACAGCTTCTTCATCTTTCATTTTGTTTTACTTACTTATGAATGGCTCAGGCGTGGGTCGTGCATATGATGACGACATGTGTGTAGTTGATTGGGACAACATGCCAAATGTACGATGCGTAATTGATCTTGAGCATCCAGATTTTGAGTGGGGATTTGATGAAAGTCTTAGAGATGCCGAGCACAAGTATGGCAAGGGTGAAGGCATACACTGGTTTCAGGTTCCTGATAGTCGTGAAGGCTGGGGGCAAGCTGTGGAAATGATCGAAATAATGGCTTATGAGAAGAAATTTAAAGATGACTTACTTATTCTTGATTTCACTAAAGTAAGACCAAAGGGTAGCCCAATTAAAGGTATGCAAGACAGACCTTCTTCTGGTCCAAAGCCACTAATGAACGCGATTCAAAAAGTGACAACCATTAAGGGAGCAGGAATGTCACCCTGGAAGCAAGCTATTTTCGCAGATCACTATTTAGCTGAATGTGTATTGGTTGGTGGAGCTCGAAGAAGTGCTAGAATTGCTACAAAAACATGGACTGATCCAGAAATTTTTGACTTTATTAATATCAAACGTGGTGGTTTCTTGTGGAGTGCTAATAACTCTGTGGCTGTTGATGACAAGTTTTGGAAGCAGCGCAGTAATCATTCACAGAAAGTACTCAATGCAATTATGGAGGCCTCGTACAAAGATGGAACTGGTGAACCAGGGTTTATTAACCAACATCTGTTAGTGCAAAATGACGAAGGTTATGATGGCTACCAAGATGGAAAGTATGCTGAGAGTGAAAAATATAAGCCATTTGAGCGTACTGAGAAAATGTTGGCAAAGCTTGCCAGGAATGCTGGCGCTAAACCTTTTGCACAAATTCCAAACCCTTGTGGTGAGATTTCACTTAACATGTTGGGTGGGTACTGTGTGATTGGAGATGTAGTGCCTTACTATTGTCCAACTCTGGATGATGCTGAGGAAGCTTTCAGAGCCATGGCAAGAGCACTTATTCGTGTCAACTCTATGGACTGTTTATACTCACGTGAAGTTAAGCGTACTAATCGTATTGGTGTTGGCATGACAGGTATTCACGAGTTTGCTTGGAATATGTTTGGGTATGCTTTCAGAGATTTGCTCGATGAAGAAAAAACAAAAGATTTTTGGATGACAATGGCTCGTTTTAAAAGGGCAGTGGTAGATGAAGCTGAAACATACTCAAAAAAGCTAGGGGTAACTGTTCCTCACACTAATACCACTATTAAGCCATCTGGCACCATTTCTAAGCTTTTTGCTCTTACAGAAGGGGCTCACCTTCCCAGCATGCGTGAGTACATTAGATGGGTTCAGTACCGTAGCGATGATCCAATGGTAAAGCGTTACAAAGAGAAAGGGTACCCTGTTAAAGAACTCAAAAGTTACCAAGGTTCAACTGCGGTAGGATTTCCCACACAACCACTTATTTGTAGAATTGGTATGAATGGCGAGTTAGTAACAGCGGGTGAAGCAACCCCCGAGGAACAATACAAATGGCTTATGTTGCTAGAGAAGTACTGGATAGTAGGTGTGGATGAACAAGGAAATGCACTTGAAGATACTGGTAACCAAGTTTCGTACACACTCAAGTACGATCCCAAGCGTGTAACGTATAGAGAGTTTGCAGAGATGGTCCGTAAGTACCAAGGCAATGTGAAGTGTTGTAGTGTGATGCCACAACAAGATGCCACGGCATATGAGTACCAACCAGAACAGCCAGTGACTACCAGTGAGTTTATGAGAGTATTGGATGAGATTGAAAAGGATGAAACTATCATGGAGGACATTGATTTTGAACACCTCAAGTGTGATAACGGTGCTTGTCCAATATAAAGAGGCAACTACTTGAGAGTAATTGCCCCTTGCCAAACTGGTTGAGCTATGACTATACTTGTAGTTGCTTTGATAAGTTTTCTTGGTGTATCAATGATTCTAGAGTATCAAAGTATATAGAACTATATCAAATATGAAATTAGAGGACATACTACAACGATTTAGCAATGACTTGCAAGCTTATATCGCCCAGGAAGTGGCAAGGCAGGTGGGGGGGTATGCTGTTGAAACAAAGATTGCACAACCAAGTCAGTCACTTTTAGAGTTGCAAAGTCTTAGTAATTCAGCAGGAAGACAGCAGAACAACTCAGAAGTACTTGAAAGATTGAATAATGACTTTTCTGGAGCTACTTTGAGACAACAGTCAGAAAGTGACTTTCTTGCGACTCTTGAAGAACTGAGGAAGGGTACCAATCTTGTAACAAACAACAGCTCTGCTGTTGATGCTTTGTCAACGGAATTTGGAGCTCCAGACAAGATGGTAAAAGATGATAGTCTTACCAATCTTTCTAAATTGTCTAAAAATCAAACGAAAAATGGTTCAAATATATCAACGGTAGATAAATTAGTAGCACTTACCGTACCGCATCAGGTTGAAAACCAAGTAGTTGCAACAGGAAATCCGCCCATGTTGAGTGGTCTTAGATTGCTACTAAATAAGATAAGGCAAGGTAAAAACTTGAATATAAAGTAAAGGAGAAATATGACTGAATATAGCTCTAGTACAGCTCAGAAGCTGGCTGAAAGTGGAATGACAGCTAAAGAGGCTGCGAATAAGAGAAACCAAGAAAGGATAGCTCGTGGTCAAGAACGAAAACAGCAACTTAGAGATAAATTTGGTAGGTTTACCACAGCAGCTAAGGAAGCATGGAACTCAGCGGATGACAAACTTAAGAGTGGTGCGAGTGAAGCTGGTCAGATGATTGCAGATAGTGCACCAGTTAGATTTGTTGATAATTTGCAGGCTACCGCACGAGAGAAGGTTGATACGTTGGCAGCTAATGCTGTAGACAAAGTTAATGGTGTCACAAACGGTATTGCAGAGGCAATCGATAATCTTGACAGAAAATGGGATGGACTTAAAGCTGGTCTGAAAGCAAAAGCAGCTGAAGTAACTGTAAATGGCTTAAAAGCAATGCTCCGCGGTGCTAAAGCTTTGCAGGAAGAAGTAACGGCATTACTTGCAACATTAGAGCAAGGTGCTGGTAAAGCTGTTGAAGGGTGTGTTCAAGTTGCTTCTAAACTGGAAGGCAAAGCAGGAGAATACAGAGAGCAGCAAAAACAAGCACAGGAAAAGGCTGCAGCTACATCGGGTTTAAGAGGGAAGCTGAGACAATGGTTCTCTTAGTGCATTGAAGAATATATAACAAAATAAGGAGTAACTATGAATAAAACAAAAACACAGCTCTTTGAAGAAATAAGATCAGCTGGTTTAGATGAACAAACTGTTATGGCTTTGCAAGAAGATTTTGCAAATTTGCCTGAGGAGCTAACTGCTCAAGATATGGATAGGATAGACGCGGTATTGGCAGAACTGGAGGCAACACAGAAGTATGTTGCATCAGAGTATGGTGAAATGGCAGATCAATATGAAAAGGCCGCTGATGAAGTTTTGAATGCTGGAGATGATTTTGTCGAACAAGCAGCTCAAACAACCTACAACCATGTCAAGACTGCGAATGATATTTTAGGTGAGTAACTAGTCATAACTTGAAACTTAAAGGGCAAACACTTGTTTGCCCTTTTTTGTTGTTTTTACTGTTTCTACTTTACATCAAACATCACCATCGATCTGTTATCACTCTTAGGTGGTGATCTGAAATTGTCTTCATAAACGCCATCGACACTTCGTTTTGCTCTGATAGCTTTTCTATCTGCATCAGGGAGTGACTTGTGTGCAACTGCCAGTTCCATACGTTTGCTAACAGTAGCACCTAGTTTTAAGGTAGCTTCTGCAATACTCAAACCTTTAATGAGTTCTGCAATTTCTGCTTTTGTTAGGTTCCCACCAATACCATCACTTGCAAGTAAAACGCGATATCCTGGTTTAACGGGGGTTTTACTTGATTTTACTTTCCCTCGTTGAGGATCAGTGGAAAGAGAATCCAACACTTGGTTACGGTTTGGATGTAGCAAAGCAGTTTCTTCGTCAAACGTACCCATCTTTTGTAGTCTATCCACCATAGAGTCGTTTTCAGCCTCAAATACTGGATCACCGTTTTCGTCAAAGATAAAAAGAGAGCAATCACCACAGTGATGCTCTTCAATAAATAGTTGGTTATCCTCACGGATGATTTGTGCAGAAATAAAGCCTGCTTCAGCACCGGGAAGTAGACCTCCATTTTCCTGTTTGTCAGCCATCTCGGTAATTGCGGCTGTAGCACGTTCACCAACTGTGCCAGTACCATTTAACATGTTTTCGGCAACAATCTGTGATGCTCTATGACCATCAGGTTTACCACCAACGCCGTCAATAACAGCAAACAGGTCGTTTTGTGGATCAACAATCACGCGGTCCTGATTGGGTTTTTCAGCCTTGTATCCAATGCCCTTATCTGACGCAGCGGCAACAATAATGCCAGATTCTGTTGAAAAAAACTGTGCACCTACGTTGAAATCTGTATTCTCACCCTCACCCAGTATACTTTTATCGGTTCTAAACACTAGTTTTTCTGCATAGCCGTCATTACTCTCTGTTTGTGGCAAGACGGCGTAAGTATCTTCTGACTGCTGCAGTGATTCAGCAGTAGCAGTTCGTAATAACTGATGTCCATCGGCATCTATTCCAACGCAAGTAAGTGAGCCAGTTTGTTGGTCAACAGCAATGACTTTATAGAGATTTCCACGTACATCTACAATGATTTGGCCTGGTTTATTTGTATCTACTGCTATTTCTTTGGGTCGTATGTTCTCGGCTAAAGAACCAGGAACAACTTTTTTTATCCAAGCATTATTGTTTAGTACCTTTTGCTCGAGAGGTGTCCAACTAAGTTTTTGGTTTCCATCACCATCAGTTCTTACCACAACAAGGTCATGTCCGTCTATGGTAGGGCCTACTACAAGTCTCTCAGTGCCAGATTCAGAGGTAATGGCAGTGCCTTTTTGTGTGAGTAATTGACGGAACCGTTCAGTACGCTCAGCTTCTGATTCTGGGGTGGATTCTACTGATGGTTTTTTTTAAGTTCTGCTGCTAGTGATGCCGTGATCTCATCTGGTACAAAAGATGGTGTGTCCATGCATCTGTTATATCACTTTGTGGTAGCTCAAGACAGCATGACTAAGACACGGTTGAAAGTTCTAATCTTGGGGTTCTCTCTAGTTTTTCTGTGTCACTAAATTCATTTCTGTCATTTTTTTGTGCTCCAACCAGCCCAATCATAGCTGCGTTATCTTGACATAGCCTTCGGGTATATGGCACTCGTAAGTGTATGCCATGCTTTTTAGCTGTTTCGCGTAACATTCGTCTCAGTTCCATGTTTGCTGCAACACCACCACCAAACCAAATTTCATGATATTTAGTAACAGAAAGTAATGTATTCATTTTATATATAATATGTCTAAATACAGCGTATTGTATTGATGCACTGAAGTCATATATTTCTTGCTTTGTTAATGGTTTTTCTTTCGTCTTTTCTTCGATCATATTTCGAGCGGCTGTTTTAAGCCCTGAGAAGCTCGTGTTGGCATCGTTGGTAGTGGTCATTGGAAGTGGAAACGGGAAAGCTTTCGGGTTACCAAGTTTGGCAAACTGTTCAATTGTTGGTCCAGCCGGGTAGCCAAGGTTCAACATTCTACCAACCTTATCTAGGCACTCACCTGCAGCATCATCTACTGTTGTTCCCAAAACACGGTATGCACCAAAGCTGTTAACAGCCACAAACTGTGTATGTCCACCGCTGACTATTACTGATAGCACAGGGAACTGGACGGTGTGAGCTGCTTTTTCAAGCATAGTCTTTGGCCTAGCAAGTGGAGAAAGCAGATGCCCCTCAATATGGTTTACAGCGATAAGCGGCAAGTTGTGAATGGCTGCAATTTTTTTTGCAGCTGTGATACCAACCTCAAGTGCCGGTGCAAGACCTGGGCCTTGAGTTACAGCAACGGCTGCCAACTGTTGAGGTAACACTTTTGAGCGCCGCAATGCCAGGGCAACAACTGCATCAATGTTTTCTTTGTGTGCTTGCTTAGCCACAGTTGGGAATACACCTCCGTATGGTCGATGTAGTTCCGTTTGTGAAGCAATAACATTTGAGAGTATGGTTGTGCCACTTACCACTGCAGCGGCGGTATCATCACACGAGGTATCTATAGCTAAAATATAGTTATGATTTTGAATCATGAGGGTTTTGAATGGTTATATTTCTACTATAGTTTTTTTGTTCTATATTAATTATAAGAATTGGTATTTCAAATTTTTTACAAAGGGATAAGATATATTCTCTCGCTAAAGAAAACCATTCAATAGCTACAATGTTTTGTGGAGCAAGAAGGTGGGGTAGTTCTAAGCGCTCAAGCTCGGTTTCACTTTCGATTTTCCAAATATCCAAGTGATATAACTTTCCTGAAATGTCATAACGTGTATAGTCATACTCTTCAATGTAGCTGTAGGTTGGTGAAGTAATAGTTTCACTAATACCTAAGAATGCTGCCAGTCCTTTGGTGAAGACTGTCTTTCCAGCACCCAACGGTCCATTAAGGCCAATGATCAATCCGGACTTTTTACTTGCATTCCAGTGTTGCAACAGCAACTTGCCTGCAAGGTCTTGGGTCTCCTGTGCTGAAGTGGTAGTAACCTGTTGTACAGTTCCATAAGTAATTCTTTTTTCCCCTTGGCGCAAGGTAATGGGTGTAGGCAGTGTGGTATCAATCACGGTTGAGGGAGGATTAGGAGGCAGTGTGCCGGCATCTAAAATAAGGTCAATGCATTTTTTCTGTGCCCCAGAAAGATTTTCCAAAACATCAGAAACGGTATACGGACGTTTTTGGTTTGATGCGTTAGCCGAAGTTGCTGTAATTGGCTTGCCGTATGCTGTAAGTAGCGCAAGCATAAAGGGGTAATTAGGAATACGGATGCCTAAAGTGCCAAACTCTGAAGCAACCCCTGGTGCAACAGTTCCTTTTGACTTACACACAATGGTCACTGGCCCAGGTAAAAACTGAGCCGCAAGGGTTTTTGCTTGCCGGTTTAGTTCAACATATTTCTCAGCTGCAGCAAGCGTTGGAACGGCAATAGATAGGGGTTTGCCTTCACGTCTGCTTTTGTACCGCAAAAGTTTCTCAACAGCATTGGGTTTAGTTGCGTCAACCCCTGCGCCATATGTTGT
The DNA here is from genome assembly GCA_964570775.1 of uncultured Pseudomonadales bacterium. GTDB lineage: Bacteria > Patescibacteriota > Microgenomatia > UBA1400 > PJMF01 > CG1-02-43-31. The sequence continues at coordinate 166 of CAZMZI010000036.1, read as the reverse complement.
TTCGGTAGGAAACAACAACAAACCACCTGATGCAAGGATTTTGCAAGCAGTGGCAATGGCTACAGTTTGGGTGGTATCTTCAAGCAAAAGCGTTTGCATACTAAAAGTACCATTATACGTCACCAAGACAAGTGCCAGATACCCGTAGTATAATGGGCGCATTATG
>CAZMZI010000035.1:0-8361 GCA_964570775.1 uncultured Pseudomonadales bacterium | reverse complement strand
AATCTACATTTGCGAACCCGACCAGGATCGAACTGGCGATCTCTTCCGTGACAGGGAAGCATGTTAACCACTACACCACGGGTCCATTTTTTATCTTAAAGCAACGATGAACAATTATACTGTACAACCACTTACTTGCCAACTACAGCCTAGACTTGCAGCTTAGTGTAGAATAAACAAAAAGGAGTTTTATGCAAACATCACTAATTCTTTTAGGAGTAGCGGCCGCCGTTGTCGTGTACGTTATTTCTATCTACAACACCCTTCAAAGGCTTAAAACTCAAATTGTTGCCAGTATTCAAGAAATTGGCAACCAACTAAAAAGACAAGCTAGTCTTATTCCAAACTTGCAAGCAGCAGTTAAAGGTCATCTTAAGCAAGAAAAGGAGATTTTCCAAATGCTTACTAATGCGCGCAAAGCAGCAGAAGTTGCAGGAAACTCTGGTAACTCTCAAGACATTGAAAAAGCAATTGCTTCTCTTAACCAACTAGTACCTCAAATTAGTATCGCCGTTGAAGATAACCCAGAACTTAAATCTGACCAAACTATCTCAAAATTCATGAGTGAACTCACCGATACTGCAGACAAACTTATGTATGCACGAAGAACCGTAATTGATCTTTCTCAGGTTTACAACGAGAAGTTGGTACTGTTCCCATCTAACCTCATTGCAAACTTCATGGGATTCAAGCCAGAGAAGGGTATTGCTACCCCAACCGCTGGTGCACATGTTGAGGTATCAGACTCTGACATGTCAGATCCAAAAGTAACACTCTAAACATAGTATGACCCACTATCAGTTAGTTGCTCAAAACAAACAAAAATCGTTCGTGGTTGTCTTCCTGTTTACTCTTTTTGTAACTGGAGCTGCTTGGCTCATGGCTGAAGGATTTGGCTATAGCCTAGATATGGTGGGCATTGTGCTTATCATATCTGGCATCATGTCGTTTTCCTCTTACTGGTGGTCAGATAAGCTAGTGTTGGCAATTTCTGGTGCAAAACCAGCCAACCGTCAAGAACATTTTGATTTTTATACCTCTGCCGAAAACCTGGCCCACAGTCAAAAAATGCCAATGCCAAAACTGTATGTCATTGAAGACACTGCTATGAACGCCTTTGCCACCGGCAGAGACCCCGAGCACGCAGTGATTTGCTGTACCACTGGTATTCTTTCACGCCTTTCACGCCCAGAACTTGAAGGAGTTATTGCTCATGAACTCAGCCACATTAAAAACTATGACATCAGGCTCATGTCTATTGTTACAGTGCTTGTTGGTATGTTAGCCCTACTCTCCGACTTTATGTTGCGCTCAAGATTCCTGGGAGGACGAAAACGTGAAAGCAGAGAAAGCAGTCAATTAGACGCTATTCTCATGATCGTTGGACTAGTACTTGCAATACTTTCTCCACTTATTGCCAAGTTTATTCAACTAGCCATTTCTAGAAGAAGAGAGTTCTTAGCTGATGCATCTGGAGTAGCTATGACAAAAAATCCAGAGGGTCTTGCAAAAGCACTCGAAAAACTTTCTATGGACCGCGAACCCCTTGAAGCTGCCAACAAAGCCACCGCTCATTTATATATCTCTGACCCACTTAAAAACTCGCAACCAAGTTTTGCCAAGTTCTTTCAAACACATCCACCCATCACGGAGCGCATAGCTGCACTACGAAAAATGACCCACTAACTAAAAATAAAATATGGTATTATAGCCACTGTAGATGAAATCAATTTCACAAAATAATCAGCAACAACGTTCATAAACCCACATGGGGTAGTTGCTTTAGTAACGAAACGAGTCCCCAGAGGCTCGTTTTTTAGTAAAAGGAATCTATGAGTACCATCACAAGACAACAAGTAGTGCATGTAGCCAAGCTGGCTAACATTCCTGTTTCTCGAGATGAAGCCCAAGCCTTTTCGGAAGCATTTGCCGATACATTAGAAGTCATTGCAGACTTAAAAAAAGTGGATACATCTACGGTTGAACCAACAAATCAGGTAACTGGTCTTGAAAATGTGCTACGAGAAGATATTGTTGACGAAGAGCACATGTTTACCCAAGCCCAGGCACTTGCAAATGCACCTATCTCATATGAAGGTCTCGTAGTTGTACCAAGAATTATCGATCAGGATTAATATGCTACACACTAAAACACTCACCCAGTCACTAAAGCTCATTAAAAAGAATGAAGCTACTGCAGCCGAAATTACCCAAGCAGTTCTCAAAGAAAGTGCTGCACGTAATGATGAGCTTAATGTCTATCTCACCATGAACCCTCAAGTAACTGCAGAGTCAAAAGAATACACACAAAAGCCACTGGCAGGCATCCCCATTGCCATCAAAGACAACTACTGCACAAAAGGCTTACGTACCACTGCATCCTCAACGGTGCTTGATACCTTTATCCCTCACTATGACGCCACTGTTATTAAAAAACTTAAAACAGCAGGTGGTGCAATTATTGGTAAAACAAACTTAGATGCATGGGCTCATGGTTCTTCAACCGAAACCTCCCAGTACGGTAGAACACTCAACCCTCGAAATATTGGTCATCTTCCTGGTGGCTCTTCTGGAGGGAGTGCCGCTGCTGTTGCAGCCGATATGTGTATTGCTTCACTTGGGACAGAAACAGCAGGTTCAATTAGACAGCCAGCAGCATGGTGTGGTGTGGTAGGACTCAAGCCAACCTATGGCAGATGCAGCAGATATGGTGTTGTAGCCATGGCATCTTCCACCGACTCACCAGGACCAATCACCAAAACGGTTGAGGACTCTGCACTCCTACTTAACTACATTGCAGGGCATGACAAATATGACAGCACTACCAGTAGCCAAGCCGTACCAGACTTTACCGCAGCACTAGGCAAATCTATCAAAGGTTTGAAAGTAGGCTATGTATACCATGACATTGCTGGACTCGAACCCGGTAATGCACAACTAGAAAAAGAACTGAAGGTATTAGAAGAACTGGGCGCACACGTAGAGAAAGTATCCGCCTTTGACCCACAACACGCCATTAGTGTGTATACCGTGGTACAACGGGGGGAAGTAAGTAGTAACCTAGGTAGGTATGATGGCATCCGATATGGAAAAGACCGCTCTCACTTTGGAGATGAAGCCAAACGCAGAATCATGCTTGGTACCTATACCTTAAGCAAGGGATATGCAGACCAATACTACCTTACCGCACAAAAAGTAAGAACACTGTTTTTGCAAGATTACGAGAAGCTATTTAAAACATATGACGTGCTTATTTCACTCACTTCACCTGGTTTTGCAAAGAAAATTGGAGCAACCGATGGTGCTTCAATGTTTGGAGAACTAGAAGACATGCTCCTCGAACCTAGCTCCATTAGTGGTCTGCCAGGGATTAGTGTGCCGTGCTACCAAGACCCTACAACTAAGTTGTTCTTAGGTATGAACATTGTTGCTCCCATGTGGCGTGAAGGCTTAGTAATTCAAGTTGCTCATGCATATGAGCAAGCAACAAAATGGAATACTTGGCTAAACAAATAACGGAAAACACCTATGACAACAACATCTAACTACAAACTTGTGTGCGGCATGGAGATTCATGCAGAGCTCAAAACCAACTCTAAAATGTTTTGTGGCTGCAAAAATGACCCTTTTAATGCCCCAGAGCCCAACTGTTACACTTGTCCTACTTGTCTTGGCATGCCTGGAGGGTTACCAGTGGCAAACAAAAAGGCAATTGAGTGGACCATTCAACTGGGTTTAGCATTAGGCTGCAAAATTAATTTGTTTTCTAAGTTTGACCGCAAAAACTACTTTTACCCAGACCTACCAAAAGCTTACCAGATAAGTCAGTTTGATATTCCTTTTTGTTATGAAGGAGTAGTTGAAACTTCCCAGGGACCAGTACGCATTACGCGCATTCACTTAGAAGAAGATACCGGCAAACTTATGCACAAAGAAGTGAATGGTAAGAAAGTGAGTCTTATTGACTACAACCGCAGCAGCGTACCTTTGGTTGAAATTGTTACAGAACCAGACATCCACTCACCCGAGCAAGCAAAAGAGTACGCAAAAAAGTTGCGACAAATTTTGCGCTACTTAGACATTGCAGACTGTGATATGGAACAAGGTGGCATGCGGCTAGAAGCAAATATTTCTCTGGCACCAAAAAGTTCCACAGAACTTCCTAACTACAAAGTGGAAGTCAAAAACATCAACAGTTTCAAGTTTATGCAGCAAGCCATTGAGTTTGAGATGCACCGACATGAAGAGATGCTCGAAGTTGGAGAAACACCCTTACAAGAAACTAGAGGCTGGAATCCTACCAGGGGTGAAACATTTGCACAGCGTATCAAAGAAGATGCTGGAGACTATCGCTACTTCCCAGATCCAGACTTACCACCAATTAGGTTCACCCAGGAACAAGTTGATACCCTAGGAAAAGCGCTCCCAGAACTTCCCCATGCAAAAGCTTCACGTTGGCAAACAACCTTTGGTATTGAAGAAAAATATGCGATGCAGCTCACAGAAAATCGCCAAACTGCAACCTGGCTCGAAACTGTATTTGCTACCGCACCCAAACCAAATGACATTGCCAAAGCAGTAGTGAACAAAAAAATTGAAGTAGTAGTAGGGGATACTCCAGAAGAAGTTGTTGCCCAAGTTGCAGCACTCTCACAAACCGACGAAGTTGATACCGCAGAACTTGAAACCATCATTACTACAGTACTTGCAGAAAACGCGGATGCTGTTGCTAAATTTAAGGCTGGTGAAACTAAAGTGATGGGATTTTTTATGGGTCAGATACTCCGCAAGCTTGGCAAAAAGGTTGATACTGGTATACTGGGCAAAGTATTACTCACACAGTTACAAAAGTAGTTACCAAGTACATGGCTAAACCATCCGATTTTGTTCATCTGCACGTCCATACCGAGTACTCGTTACTCGATGGCTTGTGTAAAATTCCAGCACTTGTTGAAAAAGTAAAGAGCTTGGGTCAAACCGCTGTTGGTCTTACCGACCACGGGGCTATGTATGGCGCCCTTCACTTTTATAACGGCTGTAGAGCACAAGAGATTAAGCCCATCATTGGGTGTGAGCTGTACGTTGCTAAAAAATCGAGACACGATAAACAAGTGAAAATGGGTAGCGATCAGTTTCATCTCACGGTACTAGCCGAAAACTACGAGGGGTACCAAAACATAAACCGGCTGGTCTCTGCAGCAAATTTTGAAGGCTTTTCTTACAAACCCCGTGCTGACGAAGAGTTACTGGCACTGCATAACTCACACGTCATTGCCACCAGTGGCTGTATGAGTAGCAGAATTAACAAGCTACTTCTTGAGGGAAAAATTGATGAAGCTAAGGAAAAACTAGACTTTTACAAACAACTCTTTAAAGATAGGTTTTACATTGAAATTCAAGCACATCCACACATTGCAAAGCTAAAAGAACTTACTCCACTACAGGTAAAGTTGGCCCGTGAGCTTGACATCCCACTTGTGGCAACCAATGACGTGCACTATGTAGAAAAAGAAGATGCAGTTGCGCAAGACGCGCTACTTTGTGTTCAAACACGCAAACTCATTGAAGACACCAAGCGCATGACCATGATGGACTCTCCCGATTTTTACATGCGCTCCACCGACGAAATGGTCGAGTTGTTTAGAGACTTTCCCGATGCCATAAAAAACACCCTAGAAATTGCCGAGCGGTGCGACATTACCATCCCAACCGGACAACTTATTTTCCCAAAGTACGAAATTCCAAAGGGTGAAACCTACGAAACATACCTAGAAAAAATGGCGCTAGAAAGAGGCGAAAAAAAACTAGGTTCACTCACAAAAGTCATGCGTGACCGTATGAAGTATGAACTAGATATTATCTCGAACAAAGGCTATGCCGCGTACTTCTTAATTACCCAAGATTTTGTGAACTGGGCAAAATCACAAGGTATTGCTGTTGGTCCAGGTAGAGGCTCTGCTGCTGGCTCCCTTGTTTCGTACAGTATTGGTATTACAGACATCAATCCTCTCCAACATGACCTGGCATTTGAGCGCTTTCTTAATCCAGAACGTCCCACACCTCCAGATATTGACCTAGACTTCGCAGACAATCGCCGTGATGAAGTTATTCACTACGTTGCAGAAAAGTATGGCAGTGACCACGTGGCACATGTAATTACGTTTGGAAAGATGGAGGCACGCGTTGCAGTTCGTGACATTGGCAGAGTGTTGGGATTGCCCTATGAGGATCCAGACAAAATTGCCAAACTTATTCCCAATGATCCTGGTAAGAAAACATCTCTGTCACAAGCAATTGAAACAGTTCCAGAGCTTGCAGCGTACTACCAACAACCTAAGTTTAGAAAACTCATCGACCTAGCCAGAAAAGTAGAAGGAAATATTAGACACTCTTCAGTGCATGCAGCGGCAATTATTATTACTGACAAACCGCTACCAGACTATGTTGCCATTCAAAAAGACTCAAAAACCGGCAAAACCATCACTCAGTTTGATATGTACGCGCTTGACTGTAACGTCGATGATAATGCCATTGGACTGCTCAAGTTCGACTTTTTAGGCCTGCGAAATCTCTCAATCATCCAAATGGCTGTAGAGCTTATCCAAAAGCAGAAGAATATTAAAGTTGATGTATCAACCATACCAATTGATGACAAAAAAACCTTTGACTTGTTAGCTGCAGGTGACACCATGGGTGTGTTCCAGCTAGAGTCTGCGGGCATGCGCAGAGTAGCACGCACCCTTAGACCAACACAGTTCTCGGACATTACCGCTATGGTGGCCTTGTATCGTCCGGGACCCATGGACCTGATCCCTAAGTTTATTGAGGGTAAACATTCTCCAGATACCATAGAGTATCCACATGAATCACTCAAGCCAGTACTAAAAGAAACCTATGGCATCATGGTGTACCAAGAGCAGATTATGCAGATTGCCAACGTCATGGCTGGGTACACCCTAGGTGGTGCTGACGTGTTGCGCCGGGCAATTGGTAAAAAGAAGAAGAAGTTGCTGGATAAAAATAAAAAGATTTTTATCGACCAGTCGGTAGAGAAGGGGTACAAAAAGGAAATTGCCGAACGTGTATGGGGATTTATCGAGGCATTTGCTGACTATGGTTTTAATAAGGCTCACGCGGCTAGTTACGCAATGGTGGCCTACCAAACTGCGTATCTTAAAGCCAACTACCCTGAAGAGTACATGACAGCACTGATGAGTGTCGAGTCTTCTTCCAGCTCTGCAAATAGAGACGTTAAAGTTGCCGTGGCAATAGATAACTGTAAACAGTTAGGTATTCAAGTTCTGCCTCCTCATATCAATGCATCACTGGATGACTTTGTGCTGGAAAAAGACACAAAATCCAAACATGGTCATAGTATCAGGTTTGGGTTTACCGCCATTAAAAATGTAGGAACTGCAGCCATAGAAAATATATTAGAAACAAGAAAACGAGTTGGACCATTTACCTCACTTACTCAGTTTATTCACGAAACAGATGGTAGAAAAGTAAACAAAACTACCATTGAGTGTCTTATTAAAGTAGGTGCTATGGATGCTTTTGGCACCAGAGCTAGCATGCTTGAAAACCTAGATGCTATTAGAAAATCAGCCGCTAAGCTTGAATCTAGTCAGGAAGGTCAAGATAGCTTATTTGGGCAGGTGTCTACAGATGCTAACCAATTACAAGACACCTTCCCCAAAATGCCAGAGTATCCACAGCAAGAGTTACTCTCATTTGAAAAGGAGCTTCTGGGTCTATACCTTACCGACCATCCACTTGCATCACAACTAAAGGCAATTGCCAACAGAGTTACCAAAGAAATTGGTGATCTAGACCCCACCATTCATGCTGATGCCGTCTTCATGTTTGGAGGGGTACTAAGTAATGTTCGCACCGTTCAAACTAAAAAGTCACTCAAAACAATGGCTTTTGCTAAATTAGAAGACTCTTCAGGCACATTAGACGTAGTATTCTTCCCCAAAACGTACGAAGCATACTCCGATGCAATTAAAAATGAGTCGGTGGTGCTCATTAAAGCAAAGGTTGATTTTAGGGATGAGGAAATGCAGCTTTTGGCTGAAAAAGTTACCTCGCCATCCGCTGGCGATCTCACCCATGAAGCCACTGGTGTGCACAAAGAAATTTTTATTCCTAGAAAAACCACCCCAGAAACATTAAAAAAGTTAGGTGAGTTGCTCAAAAGCATTCCTGGATCTGACAGTGTGCTTATTCTCATCCCAAATGGCTCACAACCACAAAAGATGTTGCTACCCTACGGAGTTAAATGGTCGGAGGAATTAGAGAAAAAAGTTGCTATTTTATTGGCAGAATAATAATGGGTAGCAAGTTGGCAATTTTCTT
>CAZMZI010000034.1:0-8520 GCA_964570775.1 uncultured Pseudomonadales bacterium | reverse complement strand
ACTTCCTGAGGCACTTAAAATTATCCAAGATTGAAAAGCGAACGAAAGATCAAAGTTATAATCTTAGATATTTCAAATGATAAAAAACATATATCAATTAACCCAAAAGAAACTCTTTTTATTGATGACTCATCAACAAATGTTTCAGCTGCTCAAACGAGTGGACTTAATGTCCTTGTTTACAAATCAAATGAAAAGGTGAGAGAACTATATTGTGTCACAAATAGAATTTGTTTATTTTGATATTGGAAATGTTCTGCTTCTTTTTAATGGTGGTTTACAAAAGCTAGCAAAAAAACATAACAAACAGTACGAGGATTTTAAAAAAATTTTTATAAAATATGATGACTTAGTGTGTCGTGGCAGGATGACTCCTCAAGATTTGTGGAACAAATATAAACAAGAACTTACTATTGATGAAGAAATTATAGATTTTGCCAAGTACTGGTCGGATAATTTTGTTCTAATTCGGGAAACTTTTGACTTAATTGATAAGATAAGAGAATCTAATATTAAAGTTGGCTTATTGTCAAATATTTATACTGGTGTTTTTGACAAATTAGTTAAAAAAAAATTTTTCCCAATAAATGACTGGGACACTAAAATATTTTCTTGCGATGTGGGTTTTGTAAAGCCTGAGGCAAATATATATAAGATTGCAGAAATTGCTGCTGGTGTAGATCCAAACAAGATTCTGTTTGTTGATGATAAGCAAGACTTTTTAACCCCAGCTCAAAATCTTGGTTGGCAAGTATTTCAGTTCGATCCAAACAAAAAAATTACATCAATAAATGGGGTAAAACTATTACTAAATATTGATTGAATTTCAACACAGTTTTTCTTTTTAAGGTATAATCACGCAATGATAGACATTCTTTTTACTAACGATGACGGGTACAACGCAATTGGATTTTATCCACTCCTTAAGGAACTCTCAAAAAAATGTAACGTCATTGCCGTTGCACCAGACACTAAAAAAAGTTGGTATGGTAAATCAATTTCAAAATATACCCAGCCAGAAGTGCAAAAAGTAAAACTTGAAGAGTTTGAGGTCTATTCAGTAAGTGGTACTCCAGCTGACTGTGTACAAATCGGTTTATATGATTTATGTCCAACAAGACCAAAATTAGTGGTTTCAGGAATTAATATTGGACACAACGCCGGTCACGGTCGACTTTTTAGCTCTGGAACAGCTGGTGCAGCAATTGAAGCAGCTATTGATGGTGTTAAAGCTGTTGCCTCTTCACTTAATTTAAACGAAGAACATGATAAAACAATTGATTACTTTAATAGAGACTTCTACTATATCTATGAAAATGCAGCAAAAATTACTGCTAAGCTTGTTGAAATTGCATTGGGCACAAATCTAAAAGACGACATCGATGTAATTTCAATGAACATTCCTTTCGAAGCTTCCTTATTAACAGATTTTGAAGTCACCAGTGTTGCTCGTGACGGATATGGAAAGCTTTTTGAAAGAAATGGTAATACGTTTAAGCACGTGGATTCGCCGGTCAGTACTAAAGGCTTCCCTGAAGGAACAGATATGCATGCATTAGAAAATGGCAAGATTTCTATAACACCCATTAGTTTAGATGTAACTTCAGAGAAATCTAAGTCCTTCCTTCAAGAAACAATCAAGAAAAGTTGGTAGATTGTAGTATTTTTATATTTGTTGCAGTACTAGTTCTGAGCTAGTTCAACTGTATTGTTAAGACCTAATCCCTCACTCATTGCTGGAGTGGCTCCACTATTTTCTGGAATTGGTGTGTCACCAAAAATTTTCATTACCGCTACTCTTGCTTCACGTACGGCTCTGTTCATTTCAGCCATAAACCCTCGTTTTTTTCCATATGAACTAGATACTACATCATAAAAGTATTCCACATTTTCTCTCCTACCAACATAATATTGTTCATCAAACTGCCACTCATTTGCATTTTCTAAACTTAGAAATTTCTTTTTTTTGCTATGCATTGCTTTTACTCTTGCTCTAAATTGCAACCAAATCTCAGAAAGCTGTTTATCTATTTCGTCTGCACTATCAGGGCAATATTTACAAAATAGGTAGGCAATCATAGCTGTTCCCAAGTATCCCAAATCCTTTTGGAGCCTTGGCAAATCCCATTTACTTGGTGCAAAACCTCTAAACTCCATCTGGGTGTAAGGCATAGACTGCCTAAAACGAATTATGTCCATTCTTCCTGTATCACCATGGTAATCAATCCTGGCTCGCCTTTTGCCTTTAGCCTTTGCCTCTTCATTTGCTTTTTTATAATCCAAGATATACTGTCTAAAACCAGTACCACTTCCCATTAGTGCAAAGTTTAGTATGCTAGCTTCGCTTAGAAAAACAGAAGAAGGTAGCGAAAGTCCTCTCTTCATATATGCTTCCCAGCCAATAGTTAGATGCATTGGTCTTGCATCTACCTCCAAGTCGTGAAAACCAGCTTGTGCAAGTTCCCAAAGTTCACGGCTATACATCCCATATGGGTTTTTGTAATCACCTGACACATGCGCAAGTGCATGTTCACCATATGAATCACTTTTGTATTTGTGACCAAGTACTTGAGCTTGTCCCATATGGTGCTTGAAAACATCTAACATAATCTTTACTGTTGTCGAGCTCCCACTAACACCACTAACTGACGAACTTAATGACGCGTACCCTTCATCAAACTCAACCCTTTCGTATAAGTCAAAGAAAGTAACCTTTAGTTGTTGCACATCAAGTAACTTTTTCTTATACGCTAGCTCTAAAACTTGTATCACATTTTTAAGTAAATCGCTTTCAAAAATTCCATTTTCTGTCTCAGCGATATAGTTCAAAAGAATTTTTTTGACCCTTTGATTATCGATATCTTCAACCAACTCTAAGACCTGGCTCGTAAAGAACTCTTTTTTTTCTATGCTTTTGGACCTACCAACTCTTTCAGGTTTTTGTAGCAGGAGTCTTTTAGCTTTTGCAATTTTTTTTGCGCTTGTTACTAACTGAACTTCTGCATCCTTGTAGTTCGAAACAATTTCAAATACCTCTTGAATGGTGTCCATGTGCGCCATGCTGTCTTCATTGGTACTTCTGTCAAGATTTTCATACCAACCATAAATTGCTGCAGTCTCGACAGGCGGTTCAATTATTTCTAACTCATCACCTAAGCTCACTCTTTTACCTTTAAATTCCTCCCTGTCCTCAGGAACTAAACTCTTCTTCCTTTTCTCTACTTCTCGCTCAACAGCAGTGTCTAATATTATTGCTCGCTCTTCATCAGAAAAATTCTCTACAGCCTCTTTTGTTAGTTGAGCTCTCATTGAGAAATTTAACCCTTCCATGTCAACATTCTTTTCACGACAATATGCTTCAAGTAATGGCACTTTAAACAACCATATTTTCCAAGCAATTGTTGCAGCAATTCTTGCTAGCTCAATATTGCCTGATTTGCTTAGCTCTAACTCTCGCCAGCAGAGAGCCTCTTTCCCAGATCTATCTAAACCTAAATAAGAAACAGAGCTGCCAGAAACTGTATGAACAGAGTTGATCGAAGTAAAGAGTTCGATAACTTTTACCAAAAAAGCACTAGTTTCATCAGATATTTCTGTTTTTTTCTCTCTTTTTCTATCTGGAGAAGGGTAAAACACATTTTGCAACTGATAATATAGGTTGTACCCAAGCTGACTATGAGAAAACTCATCTGAATCCATTTTCTGAGGAACTGGTGATAAGTTGTAGGCCTGACTAAGTTTTTTAAGCTGTGAACCTGACAATAAACCAACAACTTGTTCATAAAACCATAAGTAATCTTCTTTACTTCCCAATCTTAATACACTTTCAACAGTAATTAGTGCATCTCGTATATTTTGAGGATTATCATTTGAGTTGTTAGAAAAAGTAAAAGATAATAGCAACTGTAGTCCTACCTTCGTTTCTTCCGAAAGTCTTCCACCCACTTTGATTTGTTCTTTTACTTCGTTGGCGGTCCATCTAACTGGACTTTCAGATATATCTGTAAACCGATCTTTTCGCCCGTGATTACTGTAGTTAATTGAATCTTCATACTCCTTTTTGTGTTTCGAGGGAGGCAACCTCTGCACCAACCTATTAGCATTGGGAAATGCTTCATTTGTTAGCTTCACTGAAAAGTACTTTTTTTCTGAATTCATCTTCTCTTCATCATGACATCTTGAGAAAAATTTAGCAATAATCCCATTTAGTTATTCCAAATATTAGAACCTATATAAAATAACTATTGACAAAATAATGTTAATTGTATATAATTGATGCTGTTGTTAACATGCACTATTTTTTTGTTTTATTTTTTATAAATAAAGAAATGGCAGTTTTCAACAAAAGCTCTTTATATTTTTTTTGGCCCATGTGTTCACTCATACATCATGTGGTAGATTTTTGTGTATATCTGCTGTACTCAAAAATCTACCACACGCCTTTGTGTGAGTAGTCATTTTCTTTTGTACAAAAGGAGACCGATCATGAATTCCCTTTCCCGTCAAATCGCAGAAGAACTGATCAACGCCGAAAATGAAGAAGCCGCCGCTGAACAAGCCTTGCGCGAAGCGCAGAAGCGCGTTGCCACCGCCAAAATCCGCGTCGCCAACGCCCGCGAGCGCATGGTCAATTACCGCGGCGAATAGTTCGCCCAAAAGCTTCAAAAGAGCTCATAATAAAAAACCCCCTGTTTACCAGGGGGTTTTTACCTTTATAAACCTACTTTACTTACTGAACTTACTGATTCTAAGCACTCCCACTTGCAATTGTTTCCTCAAGAAACTCTCGTACTGTATTCCAATCACCTTGGCCAAATTTTGGTAACAAAGCAACTCAACCCAACTGTTCACCACTACATAGACTACAATAATCCTACCAAACTAAACATAACGGAAGTAACAACACTGTGGTGTACTTTGTACTTAGCTTATTCTTATCTATCGTCACTGGTATAAATATCTGCCTGTTATTCAACTTAAAAAGGGTTCAATCTTTTTTTGTTTTTGGCCCATTCTTACTGATCTATACAGGCTTTATCTCAACACTTCTTTCACCCCATAAACAACTAACTGCAAATAACTTTTTACTAGTTCAGACAGTTTTCTGCGTGCTACTACTTGCAATTACTTACTCTAAGTTTAAAAACGTACAGCAAACAACACTTAGCTGGTTGAGAGTAAAGCATGATACTAACTCCAGTTTTTTTACTACACTTTGTCTTTTTGCAATAAGCGTGGTTCTTGTTGTTTCTTTAGTTGCTGGGTTAATTGTTCCAATCGTACAGATTGACGAAAGCACGTACAAAGGCTCTACGCCACTGTACTGGGTTCAAAATATGAGTATTTCGAGGTTCCCTACTTATGACGAACGAAAAAATATTTTTATCATGGGTTCAGGAATTATATACATGTGGCCCAACTTGTTTAGAGTAGGGTATAAAGCTGCAGATGCGTTTTATTGGGCTGGCTTTCCATTTGCAGCCATTTCAGTGTTTTTGTTGGGCTTAACTGTGTCAAAAAACAAAAAGAGTAGTGCGCTTGCAGCACTTCTCTTTGTAAGTTGTCCACTTATTATTGGGCAGTATTTCACATTCTCTCTTACCCAAGAAGTTTGGTTGTCCGTTGTAGTTTGTTCATTTATTTACTTCATATACCAGAGCATCACGGACCAAAAAACCCAAATGCAGTCAATTTTTCTAGCTGGTATGTCATTTTCATCGTTACTTTTTGTTAAGCATACCGCAGCACCCTACGTACTACTATTTTTAGTATACTTACACCAAAAAAATAAGTATGCCATTCTTTTTTCTGCACTGAAAGGATTTCTACTTGGCATCATTCTAAGTGGCTACGTTGTGCTAACACTACAAAATACTGCTTTGTACTCACACCCATTAGGTACCCAAGAATTCAGGACCACACACTTTGCAAACATATCTACAGTTCAAGTATTGACGCATTTAATTAGAATTCCATTTGTCTTTTTTGAAGTACCAGTTTTCTCTGTTGTCATAGCAGAAACTATTGAAGAAAAAGTAACACAACTAGCTGATCTGTTAGGAGCAACCGCTGTTATAGATATGGAATACATCAGCGAAGTTGGCAAGTTTGCCTATAAAAACACCTCCCCCAATCTACGCTTTGGCATCACTGGTATTGTCTGGTTGGTGATATTCATTATAAGTACCTTTAAACGTATAGTTGGTGCTTCTAAAGAGGACAAAAGTACCAAACTGCTAAACTTGTTTTTTATGAGTTTAGTCATTCAAATAGTCACTGCTAAGTGGCTTGAAGCAGGAGACATACCATATAGGCATTTACTGTCGGGCATCACAATTATCAGTGCGTTTGCCGCATTGTATGCACCAATGCTTCAAAAAAAACTTGGTCAAAGTATCACTACAATGCTTGTTCTACTCATTTTCTTTGCAGCTTTTGAGCAAACACAAGCACTCTTGTATAAAATTGACGACTTTTTAACTAGATCAAAATCTGAACAATCTCTCATCACACAAACCACGTATTACGGATCCTACCAAGAACTCTTCACAAGCATAACCAAACCCACCAGCTTCTTACTTATCGAACCTCCAGAAAATGGCTATCATGATTTTGGACTTTTCTGGTTGCATAATCAAAATTTGAACTCTGTTTACCTCGTGCCAGTTGGAAATGCGCAAGCTGACCTGCCACGTCTTCTCAAAACCATTGCAGATAAAAACCCTACATATCTTTTTGTACAAAAATATACAACTATTCACCAGGAAGTGTTTAGAGCTTATGGTTACAGCAATCTCGAAATAAACAATGACAACCTAACTATCTTTAAAAAAGATTAACGTACACGTTCGTATATTTGTAAACCTTCCTGAGTTTCTGAAAAATACAACTCATCTTTTAATCTAAAACCATTCCTCGAAAGAGTCTTTTTGCAAGTGATAGTAACTGGAAAAAGAACTGTTTGTACTTCTAAATTACTAGCGCTCCTCGCATCTCCACCATACTTTGTATAAATCACGAAGTACCTAGACTTTTCGCCAATATAACAGGCTGTTTGGTCAAATTTACTTGCCCATCGATTTGGATTATTCGATAGCACAACAGGTAACCCTTTCAATGCGTGCAACATTTGTATGTTATCTGTGCTAAAGCTGTACCAATCATTCTCAAAATAAAATGTGGTTTCGGAAATACCTTTTGCAACAAAGTGCTCTGCAACATAGGTATATGCACCGTGAGCCTGCTGTGGCATGGGGAAGTGAAAAGCGAAAACATATGCTCCAAGACCAGCAAAAAACAGTAATAAAAATGTTATTGAGTGCTTTGAAAGTTGAATCAGAATATAAGACAACCCTAAATAGAACAATAAGACACTACTCAAAATAAACCTTACTTCTTGATTAGATAATTGAGCAAAAAGCACCAACCCAAAAACCGCATTGGAAATTAAAAAGAGTGATGGTAGTAAGAAGAGGACAGGAAATTTTATTCTACTTTGATACCACGTATGCGCGTAAGAAACTGAAAGAAAAAAAATACTACCAATGAATGCCCATACACTCCAAAACGTGTGACGATATAGTAAAAAAAGATAGTGAAAAATGCCTTTCAACCCTGTTTCATACCTACTTGAATCCAGCATATTCGTATTCAAGTAATCGAGATATTCACCGCCATTAATTAAATACCATAAACTACAAAAAAGTAAAAACGACACTAAAACTAAACCAGCAAAAAAATCGCGTCTACGTAGTACTGCAGTGCCAAACACCAGTAGGGGAAAAAATAAATAAGGGAACACTTGTGATCTTGTGGATAACGCCGCATATGCACTCAAAGCAATAAAAAGAGGAAGCTTTTTCCAGAGTTTATTTTTTCTTAGCAGGTACTCCAAAACTGATAGGTTAAAAATAACTACCCAAAAAGCAGCTTGAAAATCAAACATGAACGACCAGATATTAGTGTTGTGCACAGTCTCTCTATTCAACAAAGAAAAAGTTAATACAACAAAAAAAGTTGTGACGCATAAAAGCAGCTTAGAAAAAAATACCGATTTTAATTCTAGACTTTCAAACAGTGTCTGCCTAAAAAGCAAATAACAGATTAGACCCAATAAAAACAAATTAATTAATAAAGGGACTAACTTTGGAGAGTTGGTTACTATTTGCAAAACAGCAAAAATCTGATAACCAAACGGAGGATAGAGTTTATATGAAAATAAAAAATCTGAAAGACGTGCAGACACCAAAAAGTTGGCATACTCTATACCCGTTTTTAAATGATACGCTTCGTCCCAAGGAGGAGGAGTGTTGTTATTAAGAAGATATGTAGCAATGATGCCTAAACAAAATCCTAAACAAATACCTAAAAAACATATAACAAAAACGTTCTGTCTTTTAATCATTGCCAATTGTTACTGTACTTTTGCACTATCTGTACTTACCTGTTGCTTAAAAAATTCTTGTATACTCGTCCACTCACCCTGGCCCGACTTTGGCATCAAAATATACTGTTTATCGG
>CAZMZI010000033.1:0-8817 GCA_964570775.1 uncultured Pseudomonadales bacterium | reverse complement strand
CTTCCTTATACCTTTACCCAACCGGTTGCCCATATGCAACTGCTCTCTTGTGTTGATCCTAAGTGGTCTGCGGCAACAGGTAAAAAAGTTACTACGCCACCCTTTCTTACCTACAGCTCAGAGGGTGTGGTAAGTTACTTGGCAGCAGATAAGTCGATATCACTAGAAAAACTTCGTGGTCTTTCAACAACAGAACTTTCAACCAGAGTTGAAGAGTATGCAGCAGTAGTTGCACAGCATGCAGATAGGGTTAAAAAAGAAGCTGATGTTATTCATGCGCATGACTGGATGTCATTCCCCGCTGCACAAAAACTAAAAGATAAAACGGGAAAGCCATTTGTGGCACATGTGCACTCAACCGAGTATGACCGTGCAGGATTGGCAATGGGTAATGGGTATATTGCTCACACAGAATATGAGGGAATGGTGCAGGCAGATGAAGTTATTGCAGTGAGTCACTATACCAAACAGTTACTGGTTCATAAGTATGGTATTGATGCGGCGAAAATTTCGGTGGTGCACAATGGGATTACTCCATTAGCTGCTACCCCTGTGTTAACGCCAACGTTTGCTAAGAAACGCCCGGTGGTAGTGTTTATGGGTAGGTTAACCCTACACAAAGGTGTGCAGTACTTTTTACAGTTGGCAAGTGTTGTGCTCCAGCGTGTCCCCGACGCATTGTTTATTGTGGCGGGATCTGGGGATATGTACCACGAGTTGTTGTTTACCACGGCTAACAGACATCTTTCAGCATCTGTGCTATTTAGTGGTTTTGTGCGTGATCAGCAACAGAAAAAATTACTTGACAGAGCAGACGTTTTTGTTATGCCATCAATTTCGGAACCATTTGGTTTAGTGGCGCTTGAAGCAGCTCAACGACACACCCCCGTCATTATGTCCAAAAATGCTGGAGTAAGTGAAGTTTTACCTGGTGGTATTGCGGTTGATTTTTGGGATTTGCAAAAAATGGCAGACACGGTGGTTGAGTTAGTCATAAACAAAGAGTCTGCAGCAGTTGTGACCACAAACCAACTTGAGAATCTTAAGTCGGTTACCTGGGGTAATGCAGCAGGAAAAGTGTCACAAGTGTACAAAAAACTGTTTACCGGCAGGTAGCTACATATCATATGCCAAAAGTGTGTTTGTACTTCCAGTTGCATCAGCCATATCGTTTGGCTAATGTGTCTGTGTTTGAAGTTGGACAAGATTCCACAAACTACTTTACTGATGCTGAGGCTGCCAACGAAGTAGTGTTCAAAAAAGTTGCACATAAGTCATATATACCTATGTTGCAACTGCTAGCAAAGCTGCTAAAAAAACACAAACGTTTCCATTTTACGGTGTCATTTTCGGGAATATTTATTGAGCAAGCGCAAGCGTTTGCACCACAAGTTGTGACACTGCTACAGGAAGTGATAGCCACGGGCAGGGTTGAAGTACTGGCAGAAACGTACTACCACTCTTTGGCTAGTCTCTACTCTGCTACTGAGTTTAAAAAACAGGTGGGACTGCACAAACAATTAGTACAGCAACTGTTTGGGGTTACACCTAGTGCATTTAGGAATACAGAACTTATTTACAGTAACGACATTGCTCAGTTAGTTGAGGACATGGGGTATGTGGGCATGCTCACAGAAGGTGTTGACAGATATTTGCATGGCAGAAAACGAACCAAACTCTATGGAGCACTCACAAAACAGACACTGCCTGTACTGCTTAAACATGCACAACTTTCTGACGACATTGCTTTTCGTTTTTCAGAAAAGTCATGGAGTAGTTGGCCACTGACAGTGGATAAGTATCTTGAGTGGTTGTATGTGTACCCTGAGGACGAAGTGGTTAACTTGTTTATGGACTTTGAAACTTTTGGAGAACACCAATGGGCTGATACCGGTATCTTTACTTTTTTTGAGCAGTTGGTGGCAAAAGTGTCGGCACACAGTTGGAATGCGTTTGTGACTCCAACCCAGTTATGCACACCAGTGTGCGATAGAAAGATCACCAAAAAATGTGTAGACAAATCAAAACTGCCGCGTTATGACGTACCTGATCCTATTTCTTGGGCGGATATTGATAGAGACTTGAGTGCCTGGCGTGAAAATGATCTACAGCAAGATACACTGCGCATTATGTATGAGTTAGAAAAAACAGTGTTAGAAAAAGATGATCCACAGCTTTTAGAAGACTGGAGACGTTTACAAACCAGTGACCACTTCTATTACATGTGTACCAAGTGGGCAAACGATGGTGATGTACATGCGTACTTTAGTCCGTACAGAGACCCTTACGAAGCATACCGCAGATACAGTATCATTTTAGCTGATTTACATGAAAGAATGTTGTAGACTGTACGTAAGAAAGAGCTGCCCACATGCCTAGAGCCCTCACTATTGGAAATGGTCGATTACTTGTTTGTTTGGATACGTACGGGTTTGTGCGTGATTTCTATTATCCCTATGTGGGATTGGAAAACCATGTAGCAGGTCATAAACACCGAATAGGGATTCGTATTAATGGACGTTTTTCTTGGTTTGATGATGGTACTTGGGATATCACCATTGGGTATAAGCCAGAGACCATGGTTGGGTACCTAGTGTGCAAGAGCAATGCGCTACAAGTGACCGTTGTGATGGAAGATATTGTATACAACGAAACCGATGTGTTTATGCGTCAAGTTGACGTATACAACCACACCGGAGCCTCAATTGGTATTGAGCTGTATTTTCACCAAATTTTTCACATTCAAGAAAGTAAAAAGCGCAACACTGCTTTTTATGATCCTACCCACAATGCGGTGGTGCACTACAAGGGGAAGCGAGTGTTCATTGTAAACGGTAGAACCGAGCAAGGGTCTGCAATTGATGACTATACAGTGGGTGCATATCAGTTTGAAGGAAAAGAAGGCTCATACCGTGATGCAGAAGATGGCGTGCTCACAAAAAATGCAGTTGAACATGGCTCGGTTGACTCTGTGGTCCGCTTTTCAACTTCTTGTGACGATAAATCGAAAGCACGTATTTTTTATTGGATAGCTGTGGGTGAATCATTGGAAGATGCTTATTCGCTCAATGAGATGGTGCTACGAAAAACTCCAGCTGCCATGCTCCATTCTACCGAGGCATTTTGGAATGCATGGCTGAAAACACGTACTTTTGATACCACAGGCCTTTCTAACAAACAGAAGAGATTATTTGATACATCGTTATTTATTTTAAGAAGTCACGCAGATAATCGTGGCAGCATCATTGCTTCGGGTGATAGTGAGATGATTGAGTATGGTAAAGATGACTATAGTTACATGTGGCCACGTGACGCTGCCTTTATTGCTACAACCTTAGACAAAGCAGGTTTTCATGAAGTTACCAAAGAGTTTTTCTCCTTTTGTAAGGATGTGCTGCACCCAGATGGGTATCTGCATCACCGCTACCGCAGTGACCAAAGTTTAGGTTCAACCTGGCACTCAACCACAGCACAAGGAGATTGGCTTAAAGACAAAATTTTGCAGCTTCCTATTCAGGAAGACGAAACAGCAGGCGTGTTGTTTGCACTGTGGAATCACTATGAGAACTCTAAAGACCTCGAGTTTGTTGAGTACCTTTACAAACCATTAGTGGAAAAAATGGCCAACTTTTTAGTTTCATTTAGAGACAAAGCTACTGGATTGCCGTTGGCTTCTTACGATTTATGGGAAGAAAAAATAGGTGTTTCTACCTACACTTGTGCAGCAACCTATGGAGGTCTCATGGCCGCTGCTAAGTTTTGTGAGTTGCTAGATAAGCGCAACCATATGCGAGAGTTCACCCAGGTTGCAAAAGAGATAAAGTTAGCCACAACAAAGCATCTTTTTTCTAGTAACTTAGGTGCTTTTGCCAGAGTGGGGTACTTTACCGAGCAAGGTTTTAAGTTAGAGGAAATTGTAGACTCTAGTTCATTGTTTGGTTTGTGGTACTTTGGTATGTTTGAGCAAACAGACGATTTGTTTGTTAAAACCTATGAACAAGTTAAACAGCGTTTGTGGAATAAAACTGAGTTGGGTGGATTTATTAGGTATGAACATGATGCCTACTTTAGATCCACTACCCTACCAAATCCTTGGTTTATTACTACCATGTGGGAAGCGCAGATGAAGCTTAATAAAAAAGTGGTAACTCCAGAGGATATTGCCTTTGCAGAAAAAACGTTTGATTGGGTTGCAGACCATGTGTATAGTTCTGGCGTTTTGGCCGAACAGCTTAACCCACATACTGGTGAATCGCTGTCTTCTACGCCTCTCGTTTGGAGTCATGCGGTATATGTTGAAACAATACTTGCGTACTTACAAAAAAAGAAAGAAGTGCAGCTAGCTGGCCAGGATGTTTCTGTGCCAGTGCATACACTATAACAAGTTATGAGTGAGTACTATTTAGCGGTAGATGGCGGTGGCACAAAGACAAAAGTACTGTGCACAGACGAAACTGGTGTAGTTGTTGGTGAGAGCATAGCAGGACCAACCAGCTTAACCGTTACCACCATTGGTGCAGCGTCCTTTAACTTGATTGAAGCAATTAGACAAGTGGTTGAGCACAAACCAGAAATCACAGGGTTTAAGGCTGTCGTTTTAGGTCTTGCTGGTGTTGATTCACCTACAGAACAGAAACGTGCTGATGAAGTGTTTAGACGTGCATTGGCACAGTACCACTTTGAACACTTTTGGTTGGTAAATGATAGTGAAATTGCGTTGGCAAACGGCACAGATAATCCCAATGCCTTGATTTTGGTGAGTGGTACAGGGAGTATCTGTTATGGCAGAAATGAACAGGGTGTTTCTGCACGGGTTTCTGGGATGGATTATCTGTTGGCAGACCAAGGTTCTGCCTACAGTATGGGCAGGAAAGTGTTAACCGAAGCTACCAAAAGTTTTGATGGCAGAGGTCCTAAAACCAGTTTAGAAAAGAAACTGTGTGACTCATTTATGATTGCAACTTTTGCCGAGATTAAGGGGGAAATTTATAATCCAGATTATGGTAAAGGTGAAATAGCCCGATTGGCACCGTTTTGTACCGCAGCTGCCAGTGAAGGTGACGCAGTGGCTCTAAGAATTGTTCACGAAGAAATACAAGAGATGGCATTGTCTGCTCAAACTGTTTTACAAAAAGTGTATATCCCTGACAAATCATTTGACTGTGTTTTTTCTGGTTCGGTGTTAGGTGTTGAGATGATTGCGCAGGGTGTTCGAGACATACTTGCTGTACCCTATCCTCAACTTCATTTTGTGAAACAAGAAAAACAACCAGTATACGGCGCTCTTAAAATTGCTATGGGATTAGGAAAGTAGTACGGTATAATACTGCCTCGAAGGAAAGTATGCAACCACACACCGGGGCGATCGCAACACTTATAGCACAATTTAGGTACGATATTGAAGATCAGTACTATAAAGTTGACTGTGAGTTTAATCACAGACAGTATTCTATTACCCTTTCTGACGTCTATCGTAAGCAGCTCATTTTTAGAGTAGGTAACATTTATCCTTGTTACACCAAAGTTGAGTTAGAAGTTGGTGAAGATTTTTCACTGCAAAGTAGAATGGATGGCAAGGATCAAATTAATTTTTTGACTATGTCTAAAGAGTGCACCTTTAGAATAGAACACTCACATACTCATGTTGCCGAGCGATTCAAGTTAGAATACTTTCCCAATATTCCAGACATTGTGTGGATTCGTGAAGGTAACTACACCAAAGAAAACGGCTGGAGAGCAGGCTTTGAAGGTAAGTATGAAGCCAGATATCGCAGATCTGAAATGGAAGATACCATCTTAGCTGATGGTAATAGAATACGGTCAATGTACCGGTATGTGCTTCCTTAGCCTATTTTTTTGTTTTTAAGGGAGCTGCTTTTACTTCACTGACTTCCAGTTTTTGAAACCACCCACGTCTAAATAAAATGCCAATGATGGCGTACACACCAATGTCAGTCCAGGTGTCATCTATTGATTCATTTTCTGGAGTATCATCTTTCATCAGTAAATTCTTGAGTCGTTCTGCTTTTTCACTAATTCTAAATGAAATGCCTAGTTCTTTGATTGAGAGTACGTTACCTTTGCCGTAGTCTTTATGCTTTTTAAGGAAGGTAACTAAAAATTCTTGACAGACTTGTTCAATTGCAGCTTGTAGATCTTTAGGTTCTTGTGACATTGCACCTTTCAGTGGTTGGTAGCATCTTAGTGATAGAGTGGTTATAAAGCATTTTGCTTTCTCTGTTCAAGTACCGCGCAATCATGGTACTATTATTTGTATATGCTTATTTCAGAGCTATACCATAAAAATGTGATTACCATTCCAGAGTCAATGACGGTAAGTGAGGCACTCAAAGAGTTTATCAAAAAGAAGGTTAATGGTTTGATAGTGGTAAATGAAAAGGAACAAGTTACTGGCGTCTTGGCACTCCAAGATGTTGCTGCTGCCACCATTCCCCGGCAATTTAAACAAAATATTCAGATGGCTGCAGCAATGTACAGAAAAGGTTTTTTTTCTGAGACCTGTGATGCAATTAAAGATTTGCCAGTAACTAAAGTGATGCGAAAAAACTTTACCATTGTTTCTTTAACAGATAATATTATGGCTGTAACAGCAGACTTTCTTAAAAATGATTTATACATTGTGCCTGTTATTTCTAAAGGCAAATTAGTTGGGATTGTAACCAGATCAGAAATTAAAAAGGCACTTGCATATGGTATGCGACTGCCAGGTTATTATTAGGAGTACTAAAAGACTATGCCTGCCCTTAGCCTTTCTTTTTTCTCTTTAGTTTCTTTAGTTGTGTTAGCCGTAGTGTACTTCTTTTTAATTAGTGAGAAGTTAAACAAAGTTATTGTTTCTATTTTGGGTGCAACAGTACTTATTGTTATGCAGGTATTTCGATCTGCGGACGCTAGCTCGCAGGAAAATGCCTATCACTTTATTAGTCATAACCTCGATATTTTAGGGTTTGTGATTGGCATGATGGTGCTTATTGGCATTGTAAGAGAATCTGGTTTTTTTGAGGCTTTGGCTATTACTCTGGTTAAATTCGTGAAAGGTAAGCCGCAGTTGTTGTTAATTGCATTTGCGTATCTCACCTTATTTATGACTTCGTTGTTTTCTAACATTCCCACCATCCTCATTTTGACACCTGTGCTGGTGGTGCTTATTCGAACGCTTAAACTTCCCTACCTGCCATACTTTTTCATTTTGGTGGTGATGGCAAATTTAGGAGGAGCAATGACGCCCATTTCAGATCCCACTACCTACTACCAGGCAAAAACGGTAGGATTGTCTTTTATGGAAGTGGTTACTAATTCTGGTGTGATAGTACTTGTGTTATCAGTTGTGTCCTTGCTGTATGCATTGGTTGTGTTTAGAAAAGAGTTGACGGCAGTGACAGTAAATGAAAAAGATGTAGCACAGTTTTCACCTAAAGCAGCACTTAAGGATAAACGTGTGCTGTATCGTGGTTTGCCCATTTTGGCTACCGTAATACTCCTTATGGTATTTAAGGAGAAGGTTCATGAACTTTTTGGTATTGGATTAGACAACGCAACCATTACACTTGGTGGTGCCTTTTTAGCTATGATGATTTTTCATAGACAGCCAAAGAAAGTATTTCGAGATTTGATAGATTGGGAAATTATTTTCTTCTTTATGGGGTTGTTTGTGGTTGTTGGTGCACTCGAGTTTACTAATCTTATAGATATTCTTGCTACACAGCTTGTGCAGTTTGCTAATGGGAGCGTATCGGTGTTGCTCTTTTTTGTCGCAGTTGGATCTGGTGCTATCTCTACTTTTATTGATAATGTGCCGTATAACATCACTATGGTGGGGGCAATTCAGGCAATGGAGAGAAGTGGGCTTGTAGTGTACCCACTGTGGTGGGCACTTAATTTAGGTACTTCTGTTGGTGGATTTGGGTCACCAATTGCAGCTGCATGTAATGTTATTGCTTTTGGTCAAGCGGAGAAAGAAGAATGGAAAACAAGTTTCTTTACGTACTTAAAACTAGCATTTCCGTTAGTAATAGGCAACTCGCTTATTACGTATGGGATCTTGTGGTTGCGTTACTTTTATTCTGTGTAGTTTTTGTTTAGAGATAAAAAAACCACCGATATTTCACGGTGGTTTTTTACGTACTTTGGGGTCTAGGGCTTACTTGACACCTCCTCAGGTGCGGCATATTGTGCTGGAATGGTTTCAAGCCATACCAGCGTGTCCCCTACCCGAAGGATATGATTATCTGGGCTTTCTATGCCGCAAACGGCTGCGAAGTCCAGGTAGGACCAGAACCCATACAACTGTGAAATTGAGGTAAGTGTTTCACCCTCCTGCACAGTGTGGGTTCTGGTAACCTGATGGGGTGTGGTGATTCCTAGCTCTGAAAAGCTGGGAAATCCTTGTAGATAGGGAATTTCTACGGGTGCCAATAGCGAGGTGTCAGTGAAGCTGTACAATCCCTCCTGGGTTTTGTACACATTATTCATTTTTGCTAGGGCTTCAACAACTTGCTCACGGCACACTGGAACTTTTGCAGTATCCAGCAGCAACGTCACCACCGCCTCGAAATTTTCACCTGGGCGAAGGTAGTACGTTGTCCGCTGGTAGTTGAGCAACTCTTCCAGCGAAAAACATACTGGAGCTTCTTCTGTAACAGCCGTTGGTGGCTGTTGGGTTGGTTGAGGTACAGTTGCTTCTTGCGTTGGTGTGCAAGCAACAAACAGTAACCCAATGAGTATTAAAAACAGATGTGTAGGTTTCATTTCACTAACCCTCCTTAGGTTAGTTAAGAAATGGTTTGGTACAAATTA
>CAZMZI010000032.1:1811-8937 GCA_964570775.1 uncultured Pseudomonadales bacterium | reverse complement strand
GTCAAACCCGCCCGATGTTGAACCGTCAGGATTTTGGTGACCACCAGTAGTTACATAGGTTGGGCATGTTTGACCAGCAGCACAAACTCCATTTAAATTATTTCCAGAAGAATCAATTAGAGGGTTCAGCTCATCATTAAAACCATATGAGGCCACTAATCCAGTAGATTGAGCTGAGGCCACCTTCCAAGAAAAAAGTGTAAGAAAAAAAGTAAAAGTAATGAGGGCTACAACGTGTGAAAATCTCTTAAATACTTGTTTCATTACTTCCTTATCTAACGTATATAACAGTACCAAAGGTCCTACTGCAATTAAAAAGCATTTTCTATTGGTGTCAAGTCTCGCAGCAGTTTACTATGGTTGTGAAATACAAAAAAATCGGTGTTACAATCCACTCTAATGCTCCTTGAAGCGATTACACCTACCGAACCATCATCCACCTTTTTAGCACTGCGTTTTTACCTTGCACAACTCACTTGGTTGTTAACAGAAAAAGCCTTTAATGTCGAAAAAATTGATACAGCTTCTAAAGAAAACATCGCAGAAGCCAATGAACTACTAGACACACATTCCTTAGTAGTCTATGCAAACCACCGTGCAAAAAAAGATGCACTGCTCGCAATCTCACTTGTACTCAAATATTTGCCAAATGCACACAACTATATTGGGCCTGCAGGACTAAAACATTTTGATATTTCACGAGATAAGGCCAGTGCAATAGCATTTAAGCTTGTTAGATTTCTGCATGTGTATGCACTACCCGTTTTTCAGCATAATGACAAAGAAAAAGCACGCTACTCCTCAGAAGAACTAGCGTTTATCACTACACAATTAACACTCCTCTCACAACAACTACTTGGGCAACCACACATGGTATACGGAATTACTCCAGAAGGAACTAGAAATAAGGACGGTGTCCTTACACAAGCAAGAACGGGCATTGGTAGGCTAGAGCAGTACCATACACCAGAGGAAACATACTATATGCCAATTGGACTTATCTATCCACCGCACGCACAAAAAAATACCATAGTTGTGGGTAAACCAATTCTGTTGCCAGAAGTTGTAGACTTTTCACGACTGCCTAACCCCGAACTAGAAGCTAACTCTCGCCAACGTGCACGCACCATCACTGACAACCTTATGCATTACTTAGCCAAACAACTTCCTGTCCCAATGCAGGGTTTTTATGCAGAATAAATAGTTATTTTTCTTTTTTTCTTAGTAACTGTAACAATGCTAACGTCGTTGTTCCAGTGATTAGTGCTAACCCAGCAAGTAATTTAAACCGCCTTTTTGCATTCTCTTTTATTTCACCATCTGGAAAAGAGTGTGAAACATCTTGCAAGCGTGCAACGGTTGTCTTAGTTGTAGCTATGGCTGTTATACCATCTACTAATCCTTGTACTGATGTATCACCCACTGGGAACTCTGGCATCATTCTTGTTGTTGCCGTTGCAAACCTTCCAGCCCTGGTTCCTAAAAACTCTAAAGGCGAACTACCACTTTCTTGTACCACCATTCCTTTTGCCTCAGCCCAAGCACGTACCAAACTACTTAGTGGATTGGTAAGAGCAGTGAGTGTTGCAGTTACTAACCACAGTTTATCTCCTCTTTGGGCTGCTAAATACATTGCCAGCCAAGAACCAAACGCTTCTTGCACTCTGTCAGAAAGAGAATCAACTAGTTGTCCAACTGAACTATCATGCAAGGTATCACCGTGTTCTTTTTTATACCGAGCAAGTGAACCATCAAGTGCATCTGTTGCGCTCAGTACTAAGTAACCTGCAATTACTTTTAGTGCTGTAGCACCTGTAAGCCTACCTTCTTTTTCTAGCTTGGTAGTATATACACAAAGAGCTCCCAACCCCGCTGTTCCCAAAAGGGTAACTTCATTTGGGGTTAACCACGGAAATCTTTCAGCTAAAAATTTCACAACTAGTGAAATTGGTTTAATCGCAAGCTCACGTAGAGGAGAGTTCCGAGGTGTAAACTCAGCTGCAGAGGGTATGGACATGCAAACTTTAGGTAACTTTTTTCACCCAACCGTAAGGATCAGGCTCATCCCCATACTGAATTGCTAATAATTTGTCTCTGAGTATTGTAGTAACCGCACCATTTTCTCCATCTCCCACAGTGTATTTTTCACCCTTGAAACCAAAAGCTCCAATTGGTGCAATAACAGCTGCAGTGCCACAACCAAAAGCCTCTGTTATTTTACCGCTTCGAATGTCTCTTAGTATCTGAGCAACACTTAGTTGTTCTTCTGCCACTTTATATCCTAAATCTGGCGCAAGTGTAAGAATACTATCTCTGGTAATCCCGTGCAAAATAGAACCAGAGAGTGCTGGTGTTACGATGGTGTCTCCATACACAAACATAATGTTCATTGAACCCACTTCTTCAACATACTCTCCCGTTTGACTGTCTAGCCACAGCACTTGAGAGTATCCCTGTTCTTTTGCCAACTCTGAAGCCACTAAACTGGCAGAGTAGTTGCCACCTGTTTTTGCCTCACCTGTGCCACCAAACGCTGCACGGCGATAATAATCTTCTATCTGTACCGCTACTGGTGAAAAACCTTGAGGAAAGTACCGCCCAGCTAAACTAAGCAAAATGTAATGAAGATATGAGTCACTGGCATGTACCCCCAGTTCTGGATCGGTAGCAATCATAGTAGGTCTAATATACAAGCTGGTTTCCGAGGCACTAGGCACCCATGCCTGCTCAGCTTCGATAAGACTCATAATTGCTTCTAGATGGTCATCTACAGGCACTTCTGGCATCGCCATTCGCGTAGCTGAGTTGTTAAAACGTTGTACGTTTTGATCAGGACGGAACAAGTTAACACCGCCATCCTTGCGACGATAAGCCTTCATACCCTCAAAAATTTCCTGAGAGTAGTGTAGGGAACTTGTAGCAGGGTGTAACCAGGGGAATGCAGTTTTATAGTGAGCTATTGCTGCAGCATGCCAGCCTTTTTCTGACAGATACTGTTGAACAAACATTCTTTCGGTAAAGCGCTTGCCAAAACCAAACTCAGAAACATTCTTGGGAAATGTAGGTTGCGAAGTTGCTGCCTCAATACGAATATCCATGTGTCAGCACTATATCAATCTAGAACTTCCAACACAAGAACTACATTTGGCAGTGAATCCTGGTATCTAATTACCGCTGATATACAGTCACCTTGCTTGAGGTCAGATAACTGCACATTTGTATTAGCTTTTTTAAATTGAGAATCCTCGGTTATATACAGGTGAGTGCGTTGCTCTAAATTTTTTGTTGTAGAAATTACTAAGTGGTCTGGGAATACTTCATGCAGGTGCCCTCGCAACTCTGCCAAGTCATGTTTCGTAAGGAGTATGTCTTTAGGTGGAAGTAACAGCTTCCATCCAGTTTCAAGATATTCTGGTCTTGTGCGTAGAGTAGGGAGGGTATCAAGGTTTAAGGTAATGAGCTCTTGTACTCTGGTCTTGTCACCCAATGTCTTTTCAGCAATTGAGACAAGGGTATCACCACTTTCAACACTATATTCTTCATATTGATAATTTGAACTGGAGTGAAGCGGTAAATCACACTTGGTGGTTACAACTTTCTGTGATTTTTTGGAAATAATCCCAATGACTACTAAGACAACTAATAACAGTATTGCAGCAGCTAAAACACCAATGAGTACTGTATTTTGTGCATCACGTGGAGCTTTTTTCTTTTGTGGCATATTTTTAGTATAGCAACTTTTAAAGAGAAAAAAATCCCGCCAAACAGAGTTGACGGGATTAATATGCCAGTACGTTACGGTAAGAGACTTACTAATAACTCAACAAGTTGTGTTTGGTTTGTTGAAAATTTATCAACAACTTGCTGCGCACCCTTGTTTATAAAATTAGATACAACTGAGCCAGTAGGGCCTCCGGTGTAAGCAATCACAAATAGAGGCGGCGGCACTTGCGCGTACATTTCTGCCACGCAACTCCATCCTTTGTTAGAAGTAAACTCACTGTTATTGTCGACAATTATGATATGAGCTGTCTTTATTGGCCCAACTCGATAACTATCGCAATCGGTGTACACCGCTACTGGGGTAATTCCCGCAGCAAGGAGTGCATTACCTAACAGCAATGCACTGAAGAAATCATCTTCTATAACGATAGCTGTAGTACCATTTGGAGCCCTCAAGGTTAAAGGAGTATCTGATCTAAATGTGAGATTTCCCAATTTGGGGTCAATGTAGGCATTGGTAACTGCCACATCGATAGCTACACTAGAACCCTGATGCCATCGTTTAAAAGACTCGATGTCTGTACCAATGAAATTTGCTTGTGGCATTGTTGCCTCGGAAAAAACAACTAACATCACAGTACCGCCAATTAAAAAATATCCAACCTCGTCACCCGGAATGGGGTCGATTGCTAAGACAGTGCCAACCGCAAAAAAGTTTGCAACTTTGCCCCTACTTAAATTGACCTCCACTTCCTGATTTGAAAAAGTATGGAGCTCAGTGTCTTGCATCAACATCCATTCACCACCTCCACAGGAATACCACTGCCCAGAAATGAGCTTAAGTGTTCCAGGGGGACAGTAACCAGTCCCATTTGATTGCGCATCAGAAATTGATCCTGGTGTGCAACCATTAACTATATTCATACAGAAAACAAAAAGCAAAAACAATGAAATTTTTTTAGCGTTCACTATCCCTCTATTTTTGTGCGTAAAAAATTTTTACACAACACATACTGGTTTTTTAAAAATCAGTTTATGACATACTTTTACAGGTCATAAACAATAGCCTATATTATATCACGTCACCACCCATGACAAACCAGTTTTGCATAGAAAAGAGTGTGTCTTTAGAAATATGACTGTCTGAATGTTGCTTAACGGTTAAAAAATATTTTTTCTTACTGTAAGTCAACTTACAAAAACCATAAAGCGCTCGTTGTGAATTGGTATTGGGTAGCAAACTCACTGTAACTATCAATATTCCTTTTCGTACTACCATTCTCTGTACCGCACGCAGCACCTGCACATATAAATCTTGACTATCCACTGCAATTTTAAATACAGAACACATAAAAGTGTTGCACTTTAGTACCACATACCCACGAAAACGATTGTGTAACCACACTTCATATATCTCATAGTTAGAGCCAGGTTTTTCAATATACCTCCAAGTTAAATATTCCTGTGATGGCTCAATTTGCAACAACTCATCGCTACTTTTCACCTTTCTTTCAAACTGGCTCACCTTTTTGAGCACACATTCTGAATGTCTGGGCCAAAAAGTAAACAAAAAGAACTGTTTTAATTGGCCCACAACCAGATACCCATAGCCGCTGGCATTACTGTCAACTTGCACTCCTTGCTGGTTAGAAAAACCAAACGAAAAATCAAAACCATCATGCAATACTTCTTCATACACTTTTTTTGCAAGTGAGAGCACTAATCCTTTTCTTCTATGTTCTGGATGTGTGGCCATGTCTAAACACTGTGCTGCTTTATATCTCACCTTTCCATACTGCACAGACACCACCCTGTTTGAGTAAAAGGAAATGATAGTGTTCTCTACATTTTTAGCCACCCAAGCATAGACGTTTCGAATAGGGGTTGAAGAAAAAAATTTCCAAGTTATCGGTTTTTGTTTGTCCACATGTTTAATACCAAAACAAACATCCAGTAAGGTAGTAAGCTGGGATACATCACTCATTTTTAGATTTGAGAAACTATACATAGTTACCTAGCTGCACTAAACACTATATGTTTTCCTGGAACAACACACTTTCCCAATGTGGGATGCTCAATCCAACGCAGTGCACCCGTTTCAAAAAACCAAGGTGTTGCTAATACATCACTCATTTCTTTAACAACAGAAACAGGAATGTTGTGTCTCATAAGCATTTCCACGAGTTCATTTGCCGTGTACCTATTAAAAATCTCTTCAATCTCACTAACTAGTTCTGCTAAGTTTT
The DNA here is from genome assembly GCA_964570775.1 of uncultured Pseudomonadales bacterium. Taxonomy (GTDB): domain Bacteria; phylum Patescibacteriota; class Microgenomatia; order UBA1400; family PJMF01; genus CG1-02-43-31. The sequence goes on along the minus strand of CAZMZI010000032.1, from coordinate 2,968 downwards.
CTAACCGTAAACCATTTGTTTTAAATTGAGCCTGTTGTAAAGGTGTGAAATATAGCTCACACTCTGTGAAATTATTCCATAATTCATCATCACCAATTGCTAACGCAACGTGCTTATCCTTTGCCTTAAATAAACCAAATGGTGCTATTGCAGTATCCTGATTTTCAGGTCTAGTAGGATTCCTATGTGTCATTGAGTACTCTATGAGGTTTTGCTCTAATAAGTTAACAGCACCTCCTAACATAGATACCTCAATGTTTTGCCCTAGTCCTGTTTTTTCTCTGTAATACAAAGCAGCTGCAAGTGCAAAACTAAGATTCACCCCAGAAAATGCATCCACAACAGCTGGACCAATTTTCATAGGTTGAGTTGGAGTACCAGAAAGTGAGAGCAGACCAGACTCTGCTTGAGCAATAAGATCATAGTATCGTCTTGTACTGTTTTGATCTATTCCCGCCAGTGACGCATAAATAATTTGAGGATTTTTTTCTTTTACTTCTTCGTATGAAATACCAAGAGAATGTTTTGTTTGAGGAAGCATGTTTTCTACCACAATATCTGCATGTGCTACTAGCTCAAAAAAGTGCTGTTTATCTACCTCACTGCGTAAATTTAGTTCAAGCTTTTCTTTGGTGCCATTAAGCATTTCATAGTAGCCACTCCAACCATTAAGGAGTGGTGGAAAAAAGCGGGTAGGGTCGGGGTGGTTATTACTCTCAATTTTGATAACCTGGGCACCGTACTCGGCAAAATACCGTGTAGCTAGCGGTCCACTATATACTTTAGTTAGATCTAAAATTTTTATGCCATCAAAGATTTGTTGCATTCTACCAACTTCCGCCACCACCACCGCCACCGCCACCACCGGATGATCCACCACTAAAACCAGAACCACCTGAGCTGGATGAAGATGGGTTATATGACAAGCCACTGGCTACTTCACTACTAAATCCAGAAACAAACTGGGCAGTGTTCCAAGTAGTCAAGCCAGTACTTGATATATACTGGGGTGGCTTAATGTTAAGTGCTTCCATCTGTTTGGCCAATTGATTCACCACACCCAGCGACACTGCAAATGGCAGTACTTCTTCTATAAACAAGTTTTTTTCTTTCACTTCCTCGCGCCACTTGCCATATCTAATGGTTTTTCTCAAGCC
>CAZMZI010000032.1:0-1711 GCA_964570775.1 uncultured Pseudomonadales bacterium | reverse complement strand
AAATAGCGCTGGACCTCAGGTAGTTTTTCGTCAGCTGCTTTTAGTTTTGTAATGGTGTAGTCACGAACAGTGCTAAACCATTTTTTTTCTTCAACTACCGCTAGTTTTAAATACTTCTTTCGTGCAAGCTCGAGAATTTCTGCTACAACATCTTGAGCATCTACTTTTTCATCTAGTACTGCACCTGCTTGACCTGGACTTAAGTCGGAAAGTGGCTCATATACAAACGGTTCACGTGCAAAAAGTTGCAGTGGTCTAAACTGTGTGGGTTGCGACGTATCTAAATCAAACACATTGGGTGAAACGAAAGAAATATCTCTCCCTTTCTTGAACCACCACACCAGCATAACTAACAAAGGAACTGGAATAAGAAGCAGCACCCAATTATGCCAGAGCCAAGAGAGTATTTTCTCTTGCTGGGTTGGAAACACTAGCTGGTTATCTTTCCCAAAAGCAATGCTAATTGTCATGTTATCGCCATAGGCAATTTCAGATGTGTACACAAACATTGCCGTCAGTGAATCTACCTGTTTTGCAGTACACAGTTCATCATCACTCCCAAAATTGCCACTATAACAAACTAGTTTTTCAATGTCCGCAAAAGGTGAAACAACTTCGGCTGTGGTTGCCAATATTGGGAACTGCCAGCCCTCTCCAGTAATATCCCAGTACAGTTCATCATGAGTTTCATACTCGGTAATGGCTTTTTCTACTGTGTATGCAATGTTGTACGTTTTATCTCCCACAAAAGTGGTATCTGGGTCCCCAATTTTAAGTGTCAAAAATTGGCCATCATACGATTTTTCATACTGCATTTTCTGGTTTTTATCATCGGTAACTGAGATATCTGAAATGTTGAGTACCGTTTTAACACCAGAACTGTTATATGCCACAGGGACATACCGGTAGATCCCATGTTTGTAGTTGTCGGTATGGTACAACAATGTTTCCTCAATTCGGATTGAGGTGTTTTGGTTTACCGTAATTTTTGTATTAAACTGTGAAATATACTCAGAACTTTGTGCACTCACTTGTACAGGTGCCACAAATAAACAACTCAGGAGCATTCCAACTAAAAAATAACGTCTAAAAAACGAAAGTAGCTGCATACAGTTGCAGTATGCACTATTGGTCTAGTGGGGGAAATAGGGAGCTACTCAAAGCACACGTACGATGTGTGTTTTGGGTAGCCCCCTTGTTATAAAAACAAGGGGGACCACAACTAAAGCTCTTAAGGAGACACGACACTGATCAGATCAGTGGGTATCAGGTGCGTTCTTTCCTGACCTGATACCGTCCTGCTCTTTACCTCAATAAACCCGACGGTCACCCGACCGTCAGCCAACTGAGGAACATAAAACCAGGTGTGCGCACACCCTCCGATTGTTTGATCATGATTGACTGAAGTTTGGAAACCTTCAGTAACAAAAATAATCTCCACGTTCGTTGAGGAGATCACGTTAAAGGTCACTGGGGGTGCAACCTCAATTGATAAGTACGGGTCAGATATCCCGTCTCCATCTTGGTCGATGTCACCCCCAACCGTGTACGCCTCGAACGCACATGGTACTTTTGTTGTTTCAACGGTCGGAACAACTGTTGGAACAGCTACTTGATTCGAAGCAGGGGATTGAGGCTGTGCGGTAGCACATGCCGCCAAAAACAAAACCGAAAGGATAAAATAGAGTGTTTTCATTATTAGAACTCCAGT
>CAZMZI010000031.1:0-9836 GCA_964570775.1 uncultured Pseudomonadales bacterium | reverse complement strand
AATTTTTCGACACGGAGTGATAAGTTACTTTCAAGTTCACGATCCAAACGTTCTTCAAGCTGTCTACTGGTACTAAACTCACCTTCTTTACCAGTAAATGGTGAAGTATTAGAGCCCATGTTCATGTGAAGGGTTGGCTCTGAAATTTCAATGTTTGCCAAACTTTCAGTGTCACTAGGATCTGAAAGTGTTTCACCAATACTTATTTCGGATATACCTGTTAACGCTACGATATCACCTGCTGTTGCTTGCTGGACAGAGTATCTACCCAGTCCTTGAGAGAGCATAACGCTTTCAACTTGGAGTTTTTTGGTTGGAGCAGAAGTAATAATAACAATATCTTTTGGTTTGATGGTTCCTTGGTGAATTTTACCAATACAAATTCTGCCTTTGTGGGCATCATAGTCTAGTGTAGACACTACCATCTTGAATGGTGAGGTGACGTCTGCATCTGGAGCTGGGATTTCACGGAGGATTGTTTCAAGAAGTGGTTCAACAGTACCTGGAGCTTCAAAGTCTTCTGGCATGGATGCAAATACTTTACCGGTTCGGGCAATTGCAAATAAAGTAATAAATTTAAGCTGTTCCTCGTCATGTGCGAGCTCCAGGAATAAGTCATCAATTTTAGTCATGACCGTTTCAACACGAGCAAATGGTTTATCAATTTTGTTAATAACAACAATTACTTTAAGGCCAAGAGCAAGCGCTTTTTTAAGCACAAAGCGAGATTGAGGCATTGGACCTTCTTGCGCGTCGATGATGAGCAGGGCTCCACTTGCCATAGAAAGAGTGCGTTCAACTTCACCTGAGAAGTCGGCGTGTCCTGGAGTGTCGATAATATTGATGGTTGTGCCTTTGTACTCGATTGCACAGTTTTTTGCCAAAATGGTAATACCACGCTCACGCTCTAAGTCATTGCTGTCCATGATGCGTTCTTCGGTCATTTCTTTTTGGTTGTCACGAAAGACGTGTGTTTGTTTAAGAAGTGCATCTACCAGGGTTGTTTTACCATGGTCAACGTGGGCGATAACGGCAATATTCCTAATGTGTTTTGACATAAAGGTGTGTTTCAAAAAAAATAGAGCCTAAGGCTCTAATAATGGCTTTAAGGCAGACCTATAGTATACCATGTGAAGGAGGTATAAAGCAAGCGTGGTGGGGATTGCGATTAGTGCTGTAAAATGAGTCGGTATGAATGAGAAGATCATTGCTGAACTTACAAAATATACAGAAGGTACAGTTAACCGAGATAAAATCGACAATAGAGGATATGCGCAGTACATTAATTTGTTGTTCAATGATGAAAACCCTCAGCAGTTGGGTTTAACAATGACTTTTGAGCTAGATAGCGAGGGAAAGCTTGTCGAAAAGAAAATAGATGCTGTAGAACAGTTCGCGGGTGGACTCAAGGCTTTCTTTTCTAAAGGAAGTAAAATGCTAGATTTAGGAAGTGGCGTTGGTAATGCTACTCAACAACTGCAAGCATTATTGGCGCCTTTAGATATTACAGTTGTTGGAATTGATGCAAGTATTCCAGTAAGAACTAACCAAGAACCTGCTAATCTAGTTGGTGGTGATTTTGCAAACTTGCCTTTTGCCGACAAAAGTATAGATAGAATTTTAGCTTGTGAAACGTTTCCTCGGTGGTATGGTGATTACCCACTGAGTATGAGAGCAGCTACTCCCCATTTTTTTAGTCCTGAAGAAAAAATATATGTTGAAGATGAAGATGGTGTGTTAGATCTTGATAAACCAAAATACATTGAACGCATACAGCAAACTTGGGATGAGATTGCAAGAATAGCGGCTCCAGGGTGCATTTATAGAGGGACGTTACCAACGGTCAGAGATGAAAGTGATTACCAGTACCACGCTCGAAAGTTCCAACCATTGTTAGAAAAAGGTTGGAGAGTGGTTATATATTCAAAAAAAAATAACCCTCAATACGCTACTTTTGTAGCTTATTTACCAGACACCGTTGGGAATAGACAGTAATCTTTCAGCAAACTCTCAGCATTTTGTTATACTCTAGGGTGCGTATGAGGATACTTGTTATTGAAGATACCCAGCGAATTGCAGAAGCAGTGCAAAAAGGTTTACAAGCACATGGATATACTGTTGATGTAGCCCTAGATGGCGAGCAAGGCTATGATTTAGCCGCAACAGAGCCATATGGTGTGATTATCCTTGATTTAATGTTACCCAAAATGGATGGTATTACTGTTTGCAAAGAGTTGAGAAAAGAAGGCGTTACTACACCCATACTCATGCTTACAGCAAAAGGTGAAGTAGATGACCGGGTAACCGGACTAACCGTTGGGGCAGATGACTACTTACCAAAACCCTTTGCGTTTGAAGAGTTAGTTGCTAGAGTAAAGGCATTAAGTAGACGGCCACAGCAACTATTGGGTACCGTACTTACTTACGAGGACCTCCAACTAGATACAGCATCACTGAAAGTATCCCGTAACCAAACAGATATTGCGGTTACTAAACGTGAGTTTGCACTACTAGAGTATTTGCTACGAAATAAGGAAACAGTGGTGTCAAAGGAGCAACTACTTGCTAATGTTTGGGAGTTTGATGCAGATGTGCTCCCAAACACGGTAGAAGTATATTTAGGGTATTTACGTAGTAAACTTGAGAAACCATTTCCCAAGTTACCAAAGTTATTCTATACCTTACGTGGTTTTGGATATTCATTAGGAAAGGCATAATGTTTCGTTCTGCCAGAGTTAAGTTGACGTGTTGGTATGTGCTTATTATTTTTTGTGTTAGCACACTTTTTAGTACCGCCCTTTACTTTTCATTTGTACGTGAACTAGAACGTGGTTTATCTCGCGCTCAGCTGCGGGTACTTGCGCAGGAGCGTGGTATCCCCCTATCAGATTTTGTTTCTCAAAGACTTGAAAAGTTAGACCCTTCACTGCAGCTTGCCTTAAAGCAACAAATTGTGCAGCAAGAACTGAAAGAAGCAAAGCAAACAATACGTTTTCATTTATTAGTTATTAACGGCATTATTTTAGTGTTTAGTGCTGGTGCTGGCTATTTATTAGCTGGAAAAACACTGCGACCGATTCAAAAGGCAATGGAAGAGCAGCGCCAGTTTGTTGCAGATGCTTCTCATGAGTTGCGCACTCCTATCACTGCACTAAAAACCTCACTGGAAGTGTTTGAGTTATCTAAAAAGCCAAGTTTGTCTGAAGCAAAAAAGCTCATTGTAGATAACCTGGATGAAGTAAAAGACTTAGAGCGGTTAGTAACGAAACTGCTTGAACTAGCAACATACCAAAGTTCACGAAAACAGTTGCACCTTTCTACCGTTGAAATGAAAGATTTCTTAGCAAAGGCTACCAAAAAATTTGGGGCTGTTTTTAGCGAAAAACAAATTACATTTACTACAGAAAGTGTGGTAGAAAAAGCTATATTCGATGCGGAGAAAATAAAAGAGGTAATTACCATTTTGTTGGATAATGCTGGTAAATACACACCGCCAAAAGGGAGTGTGCAACTGCTTGTGCAGAAACGGCTTAAGGATGTGCACATTACCGTAGCAGATTCTGGTAGTGGTGTTAGTCCGCGGGATCGTGAGCGGCTATTTGATCGGTTTTTTAGGAGTGATGTATCTCGGTCACGAAGAGCAGGTGGGTTTGGGTTGGGTTTGTCTGTTGCCAAAGAAATTGTTGAGTTGCATGGTGGTACTATCTCGATACAGCAAAGTAAACTTGGTGGAGCTGCCTTTGTTGTTTTGTTACCAAAAACTGTTGTCTTATAATTTTTCAGGGTATTCTCAGAATTGGTATATACACTAGCTTTTAGTAGTAAGTAACTAATAGAAAGGACTATACATGTTAAGCAAAAACATACTGCTTCCTGCACTTGCCATTGCAATTGGAACTGGAGTAGTAGCAGCATCTGCACAAGCGGTGCAGGCAGCTACCACGCCAAACGCTGGAGATCTAACTCAGAGGATTGCCCAGCGATTTGGTTTGCAAGAAGATGAAGTGAAAGCAGTTTTTGACGAGTTTCGCCAAGAACGTCATGCGGAAATGAAGGCGCACTTTGAAGAAAAACTTTCTGCACTAGTGGCAGAAGGCAAACTCACCGAAGATCAGAAAACAGCCATCATTGCAAAAAAAGACGAGTTGCGAGCAGATCATGAAACACTGCACAGTTTGTCACCAGAAGAGCGTAGAGCTTTCTTAGACAAAGAGCGTGAAGAAATGAAAGCTTGGGCGGAGTCACAGGGCATTGAATGGGAAACCATTTTTGCTCAGATGCACCCAGAAGGAGCAGCTCGAAAGATGCACCGTATGTGGCACTTCGAAGAAACAAGAAACTAGCTTTTTTTCTCAGAAAAAACCTACTGCCGTGTTGGTCAGACACGAAGAAAGCGGAGCTATACGGCTCCGCTTTTTTGTAGCACGGCTACAAACATCGGTCCCAGCTCACCTTCAGTTACCGAAATTCTGCGAACTGAGTTGAGGTCGAAGGCTTGAGGGTAGTCACCTGACATCCCCGGTGCACCAGGGCATTTTACCGACCATGGTAGTAGCACAGCCTCACCTTTTTTCTTTTTAAGGAAAGTCGCAACAACCCATTCGTTTTCTTCAGGGGTAACTGCACAGGTTGAGTAAACAAGTATTCCTCCTGGTTTAAGTGCGTGCCATAGTCCACCTAGTAAACCGACTTGTCTCTTTTTGAGTGATGTTATACGGTTACGTGACCACTTACTCAGCTCTGCAGGAGTTGTGTAGATATGTGCTTCAGAACTGCACGGCGCATCGAGCAAAATTTTATCGAACGCCTCTGGGGAACGTTTACAGACAAGCTCTGCCATCATTCCCCATACTGCAATTTCTTTTTTGTGAGCGGTAAAAATTGCTTTCATCCTATCTCTTCTTTGTCGGGATAAGTCATTGGCTACGAGTGTGTGTGAATCTCCCAATAGGTTTGCAATTGCAAGTGATTTGCCACCAGGTGCTGCACAGGCATCAAGGATATATTCGCCTGGTTTTGGATTAAGAGCCAAGACTGGAATGAGGGATGACGCATTGAGCGGATAAAAGAGGTGTTCAGTATAACCAGGGAGTGGTGTGTTGAGCGGAACTTCTTTCGGCCACAGATAGGCATATGGGCACCAAGACAGTGGGATGCAGCTTAGCCCTTGTTCTTGCCAGAGTGTTTTTAGCTTTATCTCATTTTGGGGATCAAAAAGAAGTACAGGCTTATTTTTAGTGGTAAGGGAGTGAAAAAACTGGATTGCTTGGGAAGGATCTGAAAAGAGAGAAGCATAGTATGTCTCGAACGCTGCCTTGCCAATTTCTTTTTGTTTCATACACGGTATTGTAACGCACAGAAAGGTTGGATAACTGTTTGCATTGTGCTTTTGGCAGTAAAAAAGTACAATACAGTTTCTTAACGCAAGGGAAATATATGGAAAAATCGGGAAAAAAGGTTACACACAAGGTAGAGTTGATGGCTCCCGTGGGATCGTTTGAAAGTTTACAGGCTGCAATTAACGCTGGGTGTGATTCTGTCTTTTTTGGTATTACGCAACTTAATATGCGTGCTAGAGCAGCCAACAATTTTAACTTTGATGACTTAGCAAAGATTGCCAAGATTGCAAAAGCACATAAAGTAAGAACATATCTCACACTTAACACGCTGTTGTATGACCATGACATGAAGCTAGCCTATGCCATAATCGATGCGGTAAAAGCTAATGGAATTGACGCTATTATTGTGGCTGATATGGCAGCAATTGCCTATGCAAATTCTGTTGGAGTTGAAGTACATATTTCTACGCAACTTTCTATTGCAAATGTGGAAACAGTAAAGTTTTTTGCACAGCTTTCGGACACCATTGTATTAGCTCGCGAGCTAACGGTTCCCATGATTAAACACGTCTGTGATGAAATTAAAGCTCAGGGAATAATGGGTCGCAGTGGTAGACCACTTGAGATTGAAGTGTTTGGTCATGGAGCTATGTGTGTGGCAATTTCAGGCAGATGCGGTATGAGTTTACTTACCGATAACTCTTCTGCAAACCGTGGTGCATGTAAACAAAACTGTAGAAGAAGCTACAAAATTATTGATGAACAAACAAAAACACAACTAAAAGTTGAAAACGATTATGTGTTAAGCCCTGAAGACCTTTGTACTATTGGTTTGTTAGATGAACTGGTGGGAACAGGCATTAGTGTTTTAAAGATCGAGGGTAGAGGAAGATCCGCAGATTATGTGGATAGAGTTATTAGAGTGTATAGAGAAGCTTTGGATGCTCTTAATCAAGGTACCTATACTCAAGAAAAGATTGTTGATTGGAATAAACGATTGGGTACGGTATATAACCGTGGCTTGAGTGGTGGCTTTTATTTAGGTAAACCCTTTGTGGCATGGAGCGGAGCATCTGGTAACAGAGCGACACAAAAGCGTGAGATGGTTGGTGTTGTTACCAACTACTTTTCTAAAATTGGAGTAGTGGAAGTTACAGCTCAAGAAAATATGCTTACTAACACCGATGAGTACATAATCACTGGTGAAACAACGGGTGTGGTAAGAGGTACAGCACCACAGTTAGTACTTGAAGAGAAAGAGGTACAAGTAGCACCAAAGGGCAGTATAGTCACTTTTAAGCTTGACCAAAAAGTGAGAAAAGGTGACCGACTCTATAAAGTAGTTGCCGTAGATAACGGGTTCTAGTTGTTTTGAAAATCTGACTGATGGCAAATCCATTTGCAAAAGTAACCGTAACACATGACAGAGAAAACTGTATTGGTTGTGGTATGTGTGCGCTGTTGTGTCCTAAATACTGGACTATGTCGGCAGAGGATGGTAAGTCTGACTTGGAGGGGGCAGTGGAGAAAAAAGGATTGTTTCAACGCAAGGTAGTTGCAGAGGACAGTGCAGAAAACAAAGAAGCAGCACGGGCTTGTCCGGTTAACGTCATTAAGGTTCAATAAAAGGTTTTTATAATCTAGTTTAGAGTTTACAAAGAAATGCGGCGCCTGGTGGCGCCGCATCTTGTATTCAATCAGTGATCAGATAATTTAAAGGTACTGATCAATTTGTGACTTAACTTGCTCTAATGGGAGCGCACCTGGGATCATTGCTTTAGCACCATCTTTGGTGACGATGTAGGTACCTGGGGTACCAGTCACACCAGCGGAAGCACCTGCATCCATTTGTGCTTTTACTTTTTCAGCCATTTCGCCTGAGTCTATACATGTCTGTACTGCAGTGGCATTTACACCAATTTCACCTGCTAGCTTACCCATATCTGCAATTGCGATACCGGTACCATTAGCTGGGGTTCTTTCGAAGTATAAATCATGATATTCCCAGAATTTGTTTTCACCACCAATTTTAGCGACACACTCTGAAGCTTCTGCAGCCTTTTGAGCGTTAGCGTGGAAAGGAAGTGGATAGTGTCTAAATACCCAAGCAACATCATTCCCGTATTCTTTTAAGACACTTTCAAGTGTAGGACCAAATTTTTGGCAGTATGGACATTCGAAGTCTGAGTACTCAACAAGGGTAACTTTAGCATTTTTGTTACCTCTGATGTGGTCTGAGCTTCCAACTTCTGGAAGAGCTGCAAGTTGTTCTGCAGTTGGTCCCGTTGGACCAGCAGGTGCGGCGGCTCCACCACCAGCGGCTGCGCCACCTGCGGCAGCACCACCTGATTTGAGAAGTTGATTTTCAGTCCACAATGAACCGAGTACAAACCCACCGGCAAAAAAGAATAGCACAATGAGGATAAGCACAAAATTACTATTAATAAACTCTATGAGTGACTTCAAAGAGTACTGATTTTCTGGTTTGGCCATACTAATCTCCCTTAATACATTATTACCTGTTATTACGTACTGGCCATTAAAGCACAGTTTTTTAAAGTTTGGTAGCAGAAGTATCTGTTTTGCACCAAAAGGATTACTTGACTGGAGACAAAAAGCTTGATAGTAGGGTCCTTATGTGTGTTAATGCATCAGGTTCTTCTTGAGAGGGAATGGGTAAATGATCAAGTATGAGTTCAACTTCATCTTGGCTCATTTCGATAGTATCGAACTCACCTTGTGGCTCGAATTTTTTCTGCAAAGAAGTAAGCTGAGGAACAAAGTCACACAGAAGTGTATGTATTATTGTTTGTTCTGCTCTTGAGAAGGTAATAACACCACGTTTCATATGCTGCTAGTGTAGCAGAAGGACCTTGCTTTTGTATTTCTAGGAAAGTACAGTGATTATATGAATAAGGAGTTAATGAATTTGTTATCTGACAATACATTAGATGACAATATAAAAGAAAAACTAGCCATTATTGCTGAACAGAAGCCTGAGATTGCTAAGTACTTTTTGGTATTGTTAAGAACGAAAAATGAGCATTATCAGGGTAATGTTGATAGATTAAAGCAACTTCGTATTTTAGTAAATCTCTTACATGATGACCCTAATATATTTAGAACACTTTTTGGAAAATCGCTTAATAGTGGCGTAATTAAGGATGGAGCTAAAGGGGACATAACGGGAATGCTTTTTGAAAGACTAGCCGCAGCAGAATTTCGTCTAGAGAAACTTGACGCTGTGGATCAATTAGAACTTCCTAGTAGTAACGAAAACCAAAGTGAACAACTCAAACTAAGATTAAAAATTGCAAGCGAGTTAGTAAGAGTATGGCAAAATCCAGATTGGTATGGTTTTGGGAAAAAACTTAAAAACCCAGACTTAGCTTACATACAAATTACAGACCAAGGTACAGTTGTTATAGAAGCACTGGGAGAAGTGAAGTTAGGTGATCTTGATTATCGCTGCTACACGCAATTAGTTGATTCTGGTTTCAAAGATGCATTAAACACGTTATTACAGGAATTAAATGGACCAAATTCTGAGCACTACAAACAAAATCTATTAAAAAAGGGATTAGTACATTTAGCAAATGCAGGTGAGATAAAAGTAGATGATAATTTAGTGATACATCTTGTAACAACTTCAAACCGGCCTCTGGCTAAGCGCGGTGGAAGAATATCACGATTCCTTGCCAAAAATTTAATTAATACAAGAAAATTTAAATCTCAGCAATTTCGATCAAAAATTGAAGGTCAATTACAAGCTGGGGAAAGTCCTACTGTAGACGAAGAAACATTTATCAAACTACTCATGGATGAAAGCAAAGTGCAAATTAGGCGTTCAAATTTTTCACATAATGAAGTGATGGCATTGTATGATCATATGGCTGAAGAGTGCAGACGCTTGTTATCACATGATATCGATTCTCAATCTCCCCCTACTCAAACGGTATAGCTTCGTTGTATAACAACACCCATGCGTGTTGTTGGTCTAGTTGGATACATTGCGAGTGGTAAAAGTACCATCTCAACTCATTTTGTAGATAGAGGTTTCTTGTACTATAAATTGTCAGATGCTATCCGTGAGGAGTGTATCCATAGAGGGATGCCTGTAACGCGTGAAAATCTACAAGATGTTGGTAATGATTTGCGCGAAAAACATGGTGGTGCAATCTTGGCAGAGCGTGTCCTCGCTCTAGCAGAAGGTGCCCAACCAGTGGTTATAGATGGCGTACGCAACCCAGAGGAAATAGAGTACTTACGACAACATGCGGACACGTTTATGCTTGGTGTGGTAGCACCACAGTATGTGCGGCTTGAGAGGTATCTCCAAAGAGCATCAGAGCGTGGTGAAGATGGGGTAACAAAAGCATCATTTATCCGTGCAAATGAGAGAGAAAAAGGTGTTGGTGAAGACGAGAGTGGCCAACAAGTTGAGGTATGTTTGGGACTTGTAGACCACACCATTCACAATACTGGTTCATTAGATGA
>CAZMZI010000030.1:0-10181 GCA_964570775.1 uncultured Pseudomonadales bacterium | reverse complement strand
GAGGGTCTTATTGCAGACACAAAAACTGTTTTAGAAGCATATAACCAAAACCCACTGTTGTTTCTTTCCGAGACCTACTTAGGTCATGAAAATTTAGAAAATTGTTATAACCCAGAAGTACTTCAAGCTCAGGCTGATTACGTGACTTATGTTATGGGTGTTCCAGGATTGCATGCAATAACTTTTTATCAATATGATCCTAATGATCATTGGCTTTGTACAGGCATGACGCAAGAGGTAGATGGTGAAGTTGTGCCACTTCCTGCTTGGTATACCTTGCTAGAGTTGCAGCAATAATTTGCTATACTTGCCTGAGCTGTATGAAACATAAAATGTTATTTTCACTTGTTGAAAGTGAGTACACAAACTCAAGTCAAGATTTTGCACAGTGGATGTGGAGAAATCATGTGCCGCTGGTTGCACAATATGCTGAAGAGTTATCTAAGGTGCATGGTGCAGACGTTGACCTAGCAGTTGCTGGAGCGCTACTACATGATTTTGGTGATGTTTTTGTACATAGACATGATAGTTCGCATACTGAAGTTTCTAGACAACAAGCCGTAACGATACTAAAAAAAGCTGAGTTTTCTGATACAGAAATAACCAGCGTACTAAATGACATCGTTGTGCCACACTCTTGCAAAGATGGTAATCTCCCACAAACAATTGAGGCTAAAGTATTGGCTACTGCAGATGCAATGGCGCATCTTGGTACCGATTTCTACCTACAATTTTCATGGATGCACTTACCAGAAGGTAAAACCTACTCAGAGTTTATTTCGTGGGTGCAAGAAAAATTAGACAGAGATTTCAGTAAAAAAATATTTTTTGAAGAGGTTAAATTACAGTTAGAGAGTAGATACTTAGCACTCAAGGAAGTTTTTAGAGAAATATAGACATGCCAAGAATTGCTATTTCAACCGTCACTTCCCAAGAACTCAAAGAGAAAAAATACCTCGAAGTTTTTCCAGAATATTACAACTTAGCAGCTATAACAGAAAATAGTTTGTGGCATGACAATCAGAATGTGTTTGACCATGTAGTGAGTGTTTTTGCTGGATTGGAAAAGGTAGTAACCTTTCAAAATACAACTGCTCAGGTACGAGTTTTTTTACAAGAGTACTTGTTACAACATGTAGGAGTTTTTACCAGAAGGGAAATACTTACTGCTGCTACGCTTCTCCATGACATTGCCAAAGTCGATACACTCGTGCAAAGTACAGATGGTACTTCGAGATGTCCAGGTCATGAACTAATTGCTGCAAGTCAGGTTAGTAGGTATGCAGATCGGTTTGGTTTTGATTCAAAGGATGCCAACTATATTGAAAGAATTGTGCGATACCATGGGTTAGTTTCAGATTTCCTTACCCTGCAGATTGCAAATGGCAACAAAGAAAAATATCTTACGCTTTTTATGCAAACGGTTGGTGACGTTGCTATAGAGTTGGTGTTACTCATGGAATCAGATTTATTGGGTTCCGATTTGCATAAAAAAGATGCACAGGCATATGATGACAGAATTGCTACGCTTGCTTGGATGCTGGCTGAGCTTGTAGCACGTAACTAAAAGAAGTACGTACACACAAATAAAATACTTGCTTGGAATCCTCAGAATGTTTGTTTTGTTGTATACTATGGCAGCCTTTGTGCCGAGATAGCTCAGTTGGTAGAGCAACGGTATCGTAAACCGTGGGTCAGGGGTTCGACTCCCCTTCTCGGCTCAAACATTTATCTCCATTTGCTTTTACTTTTGTGTATCACTATACTGCTTTGTATGGCAGTAGAACCAGTAGTTTCTTCAAGAAAAGTTCGCAAAGAGCGTCAAAAAACAGTTAAACAGACCGTAACATTGTTACTTGCTGCTGTTATTATTTTGCTCACTTTTATCTTTGTAATTATTCCAGGATTTATATCTGGCTTTAACGCACTACTTGATGACACCAATCCATTCCAAGATTCTGATACAATTCCTCCACAAGTTCCCATTCTCTCAGCACCAATTGAAGCTACCTTTAGTGCACAAATTGCTGTTTCTGGCTTTGGTGAAGCAAAAAGTTCAATTATTTTTGTGCTAAATGGTCAAAAAGATGTTGAAACAACCGCGGGTGATGATGGATTCTTTGAGGTTACCTTAGACTTACTAGATGGTGAAAATACCATAACTGCCTACTCAGTTGATGAAGCTAAAAACGAGTCTGCAGTTACGAAAATGTTTACCACTATCTATGATGCTAACCCACCACAACTTGAACTCCTCAATTTTGAGGATGCGCAAAAAATTGAGACGAAGAAAAACCAAGACTACATCATTGAAGGAAAAACAGATGTTGATGCAAAAGTATATGTGAACGGCAGACTCACCCTTCCAACAAGTGATGGTAGTTTTAAATACACCATTCATCTCAAAGAGGGTGAAAATAAAGTGCTGTTCGATGCAATTGATGCAGCAGGTAATAAAACTCAAATTGAGCGAACAGTTACGTTTTCACTCTAATTTCTTTTTGTAAAAGCAAGCAAAGATACACCACAATGAATGGTTGAAGTTGTAGTGCGTTAAATTGAGATATAAAAAATAAAACCAGCAAGATACTTGATTCATAACGGTAAGTGCCAAGTTTTTGTACAAGAAATGCCAACCAGCTTATGCCCATACTCAGTCCCAGTGGTACACCAAAGCTCGCCACTAAGAAGAGTAAGAAAGAATCTGGTGTTTTGGCATTGTTAGGAATAGTGACAGTGCTTGCTTTAGGAACTATGTTTTCTGGTTGAAAAAAAGGACCGGTGCCAAGCAGCATTGTTTGTACGTCTGTTGGTATGATTTGAGATGCTGTGGCGGTCCGTGCCACAATGCTAGCTGTTCTATTTAGTCTCACACCTTCTCCTGTTTTGTTGCTTAAGGTTACGCCCACACTAGTTACCAAAAAAAGTGCAATAAGAATACACACGTTTTTAAACGTTGTTTTTTTAGTAGTAAGTTGCAGTAAAAAGGCTAACCCAAGCCCAAGATAGGTGGCTCGTGACATGGTGAGTGTAAGTGCAAAAACAAGTAACCCTTGGATGGCTAACTGGGTTTTTTTATTTGTGAGTAGTGGTGCGTAGGAAGCGGTAATATAACCAAGCAGCAGCACGGCTCCAATAATGGCGGGATCAAAGAAGCTGCCAATAAGTCTGTTGTAGTGGTCATCATATCCAAGGATAAATAAAAATCTGGTGTCTGGTAGTACAAAATATTGCAGCAACCCTAAAAGTGCAACAAGTACAATAGAAAGAGTTGTGGCACTTTTCCAGGGAAGTTGTAGGTTACTTGTCCACAAACTCACTCCAAACCAAACATACAAGCAGAGCCTAAGTAAATAAAACACGGGAAGTAGTTGGAAGTGAAATACCAGATGATACAGTGTGAAGGCTACAGTTGCTCTAAAAAAAAATGTGGCAATTTTTGAGGAAGTCACCGCACTGTAGAGCGAGTTTAGCACTCTAGATATAGTTGTTTTTCTTTGAATCAAAAGTACACCACACCACATGCAAATAACTATGTCATGAATGTACAGTTGTACGTTTGGGAGTACAGTTACCCTGCTTAGGTTACCTAAGGCAAGCGATCCAAGTAACACAAACAAGAAGAGTGTTGAAACAGTATAGTTATTTCCTAGATTTTTCATATATGAAAACACGAACCCAAAATGAATGACAACTCATAATGAGTGCATAGGTTAAGCCTGCTTTACCATCCAAAAATCCCAGTTTTACAACATAGTTATATATAAATTTGAGGGGTGGGTAGGTTAGCATTTGTAAGAAAAAGATTACATTCCAATTGTGTTTTTTTGTGGTAAGTAAATTTGCGTAAGATGCAACGTCTGCTAGGAACTCACTAATTGAAGTATGAGAGTTGTGCAAAATTGTCACGTCACTTTTTTGTACAACTCCAACAACTTTGGCAACTTCATGTACTTTTCCAACAAACTGTGTTTGCTCTTTTTTGCAGAGTCTTACAATGTTTTGTTTGGCTGCTTCCCCAAAGCGAATGGGTGTACCTAGGAAAACATCACTACGAGTGATAGTGAAACCAGCAGTAGTTGCTTCAGCCGTTTTTATTGCTTCGTTAAGAGCTATTGGGTTGGTAAGCACTTCATCACTGTCTAAAAAGAATACCCAACTATGTGTAGCAAACTGCATGCTATCGTTTCGCGCTGCTGCAAAATTCGTGATGGGGTGTGGAGCGGTAGCAATTTTAGTGAAATGATATTTTTTGTGTAACTGGGTCCAATCAGCACCACTATTATTATCAATAACCAGAACTTCAGCACACGATTGTACTGATGCTAGTGCTGCTTCAAAACGAGTATCCGATCTATTCGTAATAAGAATTGCAGAAATAGGTATGTTGTTGTTACTTGAATTCATGGTGGATTCCTAGCGCAATGATAGGTGCCGAAACGCACCGAGCAACCGCAATTGCTACGCATGCACCCAGCACGCCATAGTTGATGCTGCCATACAAGATAAGCGGAAGCATAACCAAGAGTGTTACGAATAAGTGTGAGTTGATAATTTTGTAGTTTTTCGTAGCTAAAAAGAGTGGGTAGGTACTGGTTGAAAGGGCGTGCACCAGTCCTGCAAATGTTATAACACCAAGGTACTCTGTGATGGCCAACCACTGCGAACCTAACAGGAGTGACACTACGAATTCTGGAAAGATAAAGAGTGGCAAAGAAATCACTATCGCAAGTAAGCTACTGACAGTCATAGATCTAACGAATGCGTTTTTAAGTCGAGGTTTATCTGCACCTATTTTTGTAAATATTGGGAGAGTGCCATGACCAACGGATTTAGTAATATCATAGTTTGTCTTATGACCCAAACTGTATCCATTGTGATACAAACCTAAGTTATACGTTCCAACTGTTTTTCCGAGTATAAAATCATCAACATTGTCATTTGCATAAGAAAGCAATGAACTCAAACTTAACCACTTCGCATTAGTAAGAATGGTTTTTGCTCTGTTGGGTATGTAAGAAAAGACTGGTCTCTCTGAGAAAAATAGAAATGAAATAACAACTTCAAAGAATGCTGCCCCAATCATTGCAAAAATAAGTGCCCAAACGGAGTGTAACCAGTACGCCAAAATGATTGCTAGAACACCATCAACTACTGTAAGGGATAATCGGTACAAACTGTCTTTAAAAAACTCTAAGTTTTTATGAAGCAAAATGATGCTTGGGTTAATGAATCCTTTGATGATAGGGACAAGTGAAGCAAGTGCGATAAACAGTGGAAGCTGTGGCTGGGAATAAAAATTTCCCATAAAAAGGCCTAGTGCTACCATGAGTATGCCAATGAGTATGCCTCGGAGTATGGCTAGTACCCAAGCAGTATTAAGGAAATAACCTATACTCTGTTTTGACTGAATGATAGTAATGTTGATTCCAGTTTGTGTGGTAGCTTCTGCAATGCCAAGTGTGATGGCAATAAGGGAGAACAGTCCAAAATCATTTGGAGAGAGTAGTCTTGCTAATATAAAAATTTTTGCAAGAGTGATAAGGTTTTGCAGTATTTTGAGTACGGTTTGCCAGCTAAAACCAGAAATGGCACTTTGTGTGTATCCCATGGATTCATTATAGCTTGTTTTTGTGCTGGCGTGGTTGTGTTTCTGTCTTGTAAAGTTACCATTTACTACTCATAATCTCATATATGAAGAATCCCCTTAAATCAATATCTGGTTTGTTCTTGGATGTTGTTGAGACCGTTGTTATTGGTTTATCAATCTTTCTGGTTATCTACCTGTTCTTCATGCAACCCCACCAAGTAAACGGTCAGTCAATGGTGCCAACCTTCTTAAGTGGTGAGTATGTATTAACAGATAAAATTAGTTACCGATTTGGTGAACCAACAGCTGGAGATGTAATAGTTTTCCACGCACCAGAAGCCGCTAACTGTCCAGAAGGTACAGGCTGTGACTTTATTAAACGCATACTTGCTGTCCCTGGTGACACAGTTGAAGTGAGAGATGACTCAATTATTGTTAATGGTACCGCTCGCTATGAGCCCTATATCCCTGAGGAATTTGAAACATTACCAGGAAAATTTTCTAAAGACAGGGTTATCACTCTCTCAGCAAATGAATACTTTGCAGTGGGTGATAACAGACCATACTCATCAGACTCAAGAGCATGGGGCCCTATTACCAAGAGCGACATTGTTGGAAAAGCATTCTTTAGATACTGGCCTGCAGATAAAATTGGTGTGATTACCCCGGTACGATACGAATAAGCAAAGATTACTTCTCTTTTGCAGTAATTGCCATTATTTTCTCTAGATCTTCTTGTGTTTTGTCTGGCGAACCTTTAAGTGTAATAGTGATTTTGGTTTGAGATCTACTGCGTTGTAACTTTATCATGGATTTAGAAGCCAACAATCTTTTTAATTGTGCTTCCCAAACCGCAACTTCTGCCATGACCTCATGAGAAGGCTTCTCTACTTTCTTAGTGTAGTGTTCTTGGCCCATTTTTTCTTTTGCCATTCTGGCAAGTTGTTCTGCCTGACGGACAGACGCATTAGTTTTGAGGATCTTTTTATATACCTCAACCATTGCGTGAGGGTCCTCTATGCCTCCAATTGCGCGGGCATGTCCTTCGTTAATAAGACCACCTAGCAATCCATCTTTTACCGCATCTGGAAGCTTGAGAAGACGCAGAGAGTTACTAATATACGGTTGAGACTTGCCCACTCTTTTAGAAACTTCAACAACGGTATAGTTAAATGTTCTAATGAGTTGGCTAAAGGCTTGTGCACGCTCTAGTGGGCCAAGGTCTACACGTTGAATGTTTTCAATGATTGCCATCTCCAACATTTCTTTTGGAGTAGTCTTTTTAACTACTACTGGTACGGTAGTAAGGCCTGCTTGTTGCGCAGCACGCCAACGACGTTCACCAGCAATAATTTGGTATCCTGCAGGAGTTTGTGCTATAAGGAGTGGTTCAAGAACGCCAAACTGTTTAATGGAGTCCACAAGGTCTGACAAGTCTTCCGACTTAATTTGCTCTCTTGGTTGAAATGGATTTGGTTGTAAGAGTGTGACATCTAAGGTGCGTATGGAAGTATCTTGCATTGCTTCGAAGTATACCAGTGACGGTTACTTTTTGCTAGCAAATTTACTTAGTGATAACGTTAACGACAGTTCTGCCAAAGCGTTTGCCGTAAGCAACAACGCCATCAATTAAAGCGAAAATGGTGTGGTCTTTACCCATACCTACACCTTTACCAGCTTTATATTTAGCGCCACGTTGTCTGAGAATAATATTCCCGTTGATAACAGTTTCACCACCAAACTTTTTGAGACCAAGTCTCTTGGGGTGGCGTTTGCCCTGCTTATGTTGCGCTACTTTACCTGATGCTTTAACTTTTGACATTCGTGTCCTTAGTTCTTGTTTCTGTACTGTATCTTAAAACATAAATCTCACGTTGCACAACAGCCTGTGGGCGAGCGTACACGAGAGGTTCAGAAGTGGTAGTGTACCCCATCTCGGCTAGACTGTCAATAAAACTATGCATATCATAGCTAACTGTTTTGCCCGATTCTAGGGTAATTTCTATCTTTGGGAAGATCATTACTACAACACCATTTTCTTTGAGAAGCTTTTTCCAATTTTTGAAACAACCCTTATAGAGTTTTTCAAGACCTCTTAAAATATTTGGAATAAGAGCAGGATTTGGTTTTGGTTTACCCAAGAATGGCTCTGTGACAATGAGATCAACTGGTTCTGAAGTAAGGACTTTGGTAGCATCCGAAAGTAATACTACGCCAGTATTTTCAAGTTCGTAACAGTTGGTAAACCACTCCAAGTTTTCTCTGGTACCAGCTACAGAGTCTGGATCTTGGTCTGCACCAAACACTTTTGAACACCAAGGCAGTGCTTCCATAAGCACCGTGCCTGAACCACAAAATGGGTCAAGTAATACTGGGTTTTGTACATCTACTGCGCCAAGTCCCAAGTTAACCATCATGCGTGCTAATTTTGGAGGCAACATACCCTTTCTGCTGTCTGCATACGGTTTGTTGCGGTCTCTGTTTGTCCAGTCATCGATATCTTGTACTGAAAGAGTTACTCCAAGATGGGTTGCTTCACCATTAGAAATGATATATATCTCAAGTAGTTTTGATTTGTGAAGTAAAACAGCAGCCGAAAGACCATATCTAGAACCATCTTTGTATTGGCTTGATCTACCAACATTTGCTAAACGTGTCTTAATGGCAACGGCGTCAATTTGTGGTAAGTGGTCTCTGCCTAATTCTGCAACTGCATATACAATTTTACCGGTAGTTTGCTCTGAGAGGAGCGTATGCGTTATTACTTCAAGTAAGTTTTCTGGAGTGGGTTCTGCAACTTGGGTAATATGCTTAATGATTTTAACAGTGCCACCTAGTCTGTCTTGCAAGGATAGTGCTTCTGCGTCATCAACTAAGTCTGCAGAAAAGACAGTTGGTAAAATTTTAGTAACTCGTGTGTTTGTAACGAGCGACTGTAGTTCTTTGAGCGATAAATCTGGCGTTGTGCCAAACTGAAAAAGATATGTGTGCATAGTGT
Organism: uncultured Pseudomonadales bacterium; assembly: GCA_964570775.1. GTDB lineage: Bacteria > Patescibacteriota > Microgenomatia > UBA1400 > PJMF01 > CG1-02-43-31. The sequence continues at coordinate 1,593 of CAZMZI010000030.1, read as the reverse complement.
TTGATGACAACCGGGTGAGGATACATTCCTCTTGTTACACGTCGTCAAACTCTTAGGGTGTATTAGTTTTTAATTGCAACTACTTCAACCTGTGTTTGAGGTTGTTTGTGGCCTTGTACTTTTCTATAGCGTGATTTAGCTTTAAACTTTGCAACTCTAATTTTTGGAGCTCTATCATGGAGCATGACTTTGAGCGTTACACTAGCACCTGCAACAAGAGGTGTACCTACAACGGTGTTTTCACCTTTTGAAGTGAGTAGCACGTCTGTAACGGTAATGGTTTCGCCTTCTTTTGCTGTAAGACGACCAACAGTGAGTTTTTCCCCTTCACTGACTTTATATTGTTTGCCGGTAAGCTGAATGACTGCGTATGACATACTGTATAGACCTTACTTGTTTTTGTTTCAATGTCTTAGAACACACAATTATACCACAAGCTTATGAGATGTGGAGTGTTAATTCTTTTTTTTGTAGAGTGACAAACGACTGTAGAATTCCCAAGCATCCACACAGGGTTAAAATGGAGCTGCCACCATAGGACAAGAGTGGTAGTGTTACACCAGTAATTGGCACTATGCCCATATTCATGCCAATATTTACTCCGGTTTGAACGGCAATCATGGTAACACTTATAAAGCAAAAAAGTTGAGCGGTTTTGTGTTTAGTTTTGAGTGCAATAAACAGAATAAAACTACAAAGGGCTGCATACAGAGCTATCACCATGAGTGATCCCAAAAATCCAAACTCCTCTGCAAAGGAAGCAAAAATAAAGTCTGTTTGTCTTTCTGGTAAAAAACGTAAGTGTGATTGAATCCCTTGACCAAGTCCTCTTCCAAAGAGTTCACCTGATCCCACAGCAATCATAGCTTGCTCGGCATTATAGCTAGCTCCTTTTGTGTCAGACGGGTCGAGGAAAGAGAAAATACGTTGTTTTTGATAGGGTTGCAGCACAAACAGCCAGGTTACGATGGCAATTGCTACGCTACTTACAGCAAGAAGTGATACGTGTTGAAAGTGCGTTTTGTTAAGTAGAAAGAGTGGCGTCATACTTGCCAGGAATACCAAAGCTGTTCCTAAATCGGGTTCTGTAATAATTAGCACAGCTGGTATCGCTAAAATACCAAGAAGAGTGAGTATGTTCTTGCCACGAAGTAATGGATGCGTTTGGACAAAAGTAGCGGCATACAAGCCAACAAGTGGTACGGCTAGTTGTGAAGGTTGCAGTCTAAATAATCCAAATACCTCTATCCAACTAGATGTATTTCTTGTTTGAAAGCCAATGATCTGCGTGAGTACTAGCAGTGCAATAGTTAGTAGATATCCAAAAAAACTGAGTTGTTCTAACCTCTTAAGGCTTACTCTTGATGCAGTGTAAAAAATGACGCTTCCTACACAAAAGAAGAATAACTGTTTAGTTACAAGTCCTGACGCAATACTACTTAGCGTTAAAATGCTGAGTAATGTAAAGATAACTAAGATAGCTGGGAGAAAATGTGCCCTCACAGCTGTGAGTATACGAAAGTTACCCTCTATTTGCAAAACTACCCAATTTTGAGCTCTGCTCCTGTAACAAGTGTAGTGTTTGTTTTTGTC
>CAZMZI010000029.1:3733-10408 GCA_964570775.1 uncultured Pseudomonadales bacterium | reverse complement strand
ATTTGGCGTAACTGTGAGGTTTGTTTCTTAAGTTCCATCCTAATCATAGCCTGGTATTCTGAAGATAAACCCTGCTCTTGAGCTTCTGTGTAAGCAGCTAAGACATACTTTTGAGCTTTTGTAGCGGTAGTAAGCGCCAAACTATATTTCTCTTTGCGAATAAGGCTAAAAGCATACTGTGTTCGCCTCTTTGCATATTCAAGTCTATACTCAACTTTTTGCTCTGGAGTTGCTAACTCCAGTGCTACTCTGTCACGAGCCATTAGCAACGGATACAAGATATGATCTGGAAGCAGTTCATCTTCAAAAGAAAGTTCAGTGTTAAACATTGGCTCACCAGTTGAGCGTACATGTGACGCAGAAATGAGTGATACCAACACAATTCCAACACCACAGACCACTGCTGCTGTAGAAAGCACTCCACGAATAACACTAAAAACAACTGGTTTTTCTATCTGCATACTTTAAGAAGCCTAGACTTTACCACGCATGCACTAATAACACCATACCCCAGATAGCCTGAGATAAAACAAGCGCATATCCATTTCTTCGCTCATAGAATAACAGTGCTTGCCCAAAAGCGAAAAGTGACAATACAAAAATTTGTGACAATACATATACGCCAGAAAATCTAAGTAATGCATTTGGAATATGGAAGATAACAAATATGATTGCAGTCACCAACGATAACTTTACAAATGACCATTTGCGATACTTATCCATGAGAACGGTCATCACGAATCCAAAGAACAACAGTGTCTCCCAATAACTGGTAAGAAGTGCTAAAACAAACTCTTTCCAAAACACTGGTGAGTCAAAAAGGAGCACGGCTTCAACAACCGCTCCACGCTGCGCAAGTGACAGGATAGACATTAGAAATCCATACATGCCACCAACGGCTATACCAAGCAACAAACCCTCCCTCAATTTATATGATGCAAAGCTATCCGTAATGCTTCCAAACCCTGTTACAGCTATATATACCCACACAGGAATGCCAAAGAACAATGCCTTACCAACCGTTTCATCAAACCACACTGGAAAAGCAAACAAACTTCTATACAAAAACCACAAAATCAAAATAAGGGTAAGTAAAGGGAAGAAAACAAGATGATTATGACGTAGTGTCGGTGTTGTCTCTGTTGTATCAGTGTTTTTATTTCGTGATTGCATCAAGAACTACCTGCAGTGTTTCCTGCTGATTATGTGAGTACGTATCTATAACTACATCGTAAAGTTCCGGACGCCAAAAATCAATTGGATCATCGGCGCTCATTGTTCCCGGCTTTACAACCCATTCTTGCCATTGATCTTTATAGAGCCTTCTCCATTTTGTTAAGTTAGCAGTATACCTATCATTCATGTTTTTAATTGCTGCATCAGCAGTTACACCATCTCTATTAACCACTCTGTCAACTTTAACAGCCTTGTCGCTACACACCATAAGCACCTTTAGCGTGCCTGGAACTTGCTGTGCCATAAACCCAGAAAGCCAAGATTCTAGTATCCAGTGATTTTCCAGCTCGAGCTTTGCTCTCATACCTAAGTCAACCTCTCTATCAAAGTCATCTTCGTAATGTGAGGCATCATGGTGTAACCCACCCTGTTCTCTAAACAACCCCTTTTCCTGTGCATATGCACGCATAAACTCGCCGCCACTAAATCCAGTCCATCCATCAAATTTGAGTTGTTGATCCTTCTTAAGTAGCTTAAGCAGTGTTGTCGAACCACTACCAGGAAGTCCTGAAATAGTAATGTTTTTGTAGGTATATTTGTGGGACATACTACGTACCTTCTATAATGCAATGCGTTACAATGTACTCGAAATTATAAATCAAGGCAAGCCAATTAGTCTAAGCAAATCGACGACAACTTTGTGCCAAACGTATCGCACCTAATATTTTTTCAATATGTTGCTTTGCTTCGCTTAGAGTAAGTTTACTGTCTTGCAGGGGAAAGAAGTGGAAAATACCGTTCCGACATGTTAACCACGTATCCCACAACTCTGTTGCTGCTTGTGAACCACATTTACGTTGTAAATCATCATATAACCAGAATTCATCTCGTCCTCGAGGATGTATGTCTGGGTTTAAAGCTCTACCTATTCTAAAACGCTTTCCTTCATATGTGCTTTTGTTAATAAGACCTAACTCAAAGAAGTACTGTTTTAAAAAGCCTTCATATGCTGTTGCAATAGGGAACACGATAAATGAGTAATCATGCAACTTACTTGTCATTGTCAATTCTCTGTCGTATAACTCGAGAGAAAGCATAACCATAGCTTTTACCCGTTCTGAAAGTGTCTCAATCCACAACCGTTGCATCTTATCCATATGTTTACTATACAACAGTGTTATTCTCTTGTATCTGGTTTTTTGATTGACTATTATTTGATACACTATACTTCCTAGTAACAAAGGCACTTTGCCTTAGCTGCGACTTTTTATGAAGCGTTCTTTTTCAACATTACTGGTAAAGAAGAAAAAAAATCCATTTAATTTTAGAACTATTTTTATTGGCAGTACCCAAAATATTGCCGAGCGAAAAAAAAAGTTTGCAAAGTTTCCTAAAGCAATTCGTTTCTTTTTGCTAATCCTTACAAGCCCCATATCTTGGCTGTTACTGCTACTAACCTTTTTATCTGGAGTTGTTTTCTTGCTGTATCTGCTCAAGGACTTACCGTCACCCCGAAGAATAACTACCAGTGAAAACTTTGCTGTTAGCTCTCAAATTTTTGATAGAAACGGCATACTTTTGTATGAGGTATACGGAGACGAAAACCGTAACCCCATTGAGCTTTCTACATTGCCTGAGCACGTCTATCAAGCTGCAATAGCAATAGAAGACAAGAACTTTTACAAACATTACGGCTTTGATATTACTGGTATTGCTCGTGCACTCAAAACAAACATTGAAGGTGGCAGACTTGAAGGTGGCTCTACCATTACTCAACAACTAGTAAAGAATGCTTTGCTTACTACCGAACGATCTGTACAAAGAAAACTAAAAGAAGCCGTACTTGCAGTACTTACTGAACTTATCTACTCAAAAGAAGAGATTCTTGAAATGTACCTAAACTACATCTCATATGGTGGTACTTCTGTTGGAATAGAATCGGCTTCTCAAACGTACTTTGGTAAACAAGCATCGCAGTTAACTGTTGCAGAAGCGGCATTATTGGCAGGCTTACCACAAGCACCAAGCAAATACTCACCATTTGGATCAAACCCACAAGCAGCAAAAGAACGGCAGAAAGAAGTACTTAGAAGAATGCAAGAAGATGGCTATATAACTGCACTCGAAGCAACACAAGCTGAAACAGAAGTACTGCAGTATGCACTTTCTTCAACAGATATTAGAGCCCCTCACTTTGTTTTTTATGTGCGTGACTTACTTTTTGAAAAATATGGTGAAGATACAGTCCGCAAAGGTGGACTACGGGTATACACTTCTCTGGATTTGGAATTGCAAGAGGTGGCACAAGCTTCTCTAGCTGCAGAGATCGTCTCACTAGAACGCTATCGCATCAGTAATGGAGCAGCCATGATTGTCAAACCAAATACAGGTGAAATTTTAAGCATGATTGGTTCCCGCGACTATTTTAATGCAACTGCAGAAGGTCAAGTAAATGTAGCACTTGCCCTCAGACAACCTGGTTCTTCCATTAAGCCAATCATGTATGCAACAGCAATGGAGTTGAAAGAACTTAATCCAGGTTCAATTTTAGTTGACACACCCACTTGTTTCTCTTCTCCCGGCCAACCACTTTACTGTCCTAAAAACTACGATGGGAGTTTTAAAGGTCCCGTTACCATTCGGGACTCACTTGGAAACTCACTTAATATTCCTGCCGTCAAGTCATTACGTATCATCGGTTTAGAAGCATTTATTAAGCAAGCCACAAAAATGGGCATAACTACTTGGAAAGACCCTTCAAACTATGGCTTGTCGTTATCACTTGGTGGTGGTGAAGTCCGTATGATCGACTTAGCCCAAACATTTGCTGTGCTAGCAAACCAAGGTGTAAAAGTACCGTTAACACCAATATTAAAAGTTGAAGACTATAAAGGCAACATTCTTGAGGAATTCAACCCAGAAAAAACTCTTGAGACACTTTCTGAGATGACTGACGATGAAGACTTGCCTCGCGTCGGTGATCTTGACAGAGTTATGCATAAAGCTCCTGCGTATCTCATCAGTCATATTATGCAAGATAACCAGGCAAGATCTGCAGCATTTGGTTCTCGATCTCAGCTAGTAATTCCAAATCAAATTGTGAGTGTTAAAACAGGTACAACCAACGATCTGCGTGACAACTGGACTGTAGGTTTTACCCCAGAAAACCTTGTCATTACTTGGGTGGGTAATAATGATAGTACCCCCATGAATCCCTATCTCGTATCAGGTGTTACCGGAGCTGCACCAATTTGGAATGATATTATGTCTTACGTACTGAGGAATTCAGAACCTGTGTGGCAAGATAAACCAGATGATGTTTTATCAGGGTTTGTTTGTGCATCTGGTTTTCCAACAAATAAAAATGACCAATGTCAGGGTAGGTACACAGAGTTGTATTGGGAAAAAAGCAACCCATCATATGCAAAACTTGTCACAGAGAATGTGTGGATTAACCCTGCCACTGGTGTGCCGCCAAATCCTGGTGAAACTATAGATGGATTGGTTTTGCAGGAACGAACCCTCTATGCAGACCCACTGACCTATGAGTTCCAATTCTGCTCTGATTGCACTAGGGTGGTCACCCAAGATGGTAAAACAATGTATGAACAGAGAATCATTCCTCACGATCTTCCTGTAAAGCACTTTGACTAACATGCATGAACCTACCGTGACATCACGCACTCGCCTTTTCTCTTGGGCACAGAAGGGTGTGTTGCTAGTACTCACCACAGTCTTTATATTTCTGGTAACAGTCTGGTGGTTTGGAGAAGAACCACTCACTTCACCCTTGAGTACCTTATCTAGCTTTAGTTTTCTTAGAGCACCCCGTACTAGTCCACATGGAAATAAGATCGTGTATGGTTTTTTACCATACTGGAACTTACAAAAAACTACGATTCAGCCAGAACTAACCGAACTCTCGTACTTTGGACTAACTATTGGAGGAGACGGATCACTACTTGTACGCGAGGGAGAGAATGCAGAACCAGGGTATCACCGTCTATCTTCCGAGGATTTTTTAACACTGTCACAACAAGTTACCAAACAAGGGGGCAGTGTAGAAATAGTACTATCCCAATTTAATGCCGATGACATTTACTCCTTTCTTTCGAATAAGAAAGCACACGAGAACCTTATCACTTCACTCGATAGCGTTCTGCTTGCCTACCCCATTACTGGAGTTAATATTGACATTGAACTTAATGGTTCTGCTACTCCTCAGTTACGAAACAATCTTACCGAGTTCATGGCAGAACTTAACCAGCATTTAGATTCCAAGTATGCAACTATTCCTCTGTCTATTGATATGTATGCAAGTGCTGCTGAAGGCACTCAGTTGTGGGATCCACAGGGGTTAGCTCAACACGTAGACTACATCATAGTTATGGCATATGACTTCCACCGCAGAGCTTCTCCACAAGCGGGACCAGTGGCCCCTTTATTTGGAGGAAAAGAGCTTTGGGATCATAGTATTAACTCTTATTTACAAATGTTTCTCGAAGTAGTGCCTCCAGAAAAGATTCTTCTCGGTGTTCCTTTTTATGGATATGAGTGGCAAACAACATCCCGTGATGCTCGTTCCCACACTTTTCCTGACACTGGTGCAACAGCTAGCTATGAACGAGTGCAAGAATTACTAAAAAGAAAAGATGAATTAAAAGTCCAGGAGCACTGGAATGAAGAGGCTCTCTCTCCTTACATCTCCTATGTAGAGGATGGCAATATATACGTGGTGTACTACGAAAACAGCAGATCTATTTCATACAAATTGGATTATGTTAATCAGTTAGACTTGGCTGGTATTGCTATTTGGGCACTAGGATATGAAGGTGACTCCCGTGAACTTTGGGATGTCATACACAGAAAAATTACCACACTCTAGAGTTGTTTCGTCTCCACTCTACACAGCAAATACATCAAACAAATTCATATATAAACAAACACTATTCTATTGTTACTTTTGGTGTGTTATCATCGGCAAAGACTACCCGTTAGAAAAAAATAATTCATGGCCCGGAGACGCCCATCCACGTTGGTTTTAAGGTCGTGCTGTAAAAAACACGCTCTTATTTCTCTGTACCTTAAACATCGAGGTATCCGCACACATCACCAAAGAAATACTAGACCGCCTATCCAAACCTCACTGTTTGGTGATTACTTCAAATCATTCTTTACACTCCTCTTAGGGTTCCCAATCCACGCCTTCATTGCCCTCTTTATTTCTGCTCTCATTTTTGCGGGAACCTACTATGTGCACGAAACAGTCTTTAAAGATCTCCCTCTGCCACAACTACTCACACAGCAACCACCACTCGTTTCTTCTAAAATCCTAGATAGAAACGGCCATGTTTTGTTTAGAGTCTATGAAAATGAAAATAGAACTATCATTCCACTCTCACAAATGCCAGCAACTCTTATTCAAGCAACAATTGCTATAGAAGATAAAGATTTTTATAACCACCATGGATTTTCCGTTAGAGGCATTGCTAGAGCACT
>CAZMZI010000029.1:0-3633 GCA_964570775.1 uncultured Pseudomonadales bacterium | reverse complement strand
ATTCCGCAGGCTCCAACCAGGTATTCACCTTTTGGTGTTAATCCAGAACTTGCATACCAACGCCAACATGAAGTCTTACGACGTATGGTCGAGGACGGATACATCTCACAAAACCAGGCAGATGAAGCAAGGCTAGAAAAGCTTACCTTCGCTACTAAAAACATTGAAATTGAAGCACCTCACTTTGTTATGTATGTCAAAGAACTGCTTGCAAATACCTATGGTGAGGAAATGTTGGCAAACGCTGGCTTAGTTATTACCACAACTTTGGATTTACCCACTCAGCATTTTGCCCAAGAGGCCGTTACAACTGAAGTGAGTAAACTTGCAAATCTGAGGGTAAGTAATGGTGCCGCTCTTGTTACTAACCCCCAAACAGGAGAAATCCTAGCAATGGTAGGCAGCAAAGACTACTTTGATTTTGAGCATGATGGACAAGTAAACGTCACTACAAGGCAACGTCAGCCTGGGTCTTCAATTAAACCGCTCACTTATGCACTGGCACTAGAAAAAGGTGAGTCTCCTGTTACTGTAATTGCCGATTCACCTATTACCTATAACATTGCTGGTTCAGAACCATATAGCCCTAAAAACTATGATGGCAAATTTCACGGACAAGTAACGATTAGAGAAGCACTCGCTTCTTCATACAATATTCCAGCCGTTAAAATGCTTGCTAGCATTGGTGTGCCCTACCTTTTGCAACGTGCACAAGATTTTGGTATTACTACTTGGCAAGAGACAAACAGATATGGACTTTCACTTACTTTAGGTGGTGGCGAAGTACTCATGACTGAAATGGCCCAATTATACGGAACGTTTGCAAACCAAGGCAACTTGGTTCCACTTAATCCAATACTTGAAGTGAAAACCTATGATGGAAAAATTTTATATCAAAACCACTGCGCTCTTACTGGTGTATGTGAAAAAAAATCTGTACTTGACCCTATAGTGGCATATCAAATTTCGGCTATACTTTCTGACAACACCGCAAGAACACCAGCCTTTGGCGCACACTCTACGCTCACCATTCCTGGCCAAGAAATTGCAGTCAAAACCGGAACTACAAATAACCTTAGAGACAACTGGACCATCGGCTACACTTCTAACCGCGTTGTAGCTGTATGGGTAGGCAACAACGATAACACACCGATGAGTTACGTTGCGTCTGGTATTACTGGTGCATCGCCTATCTGGAACCACATTATGAGGGCACTCGTTTCAGAAGAAACTCCTCATCAATTTGCACGGCCAAATGGTATAAAAATTGCAGAAGTGTGTGTGAGAACAAGTATGGGGCTTCGAACCTATACCGACTTTTTTAAACAAACCACTGCGGTAAAAAATGGGTGTCCTCAAACTGAAGTCACAAATACGAATCAGCTCTTGATAGGACCTGTCCAACCTGGACTACAACAACCAAATAATCGCTCCCGTCAAAACCGTCAATAATAACAGTATGGGAGCAACAAGTTTTTCAAATAGTTCAGATTTCTTTTTACGCTCTTTCAGGTTTCGCTTTTCATCACGAATTCGCTGTTTTTCCAGTTTGCGTTCTTCAATTTCTGCTGTCAGTGTTTCATACTCTTGTGGAGTTGGCATACTAATCTGATACTTTACGCATCACGGTAACTTTTGTCACTATTAGGTCAACAACTTGTTGAATCTTGAGGTCACTAGTATCTATAACCCAAGCCTCTGGAACAATTTGTAGCGGATCAACTGAACGCTCCATATCATTCTTATCTCTTTGAATAAGTTCGGTATAGACCTCCTCATAAGAAATGTCTTCACCTCTAGTAAGTAATTGTTGATGGCGACGTTTAGCTCGAACTAGATCTGAAGCCGTCAGATAAATTTTTAATTCTGCGTCTGGCAAAACTCTATATGTTATATCTCTACCTTCCATGACTACATTTTGTGACTGAGCAATAATTTTTTGTTTTTCAACTAACACAGCACGAACATCAGCAAGCTGAGCCACCAGCGAGACATGTGAACTTACCTTTTCTGTGCGAATTTGCCAAGAAATATCTTCACCGTTAGCTATAACTGTTGTAAGCCTACCATCTTTTTCATCTTCAGTTGGATTTCTCATCTCAATATGAGCATCTTGTGTGAGTGCTACTAAGTTGGGGACATCAGCTAAATCAACACCAGCTGATAATGCTAACAGCGTAGTAACTCTATACATGGCTCCAGTATCAACGTACAAAAAACCGAGCCTATCAGCTACGAGTCTTGATATTGTGCCCTTGCCAGCAGCAACAGGACCATCAATAGCTATTTGAAAACTGCTATGCATACATGCTCTAACTAATGTAAAGGAGGTGCACTACTTGCGTTTTTTTGCTGGTTTCTTAACCGACTTTGGCTTAGCTGTTGTTGTGGCACCACCTGACATCCATTCATCTCTGTCTGAGGTAAGTAAACCACCAAGTCCAACTACTATTAATATAATTGGCCAAAGGTTCCAGAATTCTCTTGGAAGCATTCCCAAGTTAGAAGCCAAAAATATCAACCCTAATATTACCATTGCTATGGGCCAAAAAACTCTTTTAGGCATTCTTCCTCCTTGTACAAATGTTGTTCTTTGTAGTATAGAACAAAGTTAGGCTGCTTGTCAGTAGGATGTTGCCTCACGTGCAGCATTACGTTGTATGTCACGCTGCTTAAGCTTGTCACGTTTCTCAAATTTTTTGAGACCTCGAGCCAACGCAATTGTAGCTTTGATACGCCTACCAACTGCTTCAATTGCAAGTGGAATTACTGTTAGATTTTTCTTTTCCAAACTACCAACCAACTGGTCAATTTCCTGTTTCTGTAAGAGTAATTTACGAGTTTGCTTTGGATCGTACTTTGAAGAATCTGCAAAACTGTATGGTCCTATGTGAGCATTAAGTAAGAAAACCTCTCCAGCAACTATTTTTACAAAGCTGCCGGTTAAACTTCCGTTTTTTAAACGCAAACTTTTCACCTCTGCACCAGACAAAACCATCCCAGCTGTAAGGGTTTTAACAATCTCAAATTCCGCTCGAGCTTTTTTATTCGACAAGAGTATCATTACTCAATTATACCAGGCTAGATGCCTAGTGGAATTTCAAAAATTATTGAACCGCTCACAACATATAAAATATTGCGGCCTTCATCTACTAACAGTTCTGTCGCTGAACCTAGAGCTACATTTGTCACTTCTCTCAAAAAATCACCTTGTTTGCTCAAAATTACTACTCTATTAGAATCTGGTTCTAAAACATATAAACGCTCACCTTCTGTAGTTGTAGTAAGCAGTAATGAACTCGTCAACCCTTCTTCTAAGCCTCTAATGGTAAACTCTTGCTCTTCACCCCTGGTAAACTTTCGAATTGTACCGTCCTTTGTACCAATCCACATATCACCATCAATGGCTACAGAGTGTACCTTGTCATACTCGAGTCCTTTTGTTACTTGCATCCATCCTACAGGCTCAGAAAAAGCTCCGTCGTTTACAGCGTACCTGTATACATTTCGTTTTTCTGGATTAACTAAGTACACAAATGTTTCATAGGTACCCATTAATTGTGCCCCTCTATTTGAATCACCTACTTCGAGTACTTTTTGTACCTGAGCACCCTCATTCCAGGATGAAATTCC
>CAZMZI010000028.1:0-10796 GCA_964570775.1 uncultured Pseudomonadales bacterium | reverse complement strand
TGAAGTAATGTCATATCTGGTTATTGTAACAATAATCAGGTGCATGCACAAATAAACATAAGCAAATATAACAGCTACTTGCTAGTCGAGCATTTTTTAGTTACTCTCATCTATGCTTTTTTGCCAAACGACAGTAAAGCACTGAATGAAACTGCAAGAACTACTAGTGCCTTATATTGATCAGTTTGACACAGCTGAGGAGTTACGATTTCATACCGGTGAATACTTAGGTGAAGTACACAGTGTCGCCGGGATTGATGTCACTCCTTCACATATAACAGCCATACGTGAGGCGCGTAGTCACTATGCAGTTTGGGGCCAAGTGGAAGAAAGCTTTTTGTGGAACGGTAAAGATGGACTTCCCACAACTCAGCACTTCTGGTGCTCCATCACTCACGAAGCATTCCCCACATTCCAGAAAACCTTTTACATGCGAAAAACAGTGTTTTCTCTTTCTGACCCACAACAACCTGAGGAAGTACGTTTCTGGCTAGCAAAAAGGGGAGCTGAACAACAAACAGTCCATTCACTCTTAACTGAAACACACGAACCAGATGCCACTTTTTCAGTTTTTGGTAGGGCTTCATCACAAAACCAAGGGTCACTACCTCCCAACATGAATTACCTGCAAAGAAACATGGCAGCATTAGCATGTGCAGGTACCAAACTACTCGCCTACCAGGACAGTGTGGTTCAATCACAACCATTTTGGCTTTTTACTGTTCAACCAGAACTACAAAAGCAGGTATTAACCTTTACTAAAGGTGCTACGTCACACGAGCTAGCTTTTACTAACATTGCACAGTGGCCAGAGTACCAGCAACAACAACTGCAGTTTGAACTAGATATGACTAATCCAGAAGTTATTGCATACAAAACACTACACCCAGGATACTGGATGAACAGAGCATCTTTTCCAACACTTCTTGCACAAGCATTCACTAACGGTACCATTAATCTGTCAGATACTGCTTTGCAACAAATTGCCCAGAGCTACACCATTCCCACTACTACCCAGCAGGACTTTTGTAATGCCTTTGCACATGCAAAACAGGCACGAGCATTAGCTGATTTATTTGTAGCATTCCCTAATCTTGCCACTACAATAACTGCTAGGGCTGGTGATGGACCCTATTTGGTTAAAGTAACTCCAAAAGAAATGTATAGTAGCGCACTTGCTATGGTTCAAGCTGCAACACAGAAAGAACAATGATCACACAGGAACACATACAAACTCTCGAAGCAAAAGCACACCATGCCTTTTCCCAACAAAAAGAGCTAGAGGTAAGTGACCATCCACTGCTTATACTAAGTAGACAAAAAAAAGTCACACATGAAGACTTAGTGCGTGTTACCCAGTTGGGCGATGAAGCGTACCAAGTCTTAGCAAAAATGGATGAAACAACTCTGACAGCAGTGCTGTATCAATATGGTGTTAGGTTGGAGGAGTTACGTAAAAACACACAAAGAAGGCTCAGTTTCTCTGAATTTGTTATGCAACTGGGTGCAGCAGATGAAAATCATTTACCACTTGCTACAGCCCGGCTCGTTGAAAGTAAAACTGATACACAAGCACAACTTCTTTTGTCTGCGCAAGACACTTGGGACTTATTTACTTCTCGCCTTTTTCCGCTCCTGAGCAAAGCAGAAAGTCAAAAACTGAAAGATGCACATGTGGTGGTGGTTGGAGCTAGTACTGGCTCTGTTATTGCAACCTTACTTGCACAGTATGGTGTAGGCAAAATAACACTTATCGATTTTGACACCATTGAACAAAGTAATCTCAACCGCATTGCTGGAGCAACGCAACAAGATGTTGGTGTGAATAAAGCTGTGTTTGCAGCACAACAACTTGTTTGGCTCCAACCTGATATGGAAGTCACAGCGTATACACAAAAACTACAAAGAGACGAGTTAAAGGCACTGTTTAGTACTGCTGCTGTGGTAGTAGAAATGATCGACTCACTCCCAGCTAAGATTGAAATTAGAGAAGTAACCAAAGAATTAGAACAAGAAGGTAAACAAGGTTTGATGGTGTGGATGGCAACCAATGTTGACACTCCACAAATCACCCTAGAAAGTAGTGCTGATCCACTATTTCTCTCCGACACACTCTCGCAAGCAATCCTAGAAGGAATGCTTAACCCTAAAGGTCCACAAGATTTTATTAGAGGTGTCATTGCCATCTGTGGTCGTGAAAACCTTCCAGACAGGCAAATGGTCAATCTACTGCTCATTGCTCATGGTGAACTTAGTTACCTAGCCCAACATGGCGTGAGTGCAGCTGGAGCTGGCTGGGGATTGGTCTACTTAATACAACGACATATTTGTGGGGCTCAGATTGAGCAACACCAACATGTTTTTTCTGTTGACTCCATGATACAACCGGAAACAATGGAGCGTGTAGACGAGAGTTATTTTATAGAGTTACAAACTACCTATCCACATATTTTTGCAGAGTTTAAGACACTGCCACAAGCTGTAGAAACATTGCTTGAACGATTACTGGCGTAATACGTAGTGTTATTTAGCTACCGGAAAGGACATGGTTACTTTTGTACCTGCCTTTGGTACGCTCTCTATTGCAATAGAACCACCCCAACTTTCAACATAAAACTTGGAAAGGTACAAGCCAATACCCACTCCTTCTGTATCTGCCAGAAAACCTTCTTTACCTCGGTAAAATTTGGTAAACACGTTTGCTAGCTCTCCTTTTGATATTCCTCTGCCTGTATCAGCGACTGTCACTACAACCTTATGTCTTTCACTGTGGAGTGAAATAGTTACATTGCCATTTTGTACGTTGTATATCACCGCATTCCTCACAACCTCAGTAATAATTCTTCTAAACTTCTCTGGTTCAACTAGTACACGTACTCCCGTATCTAACTGTGACTCTATACTTACTTCCAACTGTAGTTCCTCTACTTTATCCTGGTTGGACAGCACTGCCTTTCTAACAGCTGTAACAGGAGCAACAGGTGAGAGTTTTGATTTTGCATCATACGTACCATCTTCAAGTGTTTGTACCTCAATAAGCTCATTCACCAAATTAACCAAGTTCTGTGCACTTTCTTGCACTTGTTTCATAGCTTCTTGTGCCTTAACTGGTAAGGTACCCAACTCACCACGTTGTAGCATCTCTGTATTCCAACGAATTGAACTGAGCGGTGTCCTAAACTTATGGCCAGCTAAAGTTATAAATTTAGATTTCGCATCACTAATGATTTTAAGACGTTCAAATTCCTGTTCAGAACGTTGCAAATTTTGTACTGCAACCGCAAGACTTGGAGCAAAGGTTTCAAGCAATAACGTATCTTTTGGAGTATAGGTATCACCCGATTTTTTTGCGGAAAGCATCAAACATCCAATTACCTCAGTATGCTTCACCAATGGTAGTAGAACAGAAATACCATACGCCCTCAATAATGCCTTATTTTCTTCTACATCCTCTAACTCATCAAAGTAGACACTCTGTTTTTGTTTAGCAACTAGTTTTAGCAGGTCGTCACCAAAGTTTGATTTTTTGGGATAGATATAGGGAACAGAATCAACCAATACTACAAAAGAGACATTTTCAACAGATAAGGTCCTAACTAGAACTTCTCGCACGCCGTCTAACATCGTCTGCGTTGATGGTTTTGAACCCACCACTAATGCAAGCTTATGCAAGACATGTTGCACGTCATAATCTTTTTTATATAAAAACCGAGCAGTAATTCTCTGGACTAGTGCACTCATTCGGTTAAAAGAAATTGCAAGTAAAAAGCCTGCAGTGGCGTTCACTGCTGTAGTGGCTAGATCCAACTTGGTACCAAAGAAAAAGGCAGAGGATGCATATAAGAAACTTAAGTATACTGAACCAAAGAATACCAATAGCAACACATATCCTACTGCACGGGAGATAAAGTACCCAATATCCATAAACCGGTGTTTTAAAATTGCATAGGCTATAAATCCAGCCAGTATCAGCGTGGAAGTTGGACCTAACCATACTAAGTTACTTTGTTTAAGCAGTACCACAAACACAAAGTTTGTAATGCCATTGATGGTGAATGTAGCAATAATACCAAGTAATAAAAACTTAATTTGGACTTTTTCTAACCCCGTTGCTTTTCTATATTTCTTGATTATTGTAAAGAAACTAGCAATAACGGTGCTAAAAAACACACCTGCAAACACACCAATTGCTGGACCAGGGGTGGGTGTTATTCCATTTTCTAAAGATACAGTGGTAAACATCCATGGTGATACAGCTAAGCCAGCAGATAACAAAGTAAAGAATGCGATCACAACCTGTGCTCGCTTAGACATACTCATAGTGTGCCTTGGAAAGGTATGTACCAGCAAGTAAATAGCTGGACCCATTGGAGAGGTAATTGCCATTACCACTCTAATCCAGAACAACGTCCAGTATTCATTTGAAGCATGAAGTGAAAAGTTGTTGGTAATAGACCACAGAGATAAAATGAGTGTGAGTAATGCGAATAATTTGTTAGTAGCAGATCGAGGATTTTTTAAATACGTTGTTAAACCAAGCAATACGTTAGCAACAACGGTAATTGTAATAATTACTACTTCCATAGAATATCAGTGTAGCAAATAAAACGCAGCCTTGCTATCATGCGTTAGATACAATGGTGCGATACAAAGCTATGAAAAAGACAAACTACGCTGACGATGATACAAGTTCAATAAAAAGTTTAGCACTGATGCGTGCTCCATCACTTTTTCTTGGCCTACTTTTTGGTTCGCTACTTTCATTTATTACATCTAGATTTGAGATAGTATTGACACACAATGTTGAAGTTGCTTTCTTTATTCCACTCATTGTTTACATGGCTGATGCAATTGGAACGCAAACCCAAAGCATTTATATTCGAGATCTGCGAACTGGAAAAGCAAGCTTCCATAGATACTTACTAAAAGAAACAGCGCTGGGTCTATTGTTTGGCAGTCTTTTTGGTATTGTAGTAGCACTTGTCACTCTGCTCTGGTTTAATTCACAAGAGTTAGCACTCGCCACTTCACTTGCAACACTACTTTCAATTGCCTCTGCACCCATGGTTGCAGTACTCGTCTCACATGTCTTTGAAGTAGAACACTCTGACCCAGCTGTAGGTGCTGGCCCACTTACTACTGTAATTCAAGATAGTTTGAGTGTTTTGATTTATGGCACAATTGCTACTTTGATTTTGGTGTAGTTTTTTTTACGGTATACCCTAAATCTGTAATTTTTTTTGTTACATCTGTTAGTGCATTGCTTTTTGGCGTAATCGTTATCTTTGCTCTGCCCGTTGCATAACTTGTTTTAGCGTCTATCACGCCTTCAGTTTCCTCAATTTCTGATGTGATGTTGAGTGCACAACTTGAACAATGCATACCACCAACTTCAAGTTCGTACACTTCACCTTCTGTTTTCTTTTTTAAAAATCCAAGCATATGCCCTTTCCTATTTAACTTGCAACGTACCACTATACATTCCCATAGAACAAGTAAAGGCAAAGGTTCCTTTTCTTGTTGGGGTAAATGTAAAAGTTTGTGAATCTGTAGGCTCTAAGAATGTTTCAATACCAAACTCTTTAAACACGAAAGCAACTGCGCAAGAATACGTCTCGTTTGTTTTAAGCGTTAGCTCCACAGGGATGTTATTTTGCACAACTACATTTCTAGGTGTATATCCATGGTTGCCAACATAGATAGTAACTTGCTGAACACCCTCCTTCTGTATAACTGTTTCTGGTGTACTAAATCTTTCACTAGAAAAAAAGTAGGTTACCGGTGCAACCATCTTTCCAAATGTAATGGGTGAGTCCAGCACAACAAGTACTCCGTTTAAACTAAGTGCAGCAATAGCGATAAGTAAATAGGCTGCAACTTTTGTAAATCTTTTTACCAAGTTTTCAGAAAGTTTTGCTGTCATTGCACCAACCATCACAAAAAGTGGCATCGTACCCAATACAAAAAAGAACATAATACTTGCTCCGTACCACGGACTGCCACTAGTCATTGCTAACACCTCCATTGCCTGTGTCACACCGCAGGGAATAAATACTGTGAGGGCACCCAAAAAAGCTGGCGCAAACAAAGCTTGGTTCTTTGCATTGTTTTTAATAAATCTAAAGAGCTGTTGTGGGGGTTGTAACACAACGTACCGGAAAATTGGATGAAGCTCTAGCAAATTAAATGCTGTAGCAAGCATAAAGAGTGCTGCTAGAAACTGAAAGAAAATCCGCACTGTTAAACTCAAACTCACCTGCGAGCCCAGCCAACCAAGCGCAAATCCAAACAAAGTATGGACCAACAGCTTGCTTACTAAAAAGGCTACCAATGCCATACGTGTGAATTTTTTATTTTTTTGGTTAGCCAGCATGCTAGCAAGCAATCCACCTTGCATGGCTAAACATGACAGACCGCCAGTAGTAAGTCCAGTAAAAAAAATAACTGCTAAATTCATATGTTCCTTACTCTATTTTTGCACTCTTTAACCGTAAAGCGTTAAGTACCACACTAATACTTGAAAATGCCATGGCACCACCAGCAATAGCTGGATTCAGCAGTATCCCCCAAAGTGGATACAATGCACCAGCAGCAACTGGAATACCAACTACATTATAAAAGAATGCCCAGAATAAGTTTTGTTTAACGGTACGCATGGTTGCTTTAGCTAAGCGTAAAGCAATTGGTAACTTGGTGAGGTTGCCACCCAACAGGGTTATTCCTGCAGACTCTATTGCTACATCAGTGCCTGTTCCCATGGCTACACCAACATCAGCCGTTGCAAGTGCAGGCGCATCATTAATTCCATCACCAACCATTGCAACCTTATACCCGCTCTCTTTTAACTCCTGAATTTTAGCTGCTTTTTGACCAGGTAGTACTTGAGCAATAACCGTCTCAATACCAGCTTGTGCTGCAATGTGTTCTGCCACTTTTTGTGTATCACCAGAAAGTAACACTACTTTAACACCTTGCTTTTTAAGTGAATCAACAACTTCCACGGCCTCTTTTTTAATTGTGTCAGCAACGCCTATATAGCCAAAAATTTCTTTTTTAGTAAAAAGTATAAGAGGTGTTTCACCTTTATCTGCAAAAGTAGAGAGTATTTCTTTATTTACTTGCGTGTGAAACTGATGCGCAAATACACTGTTACCAACATAGTACTCTTTTTGATCTATTTGAGCTTGAACACCTTTACCTTCTACTGCTTTGAATGTTGTAATTTTCTTAGGATGCAGTGATAGTGATTCCAACTTCTTTACTACAGCTTGTGCTAGTGGATGCTCTGAGTGTGATTCTAAAGAAGCTGCTATATGAATAACTTCCTCTTCACTTAGTTTCGCAGTTGTAACAACGGTAGTTACCTGTGGTTTACCAGTGGTTATGGTACCGGTCTTATCAAAAACTACACAAGTAATACCATCAAATCGCTCCAAGCTTTCTGCATTTTTAATTAAAATTCCCTTTTGGGCTGCTCTACCCACTCCCACAATGACTGCCATTGGTGTAGCAAGCCCCATAGCACAGGGACACGCTATTACCAGAATACCTACAAAAGTAACTACCGCAATTGAAAGTGCCTGCGAAAACGGCAAAAAGGGAATGCCAACCAGTAGCCAAAAAAGAAAAACTAACACAGACAAGACAAGTACAGCAGGAACAAATTTCGCAGAAATGCTGTCTGTAAGCTTCTCTATAGGTGCCTTTGAACTTTGCGCTTCTTGAACCAAGGTTATGATTTGTGCAAGCACACTGTCAGCACCAACTTTTGTGGTACGGATCGTTAATGATCCTTGAGTATTAAACGTGGCTCCAATTACCACGTCACCACTTTTTTTATCAACTGGAAGAGACTCACCGGTGACCATCGATTCATCTACAGCTGAGTTACCTTCAATAACCTCACCATCGACGGGAATTTTTTGACCAGGTTTTACCAATACGTTATCACCCACCAGTACTTCAGAGAGTGGTACTTCAACCTGCTTATCATCTCTAAGAACAGTTGCATACTTTGCCTGTAAACCAACCAACTTTTGCAAAGCTTCACCAGTTTTTAACTTAGCTCTTGTTTCCAAAAATTTACCTAGAGTAATAAAACAAATTACGACAATGGTAACGTCATAGTACGTATGATCCGTGGCAATGTATGGAGCTAGTAACTCCTCAAATGCCGAAACAATAAAGCTATATATAAAAGCAACTCCAGTTCCAATACCTACCAAGGTATCCATATTTGCCACGCGATACTTAGCAAATCTAACCACTGCTTTAATGTAGGGAACACCAATAACAAATAAAGTATATGTAGCAAAAAGGGGAAGTAGGTGATGAAAGAAGCCAGAAATCGTTTCTGACATTTCGGCAGCAATACCTACTTGGGCCGCAACGTCCCAAGCCATAACAAATAAACTAATAAGTACAAAGGGAATACTAACTTGCACTTTTTGCTTAAGATCAGCAAGTTCATTTTCCTTTGCTGTGGTGTGACTACTGTGATCTTCATGTGCTTTCTCTTTTTTGGCTACACCCAGTTGTTCTTTTTCTGAGAGATGGTATCCAACTGTTTGCAATGACTTATTTAGTTCGGATAGAGAAACCTCGGATGCGGCGTGTTCAACTGTTGCATCTTCTGTGGCGTATCTTACATTAACATGAGAAATTCCAGGTACTTTTTTAAGTTTTTTTTCAATTATCGAAGCACAAGAAGCACAGTGCATGCCATGCACCTGGTACTGTTTTTTCACCTCACTAGTTTTTTCATCATGTTTCATGCTTTTTTTTGCCCTTCTACAAATACCTTATAGCAGCCACTGGCGCAAAAGAAATGCGCTCTACCATTAACCTCATACTTAAAATCTGCAGTTTTTGGTGAAACACGCATACCACAAACTGGGTCTGTAACTAAGGGAAGCAACTCTTCAAACGGCATTTGTGCTTCTAGAGCCTCTTGTGAACTTTCAGACGTATCTAAAACTAACTGTCTAACAAAGTCATACATCTTTACTATTTTTTTAGATGTAATGGAGTAGAACACCTGTTTACCCTCTTTTCTTGTTGTAACAACTCCTGCATCGCGCAACACAGTTAAGTGTTGACTAATATTGGCTTGGGGAAGATCAAGCATAGTGAAAATGTCGGTGACAGGTAGCTCTTGATCACGAAGCAACTGAATAATCTCCAGCCTTCTTGGATGAGCCAAAGCTTTGTGCAACTCAGCTTGTGTTGTGAATAAAGTGCCGTACATATTCGAAGTATAGAATATGTTTAAACACTACACAAGCAGCAAGTAAGAACTTCAGTACCTATGTTTAAAAGATTCTTGTATGATAAGCTTCTACCTCTATGAACCACCTAGATCGAGAATTTAAACCTCGTATTGACATTCAGCAAGCCACAGAAGAAACAAAAGCAAACAACGCATTTCTGGATATGTCAGATGCCGATTTACAGGCATATATTAAAGAACATTTTCCAGAAATCACCCCAGCCGTTTGGCACCAATTGGAAGCACTTAACCAACACTCAATTGAAAGAGTAATAGCACTTCATAATCCGCTTGTTAGTGATACAGATAAAAACGATATTTTAACCAAAACACACCTTAGCTACGAGCTCAATATGGCACGCATTGTGTTGGCACACGCAAAAGATATTGAAGCATTTCTGTTTGCCACTAACCCTGAACCAATTTCATTTGGTGCAGTTACTATCACCAGAGAAGAAGTTATACAAAAACTGGTGTACATGATTATTATTAGTGACGTAGGAAAAGCTGGCCCTAGTCCAGTCTCTGACACAAAAGAAAATCCAATCTTAAGCATATATACCAATGTCATTCTTACACCAGAAACTCACGGTCAGTGGTTAAAGCAACAAACACCTGCAACATTCCCACCAGAACTAACCACAGCTGTTGCCACTGTAACCTCAAATCCAGAACTTGAAAAACAAGTATTTGGCGCAGGAAACTTTGCGATGGCTCCTATTCGGCTCGCACTGTATTGTGGTCAGCAAGCTTTTGCACAAAACTATCCAGATTTTACTCAGTATCTACCTCTATTTGAGTGGGACGAGAAAAAGGAAGCAGCTATTCGATCATTAGGATTTGATCCAGATGTCACTCCCATGAAAGACTTCTATACCAAAGCTCACTTACTCTGTGGTGAAGAGTTTTTTAAGAGTGATGCAATTCCCCCACACCTCAGACACATAGCTCAGTTGGCGTTACTCCATCACTTTGCACAGAATGTTGGCCCAAGAAATCTCGATGGAATAACCTTTGAAGACCCTCGAGCTATACAGCTCATTGCCCTCACCGAAATCCTAGACAAGAGTGATGCAATTGCAAACCGAGCACAACAAGTAACCCCACAAGTGCATTCATTGCTCACTAGAAATTCAGTTATGCCAAGAATTTTAGAAAAAAATAATCAAGATACCGAGAATGGTGAAGTTAAAAACTATAACGAAACACTTGTGTTTTTGGAGTCAAATGGAATGTTAACAGCTCTTCTTAGGTCTCAACACTAAGGGTCTCCACGTCTGCAGACTCAAAGATTGCTGCATACCAAGCTAGGATTAACTCATCAGAAATTTCTGCCTGCTCACTCAAAATATTATGTTCCAGTGCTGCTTGGACTTCTGGAGTAAACAAACCATCACGAGGTATACCGGAAAGCATCGTGAGTACATACTGTCGTACTGCTGCTCGTTCTGTTTCATGACTCATGAAAAATCCTTCCTACATTTGGATGAGTGTAGCAAAGTTTTTACAAAAACTGAACCGTAAGGTT
>CAZMZI010000027.1:6135-11198 GCA_964570775.1 uncultured Pseudomonadales bacterium | reverse complement strand
TATCTTTGGAAAGCGGGAACCATTGCTATAGCACTGCTCCTCATTGGTACACTCATGTATGACGGTTTGGTGGCACGGCAAGCAAAACTGGCAAGAGTGGTAGGAAATAACTTGGGTCACATTGCACTATTAGCAGTAGTCATCTTTATTGCATTATTCTTTAAAGCAGGAAGCATTGGCTAATGAAACCACATCTACGAACGCACCACCTTGCATACACCATTCTCATTTTAGGTTTAGGTACTTTTACGTTACTATTTTTTCATCTTTGGCCAGATAAAAGTCAACAACAGCTTACCGTTATTGGTTTGGCAGCATTTTATTTTTGTTGGGGTGTGATTACACACGTAAAAACAAAGGGGATTACACACAAAGTGGTGTTAGAGTATGCAGCGGTTTCTATCTTGGCTGCGGTGTTACTTCTGCTCGTGACCTTTTAGAACCGCAGTGATAGACTACTACGCATCAGTACTACATCATCATACGCTGAGCAAAAAGGAACCGGTATGAAAGGTATTATTTTAGCAGGAGGATCTGGTACAAGACTTAGACCTCTTACTCGTGTTACCAGTAAGCAACTGCTCCCTATTTATAACAAACCAATGATCTACTATCCTTTGCAGACACTCATTACTGCTGGGATTAAAGACATCCTTATTATTGTTGCTCCAGATCATGCTGGTGATTTTCTAAAACTGCTTGGTAGTGGGAGAGAGTTTGGGTGCAAGTTTACCTACGAAATTCAAGATAAGCCTGAAGGTTTGGCACAAGCTTTTATTATTGGTGAAAACTTTATTGGTAAAGACTCAGTCACACTAGTACTAGGTGACAATATTTTTGAACAAGATTTTGCCAAAGACATTGTCTCCTTTAAGTCTGGTGGAAGAGTGTTTGCGAAAAAGGTGTCCGATCCAAATAGATTTGGTGTGGTTTCTTTTGATGACAATAACAAAGCATTAACTATTGAAGAAAAGCCTAAAAATCCAAAATCTGATTTTGCCGTGACTGGTATGTATATCTACGATAACACTGTGATAGAAAAAGCAAAAAACCTTAAACCATCCGACAGAGGAGAGTTAGAGATTACCGATCTTAACAACGTCTACCTCAAGGAAGGAACATTAGATGTTGCATTTGTAGAGGGTGCTTGGTTTGATACAGGAACCTTTGAATCACTCCATGCAGCAATTGAGTTTGCTCGCGCACGTGAACTAGTGCAATAATAGTTGCTGTAATGCAGAACAAAATTAGTAGTATCTTACTTTTTTCACTTTTTGTATTGGTTGCTGGTGTGGTAACGGTACATGCGCAAGAAGCCACCGAGTCAGGTGATGTACAGCCTACACCAACATTACTCACTGTTCCCAAATCAACAAGCGAAGAAAAACTCGATTTGTATCGAGAGCAAATTACTGCATATAGAACATCAGAAGATGTTTTTAGAGTTAATAAACAACAGTATTTTAACCTCAACACGCTTGCTTCATTGGAAAAAGCTGTAACTTCAACCCGTGATACCTTGCTTGCTAGATCGAAGGTGTTGGTTACCTACCTAGAGCTTATTGAAGAGAGGTTAACGGCCACACAAGGAATAGACTTAGATAAAAAAGAGAAAGCACTTGCAGATATTGAAAGTCAGCTAACTATTTTACTGGAGCACCAGGATGCAATCTTGCTCTCTACAGACAGAGATGCACTATTAGCGGTAACTACAAGTTTTTATAGTAATCGTGAATTATTAGATCACACCATTTACCAGGGACTTACGCTCATTGCTATAGGAAACATCCAAACAGTGAATGATAAAGCAGAAGCATTGCTTGAAGATATTAAAATTGAGCATGGTAAAGAAAAGGTTTCAGCCTTAGTTACTGCAAAGCGAGAACGAGCTTACACCGAGACAACCAAACACATTGAAGACACAAACACTGATATCCGAGCGGTACTACTGCAACAGTTTAAGAAAGAAGACAAGTTGTTTACCAAAGCAAACTACTCACAAATTATTGATGCTTTGGATGTGCCGTACATTACCGCAACAAAAACACTTGGGTTTTTACAAGAGTTGCTGACACAATAATATGAATGACGAAATACTATCAAACCAAACCCAGTTTGCCCAAGAAGAACCAATTCTTGAGATGCCGCCAGTACCAAAGGTAGCACCTGTGGTTGAAGAAGAGACCGAACCAAAGAAAAAACCAAAATTGCTTTTTATTGCTGGTGGAGCATTTGCAGCTTTCATGGTTATTTTGCTCTTAGTTGTTGTGTTCAATAGACCAAAGAAGACGGAAGTTGTAGAAGAAGCAGAGCCTTCACCAACGCCAAAACTTGCCATCGATCATCCACTACAACAGCGAGTTTCAAACTTGCAGCAAGAACTAGATGCTGCTGACCCTAGTGAACAAACACTTGTATTTCCACCAATTGACATGACCATTACCCTCGATCCAGTAAAACAGTAAAGGGGGATTAGAACCCTATGCAGTTAGCACTTCTTTCTTTGGGCTTATTTTTTTTGCTCTGCTTTGGCATCAGTTTTTATAAAGTGAAGAATGGTCATTTTTTTTCTGATGTACCATTTGGTTGGGTCTTTGGTATTTTTGTTTGGGGTGACGGCTTAGTAGTATTTCCGTTTTGGGCTGTGGTAGCAGTACTGCCACATTTTTTTGGTGTTGAAGGGGTATGGATATACAGAGTTGTACTTCTGTTTTATACCGTTCGCTCGGTGTTTGAAGTGATGTATTGGTTGCAAAAACAGGCTGAAAAGTCCACATTTAAGCCAGTGCAGCTGCGAGGAATTTCGTGGTTAAACCCTGAGGCTACCCAAATTGTGTTTCAACTACTCCATACATGTATAACAGTAATTGGCATTGTGTTACTTCTTGCTAGTTTTTAGTGAGGGCAACACTTTTTCTAGCGGACCTTGCCAAACGAGTAACATGTACAGTAACCAGAAAGTGAGATTAGTAAAGTCAAAAACAAGTGTTGGGTAGAGAATATCTCCAACCATTTGAATAACTAAGGCAGGTACGAGTAGTAGAATACTCAGTTTAAATGTCTGAATAAACTGTGCTTTTACACCAAACAGTCTTGAGAATAAGAAAACAAGAAGTGATTTCCATAGTAACCCAAGAAAGGTAAAGAGTAATTGCATCAGGCCAAATGCAACTACTAGTCCAACACTCAGTGCTGTCTGATTCACACTAAGTTGGGTGTTCAAGTTAGTGAGCCACTGTGCAACTGTTTCTTTTGTTGCCGTGATGGGGTTTGCTGGAAGAAGTGTGGTGAGAGCAAACTCACTCCATGAGTCTTGTGCTTCCTGCATATGCAGTGTAGTAGGTGTGATCACAAAAAGGTAGTTTTGTGAGTTAGTAACTTCTTCTTTAGTAGAAGCCATTGTAATGATAGCTAAACTTTGAGGAAGTCCCATTTCATTGGGATCAGTAAACAGACTGGGATAATTGACTGATACCTCGGGGTGAGTGCTGGTAAGAGTTGTACCATCCCAAGTGAAAACAAGCTCGGTTGGGTAGTTTACCAAGAGTTCTTCACTAGCAGTGTTGGCGTCTTTCACAAGTTGGGGCACCAATCTTTGAACAAAGATGGTTGTACTAATAAATATGGTAAGAGTTGTAAACAACAAAAAGTACTTGAGCAAGTAACTGGTTTTACGCTCAACTTCTGAAGCGTAGTTCTTAAGTGAACTGCAGGTTTTTATCAAAGTGGTAAGTGGTGAAGGGAGTTGCATACCGCGAAAGTATACCGTGTCTACATTAGTTATACAAACTTTGATACAATCGGGCATGAAGTTGCGCGTTGGTAGCGCACATGAAAGTACTTTATGTCATACAATTTTTCGTCAGTAAAAGAAAGATTTGAAAAAACTCTCGATCATGTCAGTAGAGATATCGGCACACTCAGAACCGGTAGAGCATCTACCCAAATGCTTGATTCGGTAACTGTCGAAGCATATGGTGGGAGAATGCGTCTTATAGAAGTAGCATCTGTGCAAGCTCCAGATCCTAGCATGCTACTCATTTCACCCTGGGATAAATCGTTACTTATGGCTGTGGAAAAAGGTATCGTTTCTGCTGACCTGAATTTGAGCCCCGTTGTAGACGGAGACATCATTAGAATTGCGATTCAACCACTCACAGAAGAAAAAAGAAAAGAGATGGTGAAGTCACTTGCTAAGAAGATTGAGGCAGGAAAGGTGATGGTGCGAACTGTCCGCACTGATGCCAAGAAAGAAATAGAAGAGTTAGAAGGCAGCAACGACGTGAGTGAAGATGACATTGAGAGTTATTTGTCCCAGTTAGATGAAATTACCAAAAGCTATGTTACTAAGCTAGAATCAATTGAAGCTCTTAAAGAAAAAGAGTTAATGACGGTATAACCACCATGACTATTATTGTTTTTATACTTATCTTGTCTGTATTGGTGCTTATTCATGAGCTTGGTCACTTTATTGCTGCTCGCAAATCTGGAATAGTGGTTGAAGAGTTTGGTATTGGGTATCCTCCACTAGCAATAAAATTATTTACCTGGAAAGGAACGGTTTTTAGTTTAAACTGGATTCCTTTTGGTGGATTTGTTCGCATGGCAGGAGAAGAGGGTCCAATTGAGGGTACGTCAAAAGCTTCTAGCGGTCAATTTTATAAAGCCAAGACATGGCAAAAATTATTGGTGGTTTTGGCTGGACCTGGAGTGAACTTCTTTTTTGGTGTAGTAGTATTCGCCGTTGTGTTTACTAAGTTAGGTATTCCAACCGAGATTTCTGATGCTCGTATTGCGGCAACAGCTCCTAACTCACCGGCAGCTCAGGCAGGTCTTCCAGTTGATACCTCCATTAAGCGTTTGCTACTTGATGATGGCACTATTGTAGAAACTCCTACTGCACAAACTGTTATCGATACAGTTGCTCAAAATCAAGGTGAAACAGTACAAGTAGTTACAACAGGACCTTGTGTAGCGGCTACCTGTGAGGAAATAGAGCAGGTTTTTTCAGTCTACCTAAGAAAAGCAGATGAGATTCCAGCTGGTCAAGGTTCTATGGGCGT
>CAZMZI010000027.1:3621-6035 GCA_964570775.1 uncultured Pseudomonadales bacterium | reverse complement strand
AAGTTAGAGTTCTACCTTAATAATGGTGGCTACATTTTACTTATGGCACTCATTATTGCCATTACTATTAGAGATGTAGGACGTATATTTTTTGGGTAGTTATATGGCAAAAAGAACTAAGTTACAAAAAAAACAGGCTGAGACAAGACGTAAAGAGAGTTTTGTGTTCACTGAACATGGAGTTACGATAGTTTCTAAACCAGGAACAGCGGTGAGTTCTAAACAAGTAGAATCAAGTGTTACTCCCGAGCTGCAAACAAGAGTACAAAAAGACTTACTCCGTACCATAGTTATTTCGGCACTTATGTTTGGACTGCTATTTGGCATTTACTTTTACTTGCGCTAGAATTGATGCTATGCCGTTTTACTTAAGAAAGTTTGCATGAAGAAAAATACTGTAATTGTTTTAGTAGTATTGTATGTGGCATCCACTGTGGTTTCGTATGGTGCTTTTGCAATGCTTGGGAAAAGTCAAAATAGTGTTTCTCTTACTGGTTCACTAACAGGACAGCCAGGTACCGGTGATGATTCAGATACAACAGCATTGGGTGAACTGTTATTGCAAATTGATCCTGGTGCTGCTGTGGACCAACCATGTCCACTCAACGGCAAACTCTATACTGAAGCTGAAAAGCAGGCTTGGGAGAAGAAGCGCCCACTTGCGGTAATGATTGAAAATCACCCAGATGCTAGACCTCATTCGGGACTTTCTGATGCTGATATAGTGTTTGAAGCACTTGCAGAAGGTGGTGTAACTAGATTTATGGGAATGTTTTACTGTGATGTGCAGAAATTTGATACAACACTTGCCCCAGTTAGATCTGCACGGTCCTATTTTATTGATTGGGCATCTGGTTTCAACTTCCCATTATATGTACACGTAGGTGGAGCAAATTTGCCTGGACCTGCTGATGCTCTTGGACAGATAAGCGACTATGGCTGGGCATTACAGAATGACCTTAATCAGTTTTCAATTGGTTATCCAACCTTTGTGAGAAACTCAAATAGATTAGATAGAGATGTAGCTACAGAGCACACTATGGAAACAACCACAGAAAAACTCTGGGCTGAAGCTGCAGATAGGGATTGGACAAATATGTCTCCTGCCCGAAGAATTGGCAGAAAAGCGTATGAGCCGGAGGATTGGAAAGACGGATACACTCCCTGGACCTTCCAGAAAGAAGCTCCAGCTGATGGTAGTGTAGCAGCAGTATCCTATGAGTTCTGGGATGGATTTTCACAGTATGCCGTTGCTTGGAAATATGATGCTGCAACAAAACAATACCTGCGTTCTATGGCAGGAGAAGCACATAAAGATCTCAACACAGACAAACAAATAACAGCGTCAACAGTGATTGTGCTCTTTACCCAGGAAAAAGGTCCAATTGACGAGTTAAAACACATGTTATATACCACAACTGGCACAGGCAAAGCCACTATTTTTCAAAATGGTGAAGCAATTAGTGCAAGGTGGTCTAAAAAAGATCGTGAGTCTCAACTCGTATTCACAGATAACAAAGGAAAAGACTTAGCTTTAGCACCTGGACTTATCTGGATATCAGTACTTGATGATGCGACAGAAATTACATACTAAGAAGTCGATGACACTATGAGCAACTTACAAGACTTCATGATTTCAAAGGTTCGTGTAAAAATGGTCGAATTATTTTTTAGACGTCCAGACGACATGTTCTATGTACGTGAGATTACCCGAGAAATTAAAGAAGAGATAAATGCGGTTCGAAGAGAGCTAGACAGAATGGTTGGCACTTCACTTCTTAAGAGTGAAGAACGCGGTAACCGTTTGTACTATTACCTGAATAAACGCTACCTCTTTTTACAAGAGTTGCAGCAAATGGTAGTTAAAAGTACTGGACTAGGTGAAAAGTTGCGAAAACTAAGAAGAAAACTAGGAGACGTTGCATTTGTGATGTTTTCTGGCAAGTTTGTGCGTGGTATTGCACCTTTTCAGGGAGAAGTTGACATACTCATCGTAGGTGATGTGGTCTTACCAGAACTTGAAGAACTCATTAAAGAAGAACAGAAGCGTATTGGCCGAGAAATTAACTATGCAGTGTTCTCTAACGAGGAGTTTGAGTTTAGAAAAACACGAAGAGATCCATTTGTAATGGATGTTCTCTATGGCACTAGAGTGATGGTTGTTGGGAGTGAAGATGAGTTTGTTGAGAGAAAGATACCTGGACTATAGTTTCCTGCCTTGGAATCGAGAATCATGAAGAAGGTTTATCTTACATTTGTTGGCATTGTTATAGCCACAGTACTAGCTGTTGCTATTTCGTTGCCAGCTCAGGTGCCTATTGCCTTTAAACTAGGTTCAAAAGATATTGCTTTTACCATTGGCGCACCAGTGATTGACGTTACTTTGTTTGGGAAAAGATATACTAAAACGTTTG
>CAZMZI010000027.1:0-3521 GCA_964570775.1 uncultured Pseudomonadales bacterium | reverse complement strand
ATTCAGACTCCTATTTTGACTGGTGAAGCAACTATTACAGGGGGATTTACTATAGACCAAGCTAAGCAATTGGCAATTCAACTCAATGCTGGTGCACTTCCTGTTCCCATTTCGGTACTTGAGTCTAGAACACTTGGTGCGTCACTGGGGTCACTTTCTGTAGCACAAAGTATACAGGCAGGTATAGTTGGTTTGATGCTGGTTATGGTTTTTATGGTGTTGTACTACGGTGCTAAGGGTGTTGTTGCAAGTGTTGCACTGGTAATGTATGCAGCGTTTACACTTGCTTTATATAAAATTATTGGGGTGACTATTACGTTACCTGGTATTGCAGGGTTACTCCTTTCTATTGGTATGGCTTTAGACGCTAACATTCTAATTTTTGAGAGAATGAAAGAAGAGTTGGTGAAGGGAACCGCTTTTGCTAGGGCAATGGAGTTAGGGTTTGGAAAAGCATGGGACAGCATTAAGGATGCTAACAGCATTACCATTTTTACTGCACTAGTGTTGATCAATCCAATGAACTTCTCGTTTTTAAACACCAGTGGTATGGTAAGAGGGTTTGGTATTACCTTACTTATTGGTGTGCTTCTTGGTTTGTTTACAGGTATTGTAGTAACCAGAACATTAATGAGACTATTTATTACTGATACAAGACAAAAACTATGAACATACTAAAGTATAAGAACATCTATTTTTTGTTCTCATCACTGCTTGTGGCAGCAAGCGTAGCATTTCTAGTGGTATTCAAACTACAGCCTTCAATTGATTTTGTGGGAGGTACTCTTTTAGAGTTACAGCTCTCTGCCGCCTCAGCCACTTCAGTTGAAGAGCTGCGACAACAGTATTCAGAACAGTACTCACTAAGTAGCATTCAAAATGTTGGTGAAGGCAGGTTGGTGATAAAGAGTGCAGATTTGCCAACAGAGAAACAAGCTGAGTTAGTTTCAAAGTTGACCGAACAATTTGGAGAAGTAAGTATTGTACGCTCTGAGGTGGTTGGACCAACTATCAGTGGTGAGTTGCTGCTTAAGACTGTAGTGGCTGTTGTACTGGTAGTCTCTTTTATTTTGCTCTATGTGTGGAAACAGTTCTCAGAGCTAGCCTTTGGCATCTGTGCGGTAATTGCATTGTTTCATGACTCACTTATCTTACTGGGATCGTTTAGTTTGTTTGGGTATCTCTGGGGTGTTGAAGTAGATGTACTTTTTGTTACAGCTATGTTAACGACACTCTCATTTTCAATTCATGACACAGTGGTGGTTTTTGACAGAATTAGAGAGCTAAAAAGAAAATACAGACAACGAGCTATTGAAGCTATTGTTTCTGAAGCAGTAACTGAGACACTGAGCAGATCGATAAATAACTCGGTAACAATCTTGCTCACCTTATCGGCATTAGCGTTACTTGGTGGTGAGACTATTCGCTGGTTTGTAATAGCACTGCTTATTGGTGCGGTAGTTGGAACTTACTCTTCAACCTTTTTGGCTGCACCATTGTTGGTTGTGTGGCAACAGAAGTTTGCTAAGAAATAGCCACTTACTTTTTTTGTGAATTGTATAGAGTGGCTGCTTTTTCTAACAAGATCTCTTTCGTGTTTAGCTCAGGATTTTCGAGTACTTCTTCAAATAGTGTTTTAAGAATAATCCCTATTTGAGGCCCTGGTTTTAGACCGAGTTGTTCCATGAGGTCGGTACCATTAATGGCAAGGTCGGTAATGGCAAATGGTTGATGAAGTTGCTCTATCATGCGCTGTTTCATTTCTTCAAGACGCCAACTGGTTTTACGGGTGCCACTGCCTAAACGATCACCCTCACGCAAGTCAAGAATATCATCGAGATTATCTAAGCCAACTTTGCGCATAAATCGTCTGATAGACGCATCAGTATTTTCTGGCTGGTAGTGGAACATATGGTAGCGAACCAAGATAAACAAACGATCAGTTTCACTGTTGGATAGTTTGAATCTTCTGGCAACAGTTTTTGCAATGCGTGATCCTACAATTTCATGGTTATAAAAGGTAGGATTGCCATTTTGGACGCTATACGTTGCTGGCTTGCCGATGTCATGAATAAGTGTTGCAAGCCGTACAAGCGGCTGTGGGGAAGGACATGATTCTAATGCAGCTAGTGAGTGTTCCCAAACATCGGTTGTGTGGTGCCCGCCTTGCTGTACACCTTTAGCATCAAGTAGTTCAGGCAATATCCATGAAAGCATGTGTGTTTCATCTAACAGTTCTATAGCTTTTCTTGGGTGTGGAGCTGCAAGCATCTTAAAAAACTCATCACGAATACGTTCCCAGCTAACATGCTCAAGAAGAGGTGATTCATGAATAAGGGCTTGGTAGGTTTCAGGCTCAATGGTCATAGAAAGCTGTACAGAGAAACGAATAGCACGAAGCATTCTTAATGCATCTTCTGTAAATCGAGTAGTTGGATCTCCAACCGTTCTTATTACCCCATTTTGCAAATCTTGGGTACCATTATGAAAATCATGAATAGTGTAGTTCCCTGCCTTAATTGTTACTTCTCTTGGAAGTGGTGACAGTTGCCAAACGTCTGCAGTATTTTCTAAAGAAACTTCAAGTGCTAAGGCATTGATAGTAAAATCACGTCTATCTATATCCTCACGAAGTGTTTGTCCCCAAGACACTGATTCTGGATGACGTCTATTAGTGTAGTTACCATCAGTTCTATAGGTAGTAATTTCGTATACCTGTTTTTTTTCAAGTTGGGGACGCTCTCTTACTGCATCTTTAAGTGAATCGTGCACTTTTGAAGCACTGGCAATATTAATAACCTTTGATTCAGTCACGTTTGTATTTGTAAGTTCTAGTGGTGCAACAGCTGCGGGAAGTTGTTCATGCAGGTGTTGCATGGTAATGCTTACGGTACCAAAGGTGTTTTCATAGTATGATTCAGGAAAGAGTGCAAGCAGTTCTTCTGGTTTTGCGTTTGTGGTAAAGTCAAAGTCGGTGACATCCCGATTTTTCATAAGCACATCACGAACGGCACCACCAACAACATATGCATCAAATGATGCATCTTTGAGACGTTTAAGAATGGTAAGGACCTCAATGGGTAGCGAAATGTCCATATGTTGTAGTATAAAGCAATAATACCTCTTTTTCTAAACAATGCAGTGGAAACTTCTTTCAACAACCATTCCAACTTCCTTTACAGAAGTAACCGATGTGCTCTTGGCAAATAGGGGTATCACAAATGCAGCTTCTTTTTTTGCCCCTAAACATCCAAGTGAATTAACGCTCAAAGACGTGGGTATTTCAAAAACAGAACTTACCAAAGCACTCAAAATCTTAGAGACTGCAAAAACTGAGAATCAAAAAGTAGTTATTTTTGGTGATTATGATGCAGATGGTGTCTGTGCTACTGCAATTATGTGGTTGGGTTTGAAGGCACATGGCATAACGGCAATTCCGTTTATTCCGCTGAGGGACAAGCATGGTTATGGTTTGTCGGTTGGCGCGTTAGCAGAAATAATTGAGCAGCATGCTCCGCAGC
>CAZMZI010000026.1:0-11248 GCA_964570775.1 uncultured Pseudomonadales bacterium | reverse complement strand
AGTGATGGGTCGATGATGACAACTTCCCCTCCACTTTTTGGGACAAATCGAACCCAAGCATGGCCATAATCTCCATCTGAACTACGGTCAACTGAAACGGTACCATACAGTTTTTTTCTTTAATAAGTCTTTCAAGAACATACCCAGCAAGCAGTGCCCGGTGCCGACAAACTCCAGCATTTCGTTTAATGTAGGTGTTTAGTTTAACTTTAGGGTCTTGAGTTTCACTCTTATCAAGTTCTTCATAAATTTTTTCTACTTCGAGCATGACTTTATCACCTTGGGTTCCACCAAGGCGATCTCTAACAACATTTCTGAGTGCCACAAATAACCCAATGTCGGGTGAAACTGCTGCAAGTACTTGGTTATACACCTCATTTAATTCTTCAGGGTATTTTTCATCATCAACAACAATGGCTTCACGGTTGCCTGATCCAAGGTACACACCTTTGTTTATCGGTGTATCTCGGCCAATGATACGTCGATCTCCATAGAAACCAACTTCTTGGCCATCTTCTTTGCCTTTCGTGAAAAAAGGGGAAAAAGCAAGGCGTTCGTTAAGCTGTATTGTTTTATCCCAGTGTGATGTAGATTGTCCATCCATGAGGCACGAACGGGATTCGAACCCGTGAACGAAGGTTTTGCAGACCTTGCCATTAGACCGCTCTGGTATCGTGCCAATTACGTTGCAATTATACAGTACCATTTTATATTTTATCGACAACTATTAGAGCTTTTTTATCTGGTATACTATACCCTCCATGAAAAGTAAGAAAACCTACTACATCCATACTTTTGGTTGCCAGTCCAACAAATCTGACTCCGAGCGTATTGCTGGAGACTACGAAGCCCGAGGCTATGAAGTTGCTAAAGATTGGAAGACTTGTGATGAGCTGATTATCAATACGTGTGCAGTGCGTCAGCGTGCTGAAGACAGAGCAAGAGGCTTCATGCATGCAGTTGTGGTGTATTTTCATGAAAAAGGGCTGAAACGACCAAAGCTTATTTTAACGGGATGTATGGTCCATCATGGCAATGAAAAGCTGTACAAAATGATGCCCATGATTGATGAAATTTTGCCAATAAATGAGGTTGGATTTAACGCAGCAACGGTACGCAAGGATACTTCACATGCATGGATTCCCATTTCTGTGGGATGCAACTCCTTTTGCACGTACTGTATTGTGCCCTACTCTCGAGGCAGAGAAAAATCACGATCTTTCGATGAGATTATCACAGAAGTGACAGATTTAGTTTCAAAAGGGTACACAGAGATTACCTTACTTGGTATGAATGTGAACTCGTGGGGGCTTGAAAAACTTGGAATTGGATTTCGCAAGTTACTCATGGAAAAGAAAGAGTTTACTAGAGAAGACTTACCAGATAACCAAACGCAGTACTTAACTCCAACCGGTACTCCTCCATTTGTACGGTTGTTACAAGCAGTTACAGCATTTCCAGAAATTACCAAGGTGCGGTTTATGAGTAGCAATCCTTGGGATTTTCATGATGAACTCATTGCCGAGATTGGTAGTAATAAAAAGATTGATCGTTTTATCCACTTGCCAATTCAATCTGGCAGTGACACGGTGTTGTATAGAATGAACCGAGGATATACAAAAGCTCGTTACTTAGAAATTGTAGAGAAACTCAGGGCTGTTGATCCAAAAATTGTGATAGGTACAGACATTGTGGTTGGCTTTCCGGGTGAAACGGAAGAAGAGTTTAATGAAACTGTAGCACTTGCAAAAGAAATTGGCTGGAAGGTTGGGTTTGTTGCCATGTACTCACCAAGACCAGGAACGGCAAGTTGGCGCATATATCCAGATGATATTCCCCACGTAGAGAAAAAAAGACGTTGGGAAGTGCTAGATCAAATAATTAACAAGGACAACCTTTCTGTTCGTCCTTATGTTGTGTAATGAAACAAATACCCTTTATCTCCTTGGTGGGTACAACTGCCACTGGTAAAACCGCAACGGCATTTGCCTTGGCGCACGAAATATCCACAGTGACAGGCAGACAGGTGTGGATTATTTCTGCAGACTCACGCCAAGTTTACAAAGACATTCCACTGCTTTCTGGTGCTGATGTACCAGCAACTTTACAGAGTGAAAGTGTGGATACACTACCCTTTCCTTTTTTTACCAATGCACGCAAAACGCTCCAACTTCATGGTGTTGGTATTTTGGATGCAAACCAAGAGTGGTCGGTTGCACAGTTTCGTGAGTTTACACTCGAGATAGTGCACGAAGCAGCTCGCCATGATGCTGTCGTTTTTGTAGTTGGTGGAACGGGTTTGTACCACCTGCAATTAACTGTTACTGATTCGCAGTTAGAGGTGCCTCCAAATAAAGAGTGGAGACAGGAATCACAACAGATGAGTGTTGCTCAGTTACAAACGGTGCTTGAAAAGGAAAATCCAGAAAAATTTGCAGCAATGAATAACTCTGATAGAAATAACCCCCGGAGATTACAGCGAGCTGTTGAAGTTGCCAGAGCGTTTGCCCTGTATCCTGAAAAATATCAAGCAATCTCCCATACACCAGTGCGTTTGCAGATTGTTCAGCATGTGTTTGGCTTGCATAGCTTGCCTGAAGCGTTGGAGAAAGCTATAGCAGCAAGAGTGCAAGAACGTATAGCCGCAGGGGTTGTTGCAGAAGTTGCACAGTGTTTGACACAACCCCAGTTGTCTCAACAACTTACCTCAAGTTTGGGTTTTAGTGATGTGAAAGCGTATTTGAGTAAAGAAAAAACGCTTGAAGAACTGGTAAAAGATTGGACGTTACACGAACTCCAGTATGCGAAGCGACAAAAAACATGGTGGAATGCACAGCCTACTGTTGCGTGGTTTGAGTCTGGCACAAGCGTGAAGGAACTGCTTTCTAAAGTGCTTGAGGTACTCTTGATTGCGTGATGACGTACACCTGTGAGTTCTGTATACTTACAGCACCATGTTTGCATACTTTAAAAATCGCCATGCGGTTACCATAGATCCACTTTCGTTTATCTTACTTGCTGTCCTAGTGGGTGGTGGGTATTTCCTATTTTTAATTAGAGATATTTTAGTTTTGCTGTTTTTAGCTTTTATTCTTACTGTAGCACTCAATCCACTGGTTGCTATTTTACAGAGGAAACTAAAGGTTCCAAAACCGGTTGCAATTGCTATTTCATACTTAGTGTTAGTATCGTCTGTTGTGCTTTTTATTGGTTTGGTTATTCCCCCCTTAGCACATCAGTTTATTGGCTTTATTCAAAAGCTTTCCCTACCTGGATTTAGTGACTATTTTACCGACATCAACTTTACACTTCAGGAAATGAGTACACTTGTTTCAAGAGTTGGAGAGTCTGCCTCAGTGGTTGTTACTATTATTAATTCAGCTTTCAACAGTGTGTTTACGTTTGTTACCTTGTTTGTTCTTTCATTTTATTTAATGCTTGAAAGAGGCAAACTCCATACAAAAATAGGATGGTTTACTCAAGATAAAAAAGTTATTGCTCAATTTGAACATTTTTTGAATGAAGCTGAAAGACAACTCGGTGGCTGGGTGCGGGCACAATCAGTTTTGATGTTAGTTGTGGGAGTTGTAACCTTTATTGGGTTATCATTGCTACAAATTCCTTATGCCTTAGCATTAGGTTTAACTGCGGGTATCTTTGAAATACTGCCCAATTTGGGGCCGCTCATTTCTGCTGTACCAGCTGTTGTGATTGCCTATGTAACGTTTGGTCCTATTAGTGCTGGTGTAGTTGCACTCTTTTACATCATTGTGCAACAACTGGAAAACAATATATTGGTCCCTAAAATTATTGCAGCTAGTGCAAATGTAAATCCACTTATTTCTATAGTAGCTATCTTGATTGGTTTAAAAATTGGTGGCATGATTGGTGCTTTGCTAGCTATACCAGTGTATGTGGTTGCTCGGCTTACCTACTCAACTTTTTTCATGCCTGGCAGGCATGCCCAATCCTAACTTGCTCTTGTCTTGTATACTATAGTGGCTGCAAAGATCAGATAGTGGCCGTAAACCTTTGGTTTATGGAGGAAAGTCCGGACAGCCGAATAGAGGGTGCCACATGGAGTTCAAGCAATTGAAGTAAGTGTGGGACTTGGTTAGCAATAACCAAGGACAGTTAGAGCAACAGTGACGAATCGGGTAGCGCCGAGTGAAACGACCAAGCGGTGTGCTAATGCTCGAAAGAGTTATTAGAGCGGCAATCCTCCCTGCTGCAACTGGCGAGATTCACCACATTGGACCTATTCCCGAGCTCTTAACCGAGCTGGTGATAATGACCCAGGCATAGATAGATCACTATCAAATACAGAATCCGGCTTATGATCTTTGCAGCAAAATAGTATGCTCCCCTGGTGATTCTCAAGAAAAAACATGCTACTATATCTGTGAAGCTAGTTTTTAAGGAAAAGAACCTATGTACACCTCTTTACTGAGTTCAAGCAGTATACTTGTTGAAGAAACAATGAGAACGCTCGCCGACTACTTACCAGTACTGTTGGGTTCACTTTTCTTACTGGTTGTTGGTAGTTTCATAGCTAAGGCTGTACGAGGGTTAGTAATTAAAGTTTTTGAATCCTTAAACTTAACTAAAGCGGTTAAGAAAACACCTATTGAGCACTTTCTTGAAAATGCTGACTTAAGTACAAAAATCGAAGTAATAGCTGGTAATGTTGCGTACTGGTTAATAATGCTCATTGTTGTGCAGTCTGTAGTTTCTGTGCTGGGATTACATTCCTTAGTGCAGTTGCTAGATAGAGTGTTAGGGTACTTACCAAGAATTTTGGCTGCTGTGTTCGTACTCTTCTTTGGTGTGTTACTTGCTGGCTTAGTTGAGGCGCTTATTAAAGGTGCTCTTAAAACTATTGATGGTAGTAGTTCACGTATGTTTGGTAAAGTTGCAAGTTACTTGGTAGTGACTATCTCAGTCATGGCCGCTATTTCCGAGCTTGGAATTGCAAACGAATTCATTCTCATTCTCTTTGTGGGATTAGTTACCGCTTTGTCACTGGGTGCTGGTTTGGCACTAGGTCTTGGTGGCAAAGAGTTGGTGCAGAAGTTACTTGATAAGTGGTATAAGAATTTACAAAAACAAACAGCAGAGTAGTTTACTGTTTTCCAAAATGGGCCACTACAATGCATTTATAGTTTGGTAGCTTTATGCTTTTGCAGTCTGCAGCAAATCCGACGTCTGTGTACAGTGGATTGAGCATTTCTCTGTTATGTTGTTCACTCTCTTTCCAAGCTGTGAAGATGTCCCACTCGCTCCCAATGTTAAAAGCTAAGTTTTCTCCAGCCAATGCATAGTGATAGCCAGCTAATTGGAAAAATTCCCAGGTTGTTTGTTGGTTTTCGTCTTGATGCTGATAGTATTTTTTTTCGAGCATATCGTTAAGCTTTAGTTGTGCAGATGCAAGTAACTTTGGGTGTAGTGTTACCTTTGGAAGTGAATGTTCTACTCTATGTGCATTGACTAGTAAGAATAGTTTTTCTGTTGAAATGGTTGGAGTTTCTGGCACCGTTATGTTGGCTTCAGTTGCGCCCAGTACGTTAGCACTTTGTGTTGATTCTGGTTGGGGTGTTGAAGTTGGGGGGCTTGTACTTACAGAAGTGTCACTCTTAGTTTGAGACTGTAATGAGATAGCTATGTATCCAGCACTAAGCAGTACGGTAGCCAGACCAATTGGTAGAAAAAAAAGCGCTATACTTCGAACGGTTAGAGATACTGCCATAGAGTGTGCTCACCTTTAGTATTGCGATTGTATGCGATATTGCAATGCTTCTGCAATGTGATCTGCCGTAATATGAGCTGATTTTTCCAAATCTGCAATAGTTTGAGCAACGGCAATGGTTTTGTAATACCCTCTGGCTGAGAGAGCAAGTTTGTTTGCTGCTTTTTGTAGTAGTCCTTCTGCAGAAGGACTAAGGCTACAGTACAGTGGTACTGTTTTTGAGTCCAGTTGAGTATTGCAACGGAGTGGTGCATTTTTAAAGCGTGACTCCTGAAGAGCATGTGCGCCAACCACTTGCTGTAATGCCAAGGTAGAACTACTTTTGGGCAGGTATGATGCTTGTGAATGGTGCTCTTGTACCGGAACAGCCACCATTTTGATACTCAAGTCAATTCTATCCAGTAAAGGACCGCTGATTTTCTTTTGGTGCTGTTCTTTTGTGGCTCTGCTACATGTGCACTGCTTGGTAGCAGAGTATGCATGTCCACACGCACAGGGATTGAGTGCCAAAATAAGTGAACATCGGGCAGGTAGTGTGACACTTCCGTTTGCCCTTGTGATGGTAATGGTGCCGCTTTCTAGTGGCTGTCTGAGTGTATCTAAGATCTGTTTTTTAAACTCTGTACATTCATCTAGAAAAAGGGTCCCACAGTGCGCAAGAGAAATCTCTCCAGGGAGGAGATGTGCACCACCTCCAACAAGACCAGTATGAGAAATGGTATGGTGAGGTGCTCTAAAAGGTCTCTGAGTTATAAGGGAAGAACGGAGTTTACCTGCAACAGAGTAGATGGTAGAAACCTCTATACTCTCTTCGTAACTAAGTGGTGGCAAAAGACACTGGATTGCGTTTGCTAATAGCGTTTTACCTGACCCTGGTGAGCCACAGAGCATAAGGTTGTGTCTTCCAGCTGCAGCAATGATGAGTGCACGTTTTGCATGCTCTTGTCCATGTATGTGTTCTAAGAGTGTGGTGTGCTGCTCTGTGTGTGCAGACGTTTTTTGTAGGTAAGCAATGGGAAGTGGCTTTTTTTGGGCGTAACTCTCCATCACCGTTTGTAGATTGGAGACAGGGTGTACGGTGAGAGACAGGCCACTAGGAACTTCACTGACATTTTCTGTTGGTAGCACAATCCGGGTAAACCCCATGCGGGGTGCTGCAAGTGCAATGGGAAGTACACCCCGGCAGGGTCTGAGTTGTCCATCTAAAGAAAGCTCACCTAAGAACAGTGTTTTGTCTGAGTTTTCAACCACCAGTCCCTGGAGTTGCAACAAACTCATGGCAATGGCAAGTTCAAAGCTGCTGCCTTTTTTTTGGAGATCTGCAGGTGCTAAGTTCACAACGGTTCGTTTAGTTTTGAGCCGTACGCCACAGTGTGCAAGAGATGAGGTGATTCTCTCTCTAGCTTCCTCTACAGCTTTAGTTGCAAGTCCAATAAAAACAAGAGTTGGAATCCCAGGGGTTGTTTCGGTTTCAACCTGAATTTTTGTGGGAGTTACTC
The DNA here is from genome assembly GCA_964570775.1 of uncultured Pseudomonadales bacterium. Lineage (GTDB taxonomy): Bacteria > Patescibacteriota > Microgenomatia > UBA1400 > PJMF01 > CG1-02-43-31. The sequence continues at coordinate 4,003 of CAZMZI010000026.1, read as the reverse complement.
CAACCATTGCGGCGGTATAGGTACGAGAAACCATACCAACAACTATAGTTGCAATAGCTTACACAGATCGTGACATTTAGATAGATAGATTTTTGAGCAGTTAGCTTACTTTACCAACCTGTTCGATAAGTCGATTACAGTATCCCCACTCATTGTCGTACCAACTGATAATCTTCAAGAGGTTACCACCCATAACATTGGTGAGTGAAAGGTCTACAATTGAAGACTCTGCTCTACCAACTATGTCTGAAGAAACCACTGGATCGTGGGTAACGGCTAAAATGCCTTGCCACTCTGGCTTTTTACTCTCTTCTTCGAGCATAGTATTTACTTCCTCAATGGTGACATCACGTGAAGTGACAAACACTATGTCTGAAAGTGAGCCAACTGGTGTTGGTACGCGAATTGCTAAGCCATCAAACTTGCCCTTAATTTCTGGGATGATCTCGGTGGTGGCAATGGCAGCACCAGTGCTTGTTGGGATGATGTTTTCTGCTGCACTTCTGGCTCTACGCATGTCTTTATGTGAGTTGTCCTGTACGTTCTGATCATCAGTATATGAATGGATAGTGGTAAGAAGGGCTTTTTCTACGCCAAAGTGTTTTTGAACTAACAGCACCACTGGAGCTACACAGTTGGTTGTACAAGATGCATTTGAAAATACATGTATGTTTTTATCAAAGTTATTTACCCCAAGTACGCTGGTACTTACTTGGCCACCTGTTGCAGGTGCACTAATAACCACGTTCTTTGCTCCACCGGCAAAATGCTGAGCTGCTTTTTCTTCACTGGTAAACACACCAGTGCTTTCGATGACGGTATTAACATTAAATTTACCCCAAGGGATGAGAGTTGGATCTTTTTGTGCAGTAACCACTATGGTCCTGTCGCCTACTTTGAGATTACCTAAAATAGGATTTGTATCGGTAACTTCTTTACGTGACTGGATACGTTCAACAGTAATACTTTCTGCAAACACACCGTAGTTGGAGTCATACTTGAGCAGGTGTGCCCACTGCTCGATTTCCATTGAGCCAGAAGTGTTGATTACTTTGAGGTCTACTTGGTCTTTTAGGTTAGTCCACCATACTCTAAAACTTGTTCTGCCAATTCTTCCAAAACCATTAATGCCAAAAGTGTTCATAGTGTCCTTTCGAGATATACACAGAGTTCTCTTACGGAGAACGTATACTCAGTATAGCCTAGAACTACAGAGAGGTAAAAGAGAAAGTATAAAAGGGGTTGTGTTATGCCAACTCTGTGGTAACTTCGTTAGAAACGTAGGTGCCAATGTCGTCACCTTCAACAGCTTTGATGAGATTGTCACTTCTGAAAAGCTCAAACACCATAACAGGCATATCATTTTCTTTTGACATAGCCAAGGCTGCGGTGTCCATGACTTGTACGTCATCCATCTCAATAGCATCTTTAAAGCTAATGGTTCTGTAGCGTTTGGCGTCTGGATGTTTTTCTGGATCTTTGTTGTAAATACCGTCAACTTTGGTGGCTTTCATAAGTACATCACACTGTAACTCGAGTGCATGTAGTGAAGCGCCAGTATCAGTTGTTACATATGGTACACCGGTACCTGCCCCTAAGATTACTACTCTTCCCTTTTCCATGTGACGAATGGCTTTACGACGTACAAAGCTTTCAGCAACAGCTGGCATTTGTAGAGCAGATTGCAAACGAGTTGGTACGCCAACCTTTTCTAGTGCATCTTGCAGTGCCAAGCCGTTCATGACGGTGGCCATCATACCAATGTAATCAGCTGTAGCGCGGTCAATACCATTTTTGGAACCAGCCACTCCCCGAAAAATGTTTCCACCACCTATGACCACCGCAATCTCGACGTGTTTGGTGTACACCTCTTTAATTTTTTCTGCAACTTCTAGTGCTGCTTTGGGGTCTATTCCATATGGCCTGTCGCCCATCATCGATTCTCCGCCTACTTTAAGTAGAATTCGTTTAAATCGTGGTGCAGCCATATAGTTTTCCTTTCGGTCTCGTGCCAATGTGCTTATTGGCTACGTATTATATATGCAATTTGGTTTTTAGTCTTAACCACTTCCAGCGTAGGTCATCGGTGATTTTGAATATGCCATAGAGGCTTGGGTTAGCAACAAGGTCGTAGGTACCCAAGAACTCGACTAAGTCACCGTTATAACCTTTTTTAAAACGGTGAAATCCAAACCAAGGGTCACTTGCATTTGGTTCTGGACCAAGAGAACCCCACATGTCAAAAACGGTACAGCCTTGGGCTTTGCCAAAGCGAATCATCTCCCACATCAGTAGGTTACTAGCCATGACATCACGGTGTTCCCTACGACTTGCTCCATAGGGATAGTACAGTATGCCATTGTGTATGAACATGACCCAAGAAACTAACACTTTGCCTTCATACACCGCGTTGAAAATTTTGAGCATTCCAGAAGGTGCTAGCTGTTCAAACATAGCAGAAAAGTATTTTTCATTGTGGGCGTAAAAACCTTGTCTTTTGGTTGTTTCGGATAAAATGGCGCAGTACTCTTGCATACCCTCTTTGGTCGTATTCTCGAAAATTTGCACTCCTTTTTTGTGAGCGAGGTTGACGTTGTAGCGAGTTTTGCTTTCGAGATTTTCAAACAATTTTTCTTCTGGTGGAGTGAGGTTAAGTTGAAACGTGTATTTCGTAAACAGTGGCCTGCCAGGCACAGCTCCATGTTTCTCTAAAAAGTCTTTAATGTGGTTATGCGCAGATGGTGTACCCACTTTTTGTGCAATGTTGGGTTCGAGTTTTACAAAAAGAGCGTTTCGATTAGTTGCAAGTTCTTTAAGCGCAGCGATCTGTTCATCATCTGGCATGTCGCCTTTTGGAAAGTAGCCCACATTTTGTCCAAATAACGGAATGGGATGAAAAGTAACTTGTAGTCCCCTTTGCAGTACGCCGTTTTCAAAGAAGCCCAAACGATCAACGTTAACTCCTGTTGTTTTTCTAAACTCGCCCCATTCCCAGGTTTGCAGTGGGTGGCGTACAACTTTGTTGTATGCTTCTTTTTCTTCTGGTCTAACTTCTCTAATCAACATGATGGCCTCATTATATGGAATCTAGAGCGGTTTAGCTATCTATGAAACTATCTATATCAAATTCACCAGACAGCACACCTTCTGCCATGTCTTCATCGACTGGTATGTAACGCCTTTTTTCACTATATGCCGGTGTTTTTTGAGTTTGATAACGTGGATTGTAGCTATTTGAACCACCGCCCAGGAACTCAATTAGTTGTGGCGAGATGTCCCCTACAAACCTACTTCTTATTGCCCCAGTGGTAGTGCCAAACTGGAACCGAGTACGCGCGTGCGTGATATAGAGTTTAGATTTTGCTCTGGTGATTCCCACGTAGCAGAGGCGGCGTTCTTCTTCCATTTGATCTGGGTCGAACAGTGACCGACTGTGAGGAAGCAAGCCGTCCTCCATACCTACCATGCAGACTACGGCAAACTCTAACCCTTTAGCAGCATGGAAACTCATCAGACTTACTGCGTTTTGTTGTTCTTGTTGGCCGTCCATGAGGTAGTCATTTTGAATAAGTGCCACATTTTCTAAAAATTGGTGAGGGGTTTGGAACTGTGCTGCCACGTTGAGTAACTCTTGGACGTTACTGGTTCTTTGCAAATTTTCTTCTGTATCTGTGGCAAATTTATCAAGATACTCGGTTACTTCTAAAATGGCTTTAAGTACCTCTTTAGGTTCTTGCTCGGTCAGCTGGGAAAGGTTCTGATTTCTTGCCCACTCACTAAGATTGGCAAGGCGGCGTTTTCCCAGTTTTTCAATGCGGTTAAAACTGACTATGTCTTTAGAGTTGAGTACATACCGCAAGTATGCAATGACGTCTTTAACTTCTTTACGCTCATAAAATTTGGTGCCACCAATAAGTTTGTAAGGAATGCCAGCGGTGATAAATGCTTCTTCGAACTCACGGGATTGTGCGTTGGTGCGATACAAAATAGCCATGTCCTGATA
>CAZMZI010000025.1:7329-11994 GCA_964570775.1 uncultured Pseudomonadales bacterium | reverse complement strand
GTAAGTTGTGCAGTGGTATTATCTCCGCTAGCTGTAATGTTTGTGCTAGCAGATAAAGTAATAGGGGCTGTTACCTGACGCACCCTAAAAAAAATAGTGGCTCCCACTGGGGCATTTGTTGCAGAACTCGAAACAGTCATGGTATATACCGGTGCAGCAGATGCTGTACCTGAAATTGCAAAATGATTTGAAAACACTACTTCTGCATCATTACCTGAGGTAGTACCAGTTTCAGATATTTCTTTTTCAGCTGTATCAAATGTAACACCAGTAGCCGTCATAGTCTGGGCATTATATGAGTACGGGTCGGAATTAATGGCAGAAACGGCAAGAACCATATCACCTGCAATAATACCTGGGTTACTGCCTGCGGTGACAGACCACGTAGTATTAACCGTTGTGTCCGACCCATTTGCAGCGGCAAGGCTCCATTCTTTGCCAACCTCCCTTTTATATGCCAAAATTCTGCCAACTGTAGCATTAGCAGAAGGTATAGAAACCGTAAAACTGCCTTTTTCCGTACCATCAGCAATTCGATAAAAAACGGTAGCATACACGCTACCTGTGTCTAACCCATCCGCACCTGAAGTTCCTGATGCCTGGTTATTAGATGGTGCTGTCCAACCAGAAGGCGTGCTTGGACCATTTGGAGTATGTTTATTTGCAATACCCATCACTAATAAATCACCTTTTTCTATACCAACAGGATACGCAATTGACATTGAAGTTGTTGACTGAGCTGGTGTTGCACCACCAGCTTTTATTCCCATACTGCTAGATGGCACTGCAATAGTAAAAGAGGTCCATTGTTCGGTACTACTTGTAAATGTTCCAGGATTTTCACTAGATGCAGTGAGTGAACGCTCTGCGGTACTTGTTGACGCGCCTGCAGTACCCGCTGCAGCTTGTGTGGTGAGCGTTGCATAGTTTGTTGGAGCCGCACTTGCTACGACGGTAGAGTCATGGGTAGCTGTAGCAATCCATAAATAATTTCTAGATGTTCCTGTATCTAAATCTGGTGGATTAGTATTGGTGCTGTCGCCATTTGCCTGTGCAATATAGGGTACAGACGCACCACTAATACGAAACACAATGTGAGAAGTTTGCTCTGATCCAGTAGTAACTGTTGCTGTATCTGAGCCTGCTGCAAATTTATAAAAAACGGCACTAGATACACCTGTGCCTGTTTCTTGATCTAACTTAATCCAATCTCCCGCAGTGATAGAAACGTCTGCCGTACCATCTGTTGAAAATACAATAATGAGTAAATCACCAGCAGTAATGCCTGAAGGCATAGTAATAACATGGGAAGTTGCATTTACAGCCGTTGAGGCTCCACTAGACCGGGTTTGCACCGTTGGCGTTACATCAGTCGCCGCACCAGCAATAGGATAGTAGGTACTATCTGAAGATCTTTTATATTCTAGTTGGTACTGACTGGTATCTGGATCTGCTGCACCCGTTGAGTTGACCAATGTACGTAAGCGTGTATTGGTAGCAGATGCTCTAGTAATGGCGGTATCCTGAGCAGCCACCCAAGTTGCTGCTGTTTCATTACCATCATCTGCTCTAAATCTGTATCCTTCTTGCTGTACAGGGGTGTAAGTAACATCCATTTTTACGTAGTCAACGCTAAGCGTTAACGCAGAAGTACTTTGGTACACAGCCCACACTATTTTATTGCTACCATCAAAATAGTCATCAATTTCAACTTGGTCATCTGTAATAAATCTAGTTATTGTTGTCTCTGTACCTGCAGCAATGGTGGTACTACCTGAAAGCACTGTCCAAGAAGCATCCGTTTCATATGCACCTGCAGATGTCTTGATATACATTAAGAAAGGTGAAGCTGTTGTTGCCGTAGACCCTTCAAACGTAAACTCAAGCTTGCCAATGGTGGCAGGATCTTCTGTAACTGTCATTTCCATCCAAACCAAGTTTTGGTCACCAGTACTTGGATTTGTAGGTGAGTATCTTCCATCATTAGATGAAGCAAGGTTTGAGTAGTCTGCATCAGCAACCTCAGTATGAGTATTCCTATTAGCCGTTACACCAGCAAAGGGAAACACGTCAACGTCATCACCCGATGCATACCAACCAGCATCAGTATCACAAGTGGTACTACAATCGCTGAAATCATAGGTATTTGTATTTGCTTGCACCTCCCCAACTATTTTCTGCGCCATAGGCAATGGGAGCTGTTGCAAAAGTAAATCGATAGGAAAACCAAACAAGGTGTTTGATAACACCAAGGTAGTGAGTAGACAAAACCGCACCCATCTACCAAGTACTCTTTGTCTCCTCCTCCACGCTCGTAAAACCGATACAACTTTTTTCATACTAGTTGTTGCTTAAGTAGTTTAAGTTAATCTCACCTACTTGCACTCTATCTCCACCTGTATCAGCAGCAAGTACAATTCTAATTGTCACATACGATCCTGCTGTCCAAGTACCACCTGAAAGTGATACCGCTGTTTGCGTCCAGGCAGTTCCAGCCACCTGCGTACCACCAGCGTTATTAAGTGCACTGGCAGTATCATATACATATACGGTTACTGCATTGTTGGTAGCATCTGTCCTTCTCCCATACACTTGCACAGGATTAGAGTCCCAAGCTGCAAAATTATCTGGCACACGCCACCGTACCCAAATATCGTAGTCTTGCACACTGCCTTGGTTTGTTCCCCATTGGTAGTAGTTGTGAATATCACCACTGGTATCACAAATGGTTGTATTTGTGTTTGGCACATCGGCACTCGCACCTTGCTCACAAAAATCTGTGGTAAGTGTTCCCGTGTTACTACTTCCATCACCAGTAACAACTGCACCTGGATATTCTGGAGAAAGAATTGCTTTTCTAGCTACTCGCGCAGTACCTGCATACACTGGGCCAGTATCTGCATCAAAAGTAAATCCATTTCCACTGCCATCCAAGAAGCTTACCAACGAACCAGAAGTATTAACAGTAAAAGTATCACCACCTGATGGTCCAACGGTAAATGTTTCTGCTGCATTAATGGTGATTGAGGGCGTTGTTGCACTCCATGTCCAGTCGCCAGAACTTGCTAATGTTGTCACACCACTCACTGCACCACTGCTATTTACGTTAAATGCTGTACTAGCAATAGTAAGACCATCAAGTGTGTCACCAATTGTGATAGCATCAGCGTCCGTGTTAGTTCCGATGGTTATGGTGTCACAGTCTGCAGAGTTACAAATTGAAACAGATGTTGCCGTAGTATTTCCAATGGTAAGCGCTCCAGCAGTTGTTCTATCTATGGCATTGCCCAGTACGGAGCCAGTTGTTTGAATGGTATTTGCTGCAGCATCTAGTGTTGTGCTTGAAAAAGTATACTCATCAGTTCCATTTACTTGAACATTCAATGATTTTCCTGTGAGTACATTTAAATTAAGATCACCGGTATTGTCGCTATATGCACTAATAACCGTACCTGCTGGTGCCCCAGTCGTTTCTCTAAACTCCAAATTAGACAAATCTCTTAAATCATATCCATCACCGTCTATATCACTCGTCCATGGTGTTTGGGCCCCACCGCCCCCAATACAGTTTGTCCAACCTGTATTTTGGTAGCACCGAAACACGTTGTCAAAAGTATTGTAGTAAATGTACCCTTCCGCACCGCCAGCTGGATCACCGGTATCACTTTTAACATCGAGCGCTAAGTAGTCTGGCGTTGTAGAGCCAACACCACCAGCACCAATTTGAATTGTACTTACTGTTCCTGTACCTGCAGCCTGAAACGTAATTGCTCCTGCTGTTGTCACAAAGGATGAAGCTGCACGTCCTTGCAAAGCAAGTCCTTCTGCAGCGGCTGTGTCAATATCTGTGGTTGCACCAGAAAAAACCAAGCCCGTTGATCCAATGGTTTTGTTAGTGAGCGACTCACTGCCCGCAAGTGTTGCCAACGTTCCAGTTGTGGGCAAGGTAACATTTGTAGCACCAGATGTTGTTAAAGTTAAGTTATTTGCCCCAGAAAACTCAATAGTGGTACCATCTGGAATGGTAAGCGTGCCCGTTGTGTCAGTAACAGTCAATCCACTCACCTTTGCTGCATTGTGAGCATAGGGAACAGCTGTTAACCGAATTCTAGGTGTCATTTCACCGTCGCCATTAAAGTTGACACCTAAGTACAAAGTATCACCGTTGAAGTCCACGGAACCAGGGAGAGCCGTTACTGAACCCAAATCAACACTAAATACTCCATCATCAACTGCCACCACATTGCCAGCATTCCGCGTTTCTGTCCACACTGCAACGCCACCACTGCTTACCGTGTAGATTTTAAACTCAAAGGTGTAATTTCCATCGGTGACATTCGTTCCGTCTGTGTTAACTACTTTGCCCTAGAAATGAATCTGTTCATTTATGCCTACTGCAGCAAATACTGGATTTACAGCTAGCGCAAAAACAGCTACACCAAGAAAAATCTTGCTGCATACAAACAACAACCAGGCTCGTAATGAGTGGCTTCTTTTAGGCATTATGTCTTTATTAGCGTAACAAAATTACGCCTGAAATCACAGGCAAATAAACACCGAAAGACTTGAAGAAAATTAAAACGATCCAGCAGCTATCAAAGTGAGTGTCTCTGTATAATCAGTTGCAGCTGGTGTGATAGCTTTTGATTTAGCTTTTACCACAAA
>CAZMZI010000025.1:0-7229 GCA_964570775.1 uncultured Pseudomonadales bacterium | reverse complement strand
ACCGAACCACCAGCCGTTGCATTTGTGGTTAAATCTACCCACACACTACTTGCACTTGTTACCACCGAGCCAGAAGCAAGCGAGCCTAAACTAAGCGTGTAGGGAGCGGCGGTTTCTTCGTTACTAGCACTAACATCAATGTCAAACGAAAGCAAAAGACCAGATGTTGCTGCAGACGCAACTGGCCCCCAAGGTCCCTCAGTGTACAGTCCCTGCTCTGCTTTTACCTTAACAGAGTACGTTGTGCTTGGTGAAAGACCCACAATAAACTCGCCACTGCCTCCACCCCAATTTGCATAGGTTTGCCAATCCTCTGCACCAAGTGTTGCCCCAATTGTATTATCAGATTGTACATAATTTGTCTCTGTAGCAAAGTTATCCGTAGAAATAGCTATAGCAAACTTAGTGTTTGTAGAGTTACCGGCGGTTTGAATAATAATGGGTAATTTATTAAAGTAGTTACTTGGGTTTGTAAACGTCGGTGCTGGTGGTACATTTGCAAATTGGGTAAATACCATACCTGGCCACAAATCATAGGTTGAACCATCAGCAGGTCTACCAGCAACTTCACCCGACACAAATTCTCCAGAATACGTGTCCGAAGCAGCTGTTCCCCCGCCACTTCCAAAGCTAAATGATTTCAAACTATATGTATCACTTGCTGGAAAGACGAGCAAAAAAAAGAGCAGTGATACTAATGGACGCTTGAACATTACTTTCATTATAGTCACTTCCACGAAACTGCAGCAACGAACTGCGCAAATTGCTGTTCTATTTCAGGACTAATGCGTGCAAAGCTATGTATGGATACTACGAGAATTCCTTTGCCTGGTTGTATAAAAAAATCCAGTAATATCCTCATCACTAACAAACACACTACTTTGTGATACTCCAAGAGGTAGTACTGATGGTGAAGCTATCGCAGTGTACTTGGTATCCGAGCGTCGTAATGTTACGCCTGTTTCTTCATCAAGTGACACAGCTGGTTTACTTGTATATGAGATGGTCACCTGAGCAGTGGGCTTCAACACTTTAGCCCGCACTACACAACCTACTTCTGTTGTTTCTTGCTTAAGAAAAGTAATGCCAGAAAGTTTCGCAGTAAAGCAATCATTTTCTACTTCTGTACTGCTTGGCTGGGTAGTTTGTGGCTCCTGTTGGGCCTCACGTATAGTGCCAGCTACGGGCTGTTGCAACCACTGGTATCCGATTAGCAGTAAGCCAACAAAAGCTGCTCCACATAACAACGCAACTACCTTTTTATAGTTGGGGGACATGAGGCAATTCCTTTGCAATTTTTTTCTTACTGTAGGACCTAAATATAACTCTAGCTACTAGAACTATAGCAAACACACACACCAATCCAATAAGCCAAAGTGGTATCACAATCAAACTTTGTTCGTATGTATAGTTTGTAGACTCTGCTGAACCACTAATTGTTAGTGTCAATGGCACTAGTGGAATTACAGCCTGAGTTCTAGCAAGGGTAACAGGAATAACGCGTTGTCTTCCAGGTAATACATAGAGCGAACCATCATTTACTATCCCTTGAGCCACTACTCTATTTAACAAATCAGTGATCACTACCGACCCACGTGGAACTAGGTGTACGTTACCTTCGTTCATAAAAATGAGTGATAGTGTTGCTGGAGTATCTGTTTGTACAAGTCTACCTATACCAGTTACTTTGGTAAGTGACATATTCCTCACCTCTCCACCTTTTTTTCTAATCAATAATTGAGAAGCTAATGCGGGAACTACTGGCTGCACCCCAGCTGCAGGTTGCACAACTTGCCGCAAAATAATAGAAACATATGTCCCTCCAGGCCGTAAATCCGTTCTGTTTTCTATTCGCAAGGTTACTGTGTGGGTGCCACCTGCTGACACCACAAAACGGTCTGCATTAAACCTAACCGCAAGAACTTCTTGTCTAGCTATAGTAGTAAAATCAGTATTTTGAAACGAACCAAAATGCTGGGTGTCAGGAAACTCAATTGCAAACACTTCAAAAGTGGCTGCTTCTGGCGTGGAATTAGTCAGGGTAACGGTGGTTGTAACCACAGCTTTTTCTGGTTCATCAGCTTCAATCACCACTTCTTGATATGCTGGATCAATGGTATACCCTGTTGCTGTTTGTGCAGCCGCACTTTTAACAAACAAACTATGTGTTAAAAAAGCACAAAGTATTGTGAGTACAAATGTACTTACTTTATTTTTTTTGCGAGGAACGACTACCATGTTTGACTCTCTTGATAAGCGAAATAACTGGTAACACAATGCCAAGTAGCACTAGCAACCCCACCACACTCGCTACAGCCAAGATTCTCCAAGGAATCACCCAAAAAGATACTGTTGCCTCTGTTGGCACATCTCTCTCACCATTATCGTATATAAATACCAAATGTCCTTCAAACTGCCCCATTCTTAGCAAATTAGCTTTTGAAAGATCCCAAGTGAGTTTGTGCTTTGGTTGCCCTTTGTTATCTAAAACAACTTGTCCATTCTCTTTTACTAACTCAAAAAAGGGAAAACCCGCATCCCAGGTGAGTGTATAAGTTCTAGTAGAACCAGGCAAAATAAGCCCATTAGCCTTGTTTAAGTATAGCTGGCCGACATCTCCACCCTTTGCATCATTCACAAAAATATTCCCAATAGGAGCTAAGTGTATGTTCCCAGTATTTTGTACGGTAATTTCAAACTCTACGGGTAAAAATTCATATATCCGTTTTGTTACTGCAAACTGCTTAAGCTGCAACTCTTGTTTTGCAAGCGGTGACCTCACCGTTGTAAGTGCCAATAAAGCGGGTGCGCCCAACACTGTTGTCTCACCAGCAACTGCAACCGGATCAACCTGACGAGTAACCATTATGGCGTAGTAGTACGACAGCGCCGCTTCTGCAGGTGGTTCGAACTGCACAGTTAGTGTCTTCCACGTATTTGGCTCTACTTCAAACTTCTGAGGTGAAACTGTTAACCATTTTTGGTATTCGTCTTCAACTTGAAAAGGTAAGATTACCGGGGCGCTGCCTGTTTCGTCTGCCTCAAACTTAAGCAAGGTCACTTTAAGGTACTCGACCTCTTCACTGTTATTAAGTACCTGAAATGACGTAGTAACGGGAACACCAGGGTCTGTTTCTAGTAGTAGCGAAATGGGTGAAAGGGTCAGTGTTAGTGCATTAGTATTGGGTTCTGGTACAAATACCTCTGCTGCATCAGTTGCTTGAGTAGTCTCCTGTGCTTGAATCACTGTTGCTTGCAATAGCAAAACAACAACTGCTAACAACAAGCCTACCACTACCTTCCTCTTAAGAAAAAATGACATACATGCATAGTATGACAGCAACTCACAGAGGACAAGAGAGACAAAAAAGGAATAGATACTAAAAGTTACCAGCAGCTACCACAGTTAACGTATCGGTATAGTCAGTGGCAGCTTGTGTGAGAGCACTAATTGCAACTCTTGGAATGAGTGTAATAACGTCACCATCTGTAGGACCGGTTGCTGTTGCAAACTCAGTAAAAGTAGTAGAAAGAGCACCACCCATAGAAGTTGTGGTACCTAGGTACTCTGCATCAATGGTTACTGTACCAGTACCACCTGTTGCCGAGTCTGTTGTTAAGTCTGCATCGAGCACATACCCCTCGGTTCCAGCAGATACCGAGTCTGGTGTATCATTCACCGTACCTGTTGTCGCAATGGTGTCACCAGTTGAAGCAGAGTTAAGTGCAGCGTTAGCACTAAGTACCCACCCCAACCAGCCATTTCCAGCATTTGTTTCAATAGTAACTGTAACACCACCTCCTGAAGTAACAGAACCTGTAGATAGCGTCCCTAAAGCTTGTGTATTACCACCCAGTGCAAAACTAAAGATTGAAGGCACTGTAGCGGTGATTACAATTTGGTCGTCAGCAACTATAGACAATGCATAGTTACCGCCGTCAATTTCTGCATCTGCACTTGTAGTGACTGAAACACTACCCGTTAAATTATCAGCTGCTGATGGAGTAGTAAGTGTTGAACTAGCTGCAAAGTTAAAACAATAGAGTGTACTATTTGAAGAAATATCTGTTATTGGGAACGTAACTGTTTGACTACTCACACCTGTAGCAGTAGCGATACCAGGCATAGCTGAAGCGCCTGCAGGAAGGTTAGTTGTGGTAACAGTCCAGTTGCTAGCAGTGGAGTTAACCGTAAATCCAGTTGGGAAAGTAACTTTAACTTTAGCATCTGTACCAGCAGTAGTAGCCATCTTTACACAAACTGTACCACCAGTTGTAGTAGCGTCACTTAAACGAGAAAGTCTAATAAATGTTTCATTTAGTTGTGCAGCTTGTGCTGCTTGAGGAAAAACAAAGAAAGCACCAACAAAAAAAAGTGCTAAAGCAACAGAAAAAACTACCGAGCAGGATTTAGTTTTGATACTATTTTTCACTACCTAATAGTACTCACCTTTATAGGTGGTTTGCAAGTGGGAGTGTCAAATTAAGCATACTCTCATTTTTTCTCAACCCACTTCGCTCTCCACTTAGGAGCATCAAACGGTTCACTCCAATATGCTGTTTCCGTTGCTATTTTTCCATTGCGAAACTCAAAGATAAAAACACATTTGTATTTAACCGGAGATCCATAATCTAGGGTTGCTTCGGCAACTACTAAATCTCCATTGACTACCATTCTTCTTGGAGTAATTGTGGGAAGTTGTGGAAACGCACCATATACTGATCTTCTGTTCTTTGCCCCAACTATTCTTTCTCCAGACTGCGGCCAATCCATCACTGCGTCTTCATGAAATAGCTCGTCCATAACCGTAACGTCGCGATCGTTAATACATTTAATTAACCGCTCTATTACTTTTTGATTTTCAAGTTCGGTTTTGTTCATAGATTTTAGTGTAGCATGGGCAAGAAATGTGTGACTATGTTACTTAGCTTATAAGTGAAGTTTAGACAATTACTGCAGCACTGCTGTTTATTTCGACATTACCCATGATTTCAACTGATTTTTTTTGCTCCACGTACAACTCCACTTTTTTTTCAAGTTGATCGACATCTAAGCCAAATATCTCGGCTACTTTTTTAACGTGCCACCAAGAGGAATGCTGCTTATCTAGTGCTGCGAGGTAGGACACTGATTTTGTACCAAAGGTATCCGAAAAAATCCTTAGACTACTGTGATCACCTTGTAGGTACCCACGATAAAGACTGTGTCGTAGTTCTCTATGTGACTTACCCGAAATATCTGCAGTCATTTCAATTAGTGCATCAAGAAAAATAACTAAATGACCATATCCAATAGTATTTCCTGACAAGTAGTCTGGTTTTCCACTTTTTCTCATATCATCCAATATCTCTATGTTTAGCATTTCTGTAACTGCTTCGTTCAACGCAAAAAAGGTGCCATTTTTCGTGTTTTCATACCCATAGGTATATGGCTTTCCAACAACAACTACCCTATCACCATTATCTTTTTTAAATACAGAAGTACGAAGTTTTACAGTTGAGAGCGCATGAATAAACTCGTGAGCAATACTTTTAAGTAGTTCTTGAGGACGCTCTTTTTCAACAAAGTGAAATTCGTTGTACGGTGCTATATGGGCAGCCAATGGCATTTTCCTCCCTAGGAGTGCACTATACATCTCAAAGTTTGTTTTAGAGAAAAAAAACATCTTACTTATATCTGGATACCTTTTTGTTACATCAACCTGCAAAATATCACGGCACCAATGTAACTGAGACCTTGAAAGTTGACGCGCTTTTAGCCCAAGTTCAAATGGAATATGTTGTGTTTCAACAGGTTTTTCACTTTTGTAAGAATTAAAAGTACTTTTTAGCCTTGTCATCTCCTCATCAGTGAGCTTTGAACCTTTAGAAAAGGTGTACTTTGGAAGTTCTACTCTTTGTTCACTCATAACTGCATCTAAATATCACTTTCTCCAAAAAATTCAGCTGGTCTAAATGATTTATTGAGAACAATTGTAATAGTACTAAAAAAATTGAAGACAGGGACTTTTTATTCTGCTGTTCATCTACACTAGATCTAGCCTCATCTGGGGGGGAAAACAACGCCTTCAATCATAAAAATATGATAGCACCTATCTTTATAGGAATTCGACAAACTATTTCTGAAAGGGATTTACTTTATTGTGAGCCGAGAGGGACTCGAACCCCCGACCAGTAAGGTATAAGCTTACCGCTCTACCAACTGAGCTATCGGCTCTCATCATGGTAGTAACGCTGCAATTATATACTACACATCTGCTAGTGAAAGCAGCTACTTAGTGCTAAACTACATCTTATGAAAAACCAAGTTACTGGTTTCTTTGGTGTTGTCAAAAAGCGTTGGAAACTGTTGGGGTTAGTTGCCATACTAATGATTACTGCCGGCTTCTACTTTGTTAATGCAAAAGCAAATGGCACCCCACAACAAACGTTCACTAAACCTGAGCGCAAAGAACTCGTCCAAACCTTAGAAGTTTCTGGCGTGGTTGATGCCAAAGAAAAAGCTCGTCTTCGTTTTATTGCAGGAGGTAAAGCAACCTACATTGGTGCACAAGCAGGTGATTGGGTAAAAAAATGGCAAACTCTTGCCACCATTGATGCAGCAAGTTTACAAAAACAGCTCCAACAAGACCTCAATTTATACATGAAAGAACGCCTAGACTGGGAAGAAACACAAGATGATATTGAGTATCGTGCTTTGGACACCACAGAATCTAGATCTATAGAACAACAACAATACGACCTCACTAATGAAGTGCTGGACGTTGAAATCCGTGATATAGCCATTCAAAACACAAAACTTACTGCTCCTTTCGCTGGAGTTCTTACAACCAGTCCAACAACTGTTGCTGGTGTAACACTTCTTTCCACAGACTACTTTGAAGTTGTTAACCCAGAAACACTCATTTTTAGAGCAGCCGTTGATGAAATAGACATTAGTAAGGTATTACTTTCACAAGAAGGTAGCATTTCATTTGATGCCTACGATGACGTATCTGTGCCAAGTACAGTGAGTTATATTTCGTTTACTAGCAATGAGTCATCTAGCGGTACAGTATTTCTTATTGAACTCCCTATACCTGACCCTGATTTAGCCAAATACCGCATTGGTATGAACGGTGACGTTGCTATCACCCTTGCTAAAAAAGCAGATGCGTTGGTTATTCCTCTCACAGCCATACGTGAACGTGATGACAAAGTATATGTAGATGTGCGCATCAACGAAAAAG
>CAZMZI010000024.1:0-12221 GCA_964570775.1 uncultured Pseudomonadales bacterium | reverse complement strand
AACACTTGGTTTTGATGACATAGTTGCGGTAGTTTCTGCTGTACATGAGTTAGTTCACTTAAAGCATGATGAGCTTGCCTCGAACAGGGGTGAGGGAAATACATTTGGTGCAATCCAGGAGCTTGGTGTTGGTGATCTTGATGTTGAAAAGCACTCCGTGACGACTATTGATATTGTGGTGAACAAGCTCCGAGTTTCCCAAAAAACTACAGAAAAAATAGCAAGACATGAGTCCCAAAAAACACTGTACCCATGGATCGTAGAGGGAGTTGCTGTACAACTAGAAATTTTTTTGTTAAATGAACTAAGAAAAATGGCAAAAAAAAGTGACAGAGGTACTGCAGATAAAATACAGGAGTACATTAATGGTCGATTTTCTGATTTAAGAGAAAGAAATGAGACTGAGATGCGTTCATATTATCAAGGTTTGAAGATGATACGGCTTTTGACAAAACACTTTTCTGCAGAAGAAATGGTCTCAATATTAAAAGATATTAATATGGAAGAAGCTGATAAGTTGTATGCCTACTCTCCACTGGGGATGATAATACAAAGAGATCCAAGATTCTTACCTGGTTTGGCAGATGAGAATGTAGCTGTGCGCAATTCATTAAAGCAAAGTGGAATACTACCACTAGATTTAAATGATGTGCCTGTGAATGAAGGTATGTCAACGGCTCTTGCTTCAGAAAGTAGTGTGGCTGATCTAACTAGCATTGCTCTTGAGATTGGTGGAAGAATGCACCAGCTTACATTGAAGCCACATGATAGTACAAAACACAGGGTAAGTTATGAATCAGCAATCGATGGTTCAAGGTGTATTATTACTATTCCTTTGGTAGTTGGAGGAGATCTTTCTTTAGCTACACAGTTGAAAAAGGAACATGAGTTAAGTAAATTACTAAATTCTAGTGGCATCCCATGTAGAAAATATGAGTACCTAGTGGATGCTTCTTTTGGCAACTCTACTTATCCAGTTTTCTTAGAAGTCCATAAAAACGACTATCATCATGTTGTAGTTTCTGGAGAAGAAGGGCAGTTAAATGTGGAAAGGCATTTGAGACTTGAGGATGGCAAAGAGCTTTCACAAAAAGAATTTATTGATAATTTGAGTCAATTAACACAACAATTATATGATTTATTGAATCTAGGTTTCGATGTTCCGGATGAAGCTTGGACTTTGAGAACTAGAAATGGAAGATTAGATGTTTTTATTCATAACATCAATGGCCTTACCCAAAAATCATTTGGTCAAGATGAGCTGTTTTCACTTTTATTCCTAAAAGTAAAGAGGGCTTGGATGTTATTTACTACTAGTCTTTCTGAAGAGGATCGAGAAGCAAACAAGCATTGGTGTAAACCAAACGTAGTACTGCAAATGATTTCTGAGCTATGTGAAGAAAAAAGGAACTTGAGCATCTTTCTTGATAGTTTTGATGATTCAATTGTTTAACGTGAGGTGGTCGTATCTGGACTCGAACCAGAGACCTCGCCGATGTGAACGGCGCGCTCTAACCAACTGAGCTATACGACCAATTTCTAGATCAGATTATACTCTTTAAACACGGTTTCCACATCTGCAGCTGAGTTCGCAAGAAAGAGTTTCGCTCTAACTTCTTTTGCTGCATCAAACCCACTACAGTACCAACCTAAATGCTTACGCATGGGCATAAATGAGTACCTAGGATGTATGGGACTATATGTTTGTTCAAAGAGCCTGCTGTGTTCAATAGCTATTTGGAAAAGTGAATTAGGATTCTCTGTTTTTTCACCAAGAAAAATAAATGGATTCCCAAAACTAGCTCTGCCAATAAGAGTACCATCTAGTCCATAGATGGTAATTTTAGTTTGTGCATCTGCTAAATCTGAAATATCACCATTACCTAACATTTTAGTTGTAGTTTGTTTACACAGTTGTGCTGCTTGGCCAATGTGGTCCCAACTGGCAAACCCAGAGTACTGTTGTTTTAGTGTTCTACCATGAAGTGCAATTGCAGCTGGTTCTTGTTCAAGCAACCAAGGAATCCATTCTTCAATCACTGGTTTGTCGTACCCAATTCTTGTCTTGACGGAGACGGGAATAATTGTTTTTTGCTGGTGTTCTGGTGGAAGTGCAGCATGACGTTTTTCTACTTCGGCCACTATGTGTGGTCTAATGTCTTCGCAGTCTCTTGCTCTTTTACCGTTAAGAAAATCGGTAACACCAGCTTTGGTTTCAATGATAATTTGTTTGGCAAGCTCAGGATTCTTAATGAGTGCTGCACCTGCACCAGAACTTGCAACAGTTTTGGCGGGGCATCCCATATTTATATCAACACCATCAAAGCCAAGTTCACAAAGAATAGTAGCAGCTTGTCTAAAGTACTTTGGTGTTGTGCCATAAATTTGGGCGATTATAGTTCGTTGGGTTTCGTCATATAAAAAGTCGGTAAGAAGCTTCTCTGCACCATGGCAAAGACCTTCAACGTTGGTGAACTCTGTGTAAATAAGGTCTGGATTTCCGTACTTTTTTTGAATAAAACGATAGGGGTGATCTGTGACTCCATCCATGGGAGATAACCCAATAATGGGTTTTGAGAAGTTTTGCCAAAAAGATGTTGCTGTTTTAGTCACGAAGTATTATACCCTGGAGGTGCAAATAGGTGTGGTTACAAGTGTTGCTGTACTAAAAAGGCAAGATACTTTTCAGCTTCTGGTGTCATTGCGTTTGGGTTGTAGGTGAGTAACTCTAAAAACTCTTGCAGTAACTCATTTTTTGAGTGAGGGTGTATTGTGGCAAGGTTTAGTGTTCTTTGAAGTTCGTACCGCACAAATGGTGAAGAAAGAAAGTTACTAGTGTACAGAGCTGTAAGTGCTTTTGTAATTTCTGGCAATTTAGGAGTGGCCACTTGTGGAGCATCAGACTTAGAGTAGTTAATAGTTACTGTGGTTCCATCAACACCTAACACTCCGGTTAGTTCTTCTATGAACACAGTACCATCTTCTAAATAAATGTAGGCCATAAGAGAGTACTCTTGTAGAGGTCCACCTGTAATTGTAAGGGCATAGGTGCCTTTTTCAGGTTTAGCATATTCGTAGGTTGTGATTGTTGGTTTGGGAGTATGTGTGTCTAAGCTTGCATAGATTTCAGTTTCTGTATCAAGACTCACTAAACCTTGGGGCCCAGATAGCTCTAACGTAAGGTTACTTGATTCTGGAACAAACAGCAGGTAGCTTAAGTCTGTAAAACTTGGAGTGAAGGTCCTGAGTGAAAGTGGTGTTGTTTGGTGTTGACTTAATTTTTCTTTTTCATACCCAGGGTCGTTGATATATACATCTGGTGGCTGCCCACTTTCTGTTGTCACTAGTCCTGTTGCTACTACAAAGTGGTTTGGAATGTGCACAATTGGTGGTCTGCCCGCTGTTACCTCTTCTACCAGTGCCGCCATACTATTTACTAGTATTCTTTTAAACTCAAGCTTAGGTGTGCCAAACTGAGTGCTCAGTTCTTTACTCAACCTCGTTGCAGCAAGCCAATTAATGTTTCCAAACGGTAAATAGCCATCGGGTTGCTGTAACAACCATGAATTGAAACTGGCAGGGGTGAGTGGTGTACCATCCGGAAATTGAGTAAGTCCGTAGTAATGAAAGAGCATAACCATAGAAGTTATAGCGCAGCCCCAACGCCCAATTGTGGGTGGTTCTGAACTACTCCAGCTTGTTGCTGAGTCGTACTCAAGCTCAGACCATTTTGGGTTGGTTTGCGTAATATGAGGTACAGTTAATTTGGGATTTTCGAGCGTTTCAACAGTAACGTTATCTATGGCGATTTTCGTAGGGCTGATACTCCCGGTACCAGCTTTTATGCCAATTTTTCCGTAGTTACCATTAAAAGTAGGATCAACTTCGGTAAAGAAATGTAAACCATCAATGGTGAGTGAGATACTAGCTTTGTTGAGTGTAATGGAAATAGTATGCGGTTCGTCATTGGTAATTCTTGCTCCATGGTACACAGACCATGGCACACTGCCATTTTGTACTCTCACAAGCTCCACACTATTATTAATGAAGTGTAGCTCATACCAGTTACTCAAGTTTTCAAAGTGAAAAGATATATTTTTATCAACTCCTGCAAGTGCCGTGTACTCAAGAGTATAGGTGATGTTTTTCCAGGAAGGACTCCAATACTCATCTTTGGGTACTAACTCAGTGATGGTAAAGGGTTTGAGAACTTCAGCAACAGCTTTTCCGTCTTGAATGGTCCAGTGACTCCCATCATCTCTAGTTGGTTCCCATTTTTCAAAACCATTTGAGAAGTTTTCAGTAAACACTGTAGCAGCCTGAATAGGAAGAGCTCCATAACTTAGCGTCATTGCAGAGAGGAGTGCATAACCCAGCGCTTTGATAATAAGCTTTTGGGTGTAACTGTAGTAAAATGCACTCGAGATATGAACACACTTGAATCGTTTTACAATAGCTATCACAGTAAGAATTCTTTCTTTTATAAAGCAATAACTGCGGGCAACTTTACGTACTTTTATATCTTGCAACTCTTACAAAAAGCTGACTCCATAAAAGGTGCAACTATTTTAGACGTTGGCTGTGGTGTGGGAGCTTTGTCATTTTACTTTGCTGGACAGGGAGCTAAAGCTGTAGTGGGAGTTGATGTTTCTAGTAGAGCCATCCAGATAGCACAAACTGCTCAAGGAAAGTTGCTGTTTCCAAATGTTGTCTTTAAACATGGTGAGTTGGTTAACAATATGTATGCGTTTAACATGCTCTTTTGCAGTGAAGTTATTGAGCATGTGGCAGATGACAGTGCATTTTTGCACACCCTTCATAGCAACATAAAACCAGGTGGGACATTAGTATTGACTACACCTTCAAAAGAAAATGTTTTATACAAACTAGGTTTTTACAAAAAATTTGACAAAGAAGTTGGACATGAAAGAAGATACACCAAAGCTGGTTTGGCAAAACTGATAACGTCACATGGTTTTGTCATTCAAGTAATTCGTGAAGTTGAGGGTCCACTACGTAATATTCTTTTTACCACAAAACTAGGATTTCTTATTCGATTTATTCGAGGTCCATTAGTACCGTTGTTTCATTTTTTTGACACACTTTCTGCAAAGATTTTTGGAGCAAGTGATATACAAGTAATTGCCAGAAAATTATGAAAATACTGCACATCTGCAAACGCTTTTCTCCTGCTATTGGGGGAGTTGAGTCTCATGTGTTTGCAGTAGCATGTCAACAAGTTTCAAGAAAAAATTCGGTGACTGTACTAACACAGGCAACAGACGCCACACAAGAAATAACTGAGGTTATCAATGGCATTACAGTATTACGGTTACCACACAAAACAGGTGAAGACAAAAAAACTGTCTGGCAAGCCATGCGGCTGTATAGTTCTGTTCTAAAAGAAGCAGATGTTGTGCAAGTGCATGATGTTTTTTGGTGGATACTCCCGCAGTACTTTTTAGTACTAGGTAAGTGCTATACCACTTTTCACGGCTGGGAAACACAGTTTCCAATACCCTTTACAGCCAAGCTACAAAGATGGGTGTATGCGAAGCTTTCAACTAAGACAGTGCATATTGGTGGGTGGATTCAAAATTACTACTGGGATAAGCCGTCGATAGTTATGTATGGTGGTGTGACTATTCCTGGGACGGTCCCCAAACATTCAACCAAACTTAAAAATGGCATTTTTTTGGGGAGATTATCAGTGGACAATGATGTTGAAAAATATGTTTTTTTAACCAGAATTCTTAAAGAAGAGTTTCCGGGATTTACTATGACTTGGGTGGGTGATGGAGAGCTTAAAGCAATGTGCTCAGAAGTTGGAAAAGTAACTGGATTTGTTGCCGATCCAAGTCATTTTATTGCAAAGGCTGATGTAGTGTTTGCAGCCTCATATCTATCCATTTTGCAAGCACAAGCATATGGTAAGCCAGTAGTAGCGTTGTATAGCAACAAGTTAAAAGAGGAGTACCTTACTGACTTACCGACACGGTTATCGATGGTTTGTAGAGAAGCACCTGTAGATGCATATGCAGAACTAGCAATTCTTTTTGAAGATGAGATGAGAGTAAAAAAAGTAAGTGAAACAGCTGCACGACTTGCTTCTTACTATTCTTGGAGTACTGTCGCAGACACGTACCAATCACTATGGCAAAAGTAACAACACTAAAACTAAACTTGGGTTGCGGTCTGGATTATAAAGAAGGATGGGTTAACATTGACGCGGTTGCAGATGTAGGTCCGGACTTAGTGCATGACTTGCTTCAACCCCTTCCCTTTAGTAATGACCAAGCAAGTGAAGTACTGGCACAAGATATCTTGGAGCATTTCACTAAGGAAGATGGTAGAGCGGTGATGGCAGAAATTGCTCGTGTACTTGTGGATGGAGGCACAGCAACTTTTAGAGTACCTCACATCGATTCTATTCTGGAAAAGTACCAAGATGACAAAGAAGTTCGCAATGAGTTTTTATATGGCACAACAAAAGACACCGGTGTTTTTGGAGCACATAAAGTTGGATTTACAAAGGAATCATTTTTTGAGTTGTGTTTGAGTGCACAGTTAGTGCCAGTGTCATTTGCAGTTGTTGATACAAACATGGAAATTACGTGCCTCAAAAAACAGGTGATTCCATCACACATGAAGCTGCTCTTTTTTGTGCACACCTTTGGACTTGGAGGCGCAGAGCAGTTTGTTACAGACTTGGCTGTTTCCTTGCAGCAGCGTGGATACAAACCGGTAGTAGCCAGTAATCATGTTCCATTCTTGAAGCTTTGTAAAAAAGCAGGTCTTGCTACTATTGAGCAACAAACCTCCATTGATGTGATTGGAGATTGGAAGGGTTTGGTTAAGTCAATATTGTTAGCGCCGAAAGCAGTGAGTGAATATGGTAGTTGTGTGCGGAGTGTACATCCAGACATGCTGGTGGCAGTTGGTTTTTCTGACAAATTCTTTGCAAGTTTTATTGCAAATGTTTTGACATTGCCGTTAGTTTGGATTGAGTTTGGACCACTAGATACCGTACTTAGAAAGTTTTTTTTCTTGCCAAAAGTACTGTACTTTTTAGTAAAAGGCTTACCTCAAAAAGTTGTAGTTCCATCACAAAACACACTGCAAAAACTTACCTCAGTTGCACGAGTATCTCTTTCCAAGTTTGAGCGAGTTCCATGTGGGACAGTTATTCCAAAACTTGCAAGCAAGCAGGTACCAAAATCCATTGTCTGTGTATCCCGATTTGCACAAGGAAAAGGACAGGAGTTATTACTTAGGGCATATGCTCAAAATGTGTCACAACTTGGAGCGTTCAAACTTATTTTTGTAGGCACTGGTGAAACACTAGAAAGTTGTAAACAGCTCTCAGCTGCACTAGGTATTAGTGAGCATGTAGTTTTTTTGGGTTGGGTGCCAGATAGTGCCAAAGTACTTTCACAAGCAACTATCTGTGTGTTCCCATCAACTTGGGATTTAGAAGGATTTGGGTTGGTTACTATTGAAGCAATGGCACAGGGAAAACCAGTTGTTGCGTTTGCAACAGGGCCATCGCCAGAAATAATTGAGCATATGAAAACTGGAATATTAGTGTCCCAACAAACAGCAGAAGCATTAGGAGATAGTCTTGTGTATGTGGCAACACACCAAACACACGCAAAAACTATGGGAAAAGCTGCAAGAGAGCGTGCTGAAGATATGTACAGTATTGAGAAGTGTACGCAAGACTATGTTGCAGTTTTTGAGCGTTGTTACGCTCGCTTCCTTGCAACCAAGTATGAAAAAAAACTAACAACCTAATGCCAAAAGTATCACTCATTGTTACCGTTTATAACGAAGCTAAAAGTATAGAACCACTCATTGCTAGTATCTCCAAACAAACTCGACTTCCAAATGAAACCATAATTGTGGATGGTGGTTCAACCGATTCAACACTAGTGCAGCTAAAAAAACTTAAGAAGAAGTATCCAACTATTGGTCTTCGCCTTTACACCCATACGTCAAATAGAAGTGGAGGCAGGAACTTCGCAATTTCACATGCTGTAAGTGAATGGATTGCATGTACAGACGCAGGGTGTGTGTTAGAACCACAGTGGCTAGAAGAGCTAGTAAAAAAACAGTTGCAAACAAAAGCACTGGTGGTTGCGGGGTATTACAAAGCTGCTGCAGGAACTCCCCTGCAAGAAGCTATTGCACCCTATGCGTTAGTTATGCCAGATAAAGTTGATCCAATGCAATTTTTACCAGCTACGCGCTCGATGTTATTCCACAAACAAACAGTTTTTGATGCTGGAGGGTTTGATGAAACCCTCGATGTTAGTGAAGACTATGCACTTGCACAAACACTCAAGAACCGTGGTGTTTCAATGCAGTTTGCACCGTTTGCAGTTGCGGTGTGGGAGCCAAGGGCAACATTGGGTAGCTTTTTTTCTATGGTGATAAGTATGGCCCAAGGCGATGTTTTGGCTGGTGTAGTTCGTCCAAAGGCCCTCTTTGTAGTTTTACGATATATATGCATGTTTGCACTTGGTTTTTTTGTATTGGCTCAGTCTGTGGCTTGGGGAGTTGGTTTGTGTATGTTTTTTGCTATCACGTATGCGGTCTGGGCTGTGAGCAAAAATAAAAAGTATGTGCCAAGAGGCTACTATTATTTACCAGTACTACAGGTGCTAGCAGACTTGGGAGTTATGCTTGGTTTGGTTCGTGGCTATTACCAAAAAATATTAAGTAAAAACTTCTCCAGTCCAACCAGGTGAAGTGTATAGTTTATTATCGTGTGCGAGTACCAGATATTCGCAGGAGTTTTCGTTTGAGTAGTAGTTGGGGTAAGCATCGGGCAATGAAAGTGTGAGTAGTGCAGTCATCCCGTCAGCATGCATTGCTGTAGTAGCAACGGCAACTGCTCCTAACACATTCTTTTGTGGCTGCTTATTTTGTATATCCAGTAGGTGATGCCAGTTTTTCCAAGTTCTTCTAAACACGTCAGAGGCAGCAAAACCTTGGTTTAGTAGTTGTACTGTACCAAGTGCCATATCTGTTTTACCTGGGTACTCAATTGCAATATTCCAGCTGCTTCCATCAGCTTTGGTTGTTGCATACATATCGCCTCCACCATCAACTAAGTGATATGCATACCCTCTATCTTGCAGTTGTTTTGAGACTTGATCAATCCAATATCCTTTTGCAAAGCCACCTAAGTCAAAAAGAACTGGAGCATCAATGGTGAGGCTTTTGCCATGAACATGCCAGGAAGGTAGTTGCCAACTTTCAATTTGAGCACTTTTTTGTGAAAAGCTGTAGTTCTGGTCATAGCCCGCGTGTTCGAGCAGTGTGCCTACTGCAGGATCAAAGACACCACCACTTGTTTCTTTCAGTTGTTGCGCAAACAAAAGTAATTGTGCTAATTGAGTGCTAATTGTATACGTGCCAGGCTGAGCGGTACGCCATTGAGTTACCTCATTTCCCTCAATGAATCGGGAGAATTTTCTTTCAAATTCTTGTGTTGTGGTTTGTATCGTTTCGAAAACCACGGCATCAACAAAATGAGCATCAACACTAAGGTGCCACGTAGTACCCAGTGCTGAAAACTGGTATGTTTGCATACCTATTTATAGTTGAGCTTGTAGCTCGAGAAGAACAGCATTGAATGCACCTGTTGTAAGTGACGATCCACCAACTCTGTCTATAGTTGTGAGTTCTGCTAATTTCTTACCAACAATAGCGGCTGGTAGTTCAGCAGCAAAGCTTTCTTGTCGTTGAATACTAATAGGAGCTTTACCAAGTACTTCAGTTTTAGCTTCAGTAATAACGCCCTCACTGTCCACCATAAGAATAAATGAGACATCCTCAGGTCCAGCTGGTGAAACATAGTTGGTTGTTGTTCTCACTTCTGTAGTCATGCTCTCACTTTCTGCCGCTGCTGCAGCTGGTTCATTTTCACTTTCCATAGCAGACTCTGGTGCAGCTGTTGGAGTAGTAGCAGTACAAGCACTCATGATCAGTGCAAATGCAAAAACGGTTGTAAGTGGCAGTAACTTGGTGGTGGGCATGGAATGTCTCCAAAAGTAGTTTCTACTGTGATATAGCTAACCAGCTGATACTATCATGGAGAAGTTTTGCTGACTACCACAATATGTTGTAGTGGTTTATCTTACTTATTTTCTAGTAGTTTGAAAGATAGTAAATATGGTTGCCAGCAGCCAAACACTTGCAATTCCTGCAAGATGTTTGGGGCTGAGTTGGTTGTTGGCAACTGCATATACCATTCTGAGAGCTAGAGTATGAGATAGGTATAAAAGGAACGAGTACTTTCCTGCGAGCAACAGTAATGCATTTGGTTTGAGAGCCTTGGAAAAGAACATCAAAGAAGCAGGAATGGTGAAAAGGAGCAGGTCAAATCTGGTGAATTTAAGGGCAAAAAGTGGATCAAGACCCTGTACTGTTTTCATCCAACTAAACAGAGATACCGCAATAAGACCAAGCAGTGTCCATTTGGGTAAGTGCTTGGCAAGTTTTTTTGAAATTTCATTGTTGCCGAGCCAAATACCAAGTGCAAAGTACCCAATCCATGAGGTGACAATAGTGTATTCAAAACCATCAGTAAAAGCGTGCTGGGTGAAGTAGTAAAACGTTAGGAGTTGGACTGCAAAAAAAACAAAACCGTTTGTGGCACCTTGCGTATACAAGTGTAAAGCACGGGAAACAGCAGGTAGAGCTGAAGGATAATGGGTACAAAGTACAAGTGGTAGTCTGCATGACCTAGTAAGACTTGTTCCCACAGTGGTGGAGGCCACCCTGGGTATGTCCACTCCAGCGTAAAGAGTAGTATTAAAATGGTGGCAAACGTCCAGAAAATGTAGGAGGGTACTAACGCTTTAAATCTTTGCAGTAACAAAGCATACAGTGACTTCTTTTTTTGCTCATAACTTTTTGTTAGTCCATATCCAGACACCATTAAAAAGAGTGGTACGGAAACTCTGCTTGCTTGGTCGATGAAAAAGGTGAGCAAGTTGAGTGGTTGGGTTGTGTATATCTTTGGAATGATTGCAAGTGTGTGAATGAGCAGAACACACAAAATGGCGATACCCTTAAGCTGTTGTGTGTGTGATTTGCTAAGAAACATGTCGCTATTGTACTAAACCTGGATTTTTTGCAGCAGCCCTAATTATGTTTTTGAGTGTGTCTAAGTTTAAATCAGAAATCTGCTTAAAACGAATGCAGCTTTTTCCAACACTTACTTTTCCAAGTTCTTTGGCATATTTTTCTGCGAGGTATTTGCCATTTTCGAGCGCACAAACATACATGGAAACATAGTTCTTTTGATTCGCTAAGGAAACTACTGGCCAATCTAGCAGTTGTTTCTTGTAGTTGGTATATTTGAAGCTTCCATAGCCCAACATGTTGAAGGCAAAGTGAGGTTTTAAAGCGGGTGCGCATTCTTGAATGAAGGTATGGAGAAAAGTAAGTATTTCCCTTCTATCTTCTGGCATCTGTGCAAAGTACTCTGCCTCGTTAGTTGCTTTGGTTGGTTTAAACATGTTCATGGTACTATGCTCCTATGGCGACACCTAAAATACAGTTCACACAGTCCGAGTATACCAAAATGCAGCAGCGTTCCCAAAAGCTAACAACAGAGTTGGGTGAAGTGTTGATCCGACTTAAAGACGCACGTGAGATGGGTGACTTGTCTGAAAACGGTGCATACAAGTATGCAAAGTTTGAGTTAGGAAACATACGTAGAGAACTAGGAAGACTAAAAAGATTACTAGAAGGTGGAGAAGTTGTTGAACCTGCAAGTGGTGATACCGTTCAGTTTGGTAGCACAGTAACAGTTGTGGGAGAAAATGGAGTTACTAAAAAATTTCAGTTAGTGTCAAAACATGAAACAAATCCAGCAGAACACAAAATCTCATTGGAGAGTCCCATTGGAGTAGTTTTACATGGCAAAAAAGCTGGACAAGTAGTTGTGGTAAAAACGCCACACGGAGAGACTAAGTACACTATTAGTTTGGTTGAGTAGTGGTGACTTACTTAACTACCTTCTCCCAATCTGCCACAGGTCCTTCTGTGATGGAAAATAATGGGTGTGGCAAAAAGTTACTTTGTTTGAGAATTTCCATGTATTTTTTTTCGTTTCGCATGCGTAGTTTTTCTTTGAGGTGAGAAACCTCATATGCAAGTTGACCAGTTGTTACAGGCAGTGCCGCAACGCTTTCAAAACTAAAAAG
>CAZMZI010000023.1:0-12352 GCA_964570775.1 uncultured Pseudomonadales bacterium | reverse complement strand
AACTGAACTAACAAACATGAGCAAGCTGGCAGTTATCCAATTCATATAATGGGTGCGTTACCAACAACTGTAAGTGAACAAGTAACCGCCTCTATTCAGCGTATTGTATCAGCGTTTGATGACAGCGTGCAGTTTGGGTTGGTGAGGCTCAGACTCAGCGAAATAGCCAAGTTTGACTCAGAGCAGATTCTTTTCAACAAGTCTTCTGTAGTGTTCACCTAATGCCGTAAGTTTACAATTTTTGCTTTGCATCGCTGCATGCCACATATGAGGCGCATCATCTGGAACTAGTAGGTTGAGCCTATTGTATTTTTGAAGTGTTGAGAAAATACGAACGTTTTCGGGATCAGGATCTGGCATGCCTGCGTCTCTGCCTTTCATTTCTGGCTCATAAGATGGATCAAGCGGGTACTCATATCCTGGTGTAGGAAAGTAGCTCGCTATTTTTTGCAGTTCATCAAGTGGAATGGGGGGTGTAACTTCTCTAAGTGAAACAAATTGTTTTACATTAGTCTTAAATACGGGTCTTTGATCCCAAGGTCCAAGTGCTTGATCAATATGTGCGTAGACACTTCCGGGTGTAATATCTCCAGTAAGATTTGCAGCTGCACCACTTAACGCATCTACGAGTAGATTTGTAAATACTCCACTGCCGTTCTCTTCAGTTGCGTACTGGTCTTTTGTAGAAGCTGTCAGAATAGTTAGTCCATCTGACAAAGCAGTGACTGAATCACCAAGTGGACTATCTCCAGCAATGCCCGAGTGACAACTATCTAGAATTATTATCTTATTTTTTGCTTTTGAAGCATTAGCCATCAGTAGAACTTCAGAAAGTGAGATACCTTCATCTCCTCTTTTGGAGTCAGAGGCAAGCAAATAGCCTCCCGTATCCTCGATATGCCCGTGACCAGAAAAATAAAAGAGCGCAATATCTGCATCAGCCTGAAACAACTGCGCAATGCTGTCTTTAAGTCCAGATCGACTCACAGCATCTCTATCGCTTGAGGAAGTGAGCAATTTACAACCAAAATTGACTGAACCACCTCCGTTCCTCTCTAAAATAGAGTTAACCTTGTGTGCATCGTTAACACAACCGTAAAG
This sequence comes from uncultured Pseudomonadales bacterium, assembly GCA_964570775.1. Lineage (GTDB taxonomy): Bacteria > Patescibacteriota > Microgenomatia > UBA1400 > PJMF01 > CG1-02-43-31. The sequence continues at coordinate 11,251 of CAZMZI010000023.1, read as the reverse complement.
GGCGTTGCCGTGTTCGTAGTAATCAATACCAACAATAAGTGCAATTTTCATAATTTATAAACTATTGATAAAGTCCTTAATATTTTCCCAGTTCCAAACCACGGTATTTAATCCCTCAATATTCGTGCGGTCGCCTTTATATGCCCAAATGCCTCTGATTTTTTTTCTTTCTTCTTTTGCGCATGCAATTTCCCATTTTTGACCACTAGAACTCAATGAGTTTTTACTGACTACTGCAATAACTCCGTCTGACCTTCTAATTCTAGTGCGGACATGCTCTTTCCAATTTGAGTCGTAAGCTTTTTTTACAGACATGTCAACATATTCAAAAGGTGAATCAGTGTTAAGCTCCTGTCCTTTCAGAAGATCTCTGATTTTTTCGTCTTCGATCGCAAAGGCTATGAAAATTACTTTTTTATTTGCCATAATTTCTCCTTATTTGCCTCGCTTTTTTTCACGCTGTGAAAGTGCGCTACCGGCAGCTGTTTTTGACCGCTTGCCCGTAGACTTACTTCTTAGTACACTTGATGCTGCTTTAGCAGCTTTGTGGCTGGTAACTTTTTTAGCCATATTGCTCCTTGAAAAACCTCTCTACTAGAGGTATAATTTATACTGTAACTAAACTGTAATTGATACTCTACTACCTCAAACTAATTTATGCAAGAAGTAAATACCAAACTGACTCAAAAGCAAAAACAGATTTACGATTTTGTGTGCAAATACTATGATAAAAACGGTTTTGCTCCCACTCTTAAGGAGATAGGTGAGAAGTTTGGATTTGGTACTTCTGCTTCTCAAAGTTTTGTAAAAGTACTCACAGATAAGGGGTATCTAGTTAAGTCATTTAATTCTTCAAGATCTGTCATTCCAAAAAAAGAATCAGTTAGCAATATGAGTATTTCATTACCCTTACTAGGCACTATCAGTGCGGGTTTTGGTATCCAGGTCTATGAATCAAGTGATCCTGATATTGTAGAAGTTCCCGCAAGTATGGCAAAAAATGCGAGAGATTATTACTGTTTGAAAGTTAGCGGGTGGAGCATGAGGGACAGCGACATTGCTGATGGAGACATAATTGTAGTTCGTCACCAAGCCACTGCTGACAACGGTGACATCGTAGTCGCAATACTTACTGGCAATTCTGAGGAGAAAGCCACACTTAAAAAGTATTATCACCGAACAAACTACATAGAGCTTGTACCACAGAATCCCGAGTTTCCTAAAATGAAGGTTGAGCTTGATAAAATTGAAATCAGAGGCAAGTTTTGCGGGTTGATTCGAGAGGCAAAAGTAAACGAGGACGAAGTGATCTAGTGGTAGTGAAGCTCCACAACCACACAAACAGTAGTTAGCTTCATTTGCGATTGATTTAAGGTCAAATTATCGGGAATTAGAGTAGAAAATTGATTGAAGTTAGTCGGAACTATTGTAATATATCATTCAGCTGTGCGCGCCACTTTCTTTGATCCACCATTTGGAACTCAAACTCAGGATCAGTAAATCCTAGATCAAGCTCGGCAACATCTGACTCCACGGCAAGATCATTACACAGATCAAGCACTGCTCGTTTGTACGAACTGTCTTCACTGTATTCCAAGTGTTCTCCTTTAGACTCCAGCACATACACTTTGTCGTAGTTGTCTTTTGATTTTCTGGTGGCTACAAAGTCTGGGTAAATGCGATGTGGCTTCCATCCTTGAATACGGTACTGAGCTTTCGACATGTTGCGATACCACCAGAGGAGTTGTTGTTGACCATCCAAGTACAGTGCCACTTCTTTTTCAAGATCGTTCATGTCTTCATCAGGAATGTAATCAAACAAGGAGCGTTGTAAGGGTTGATTGTAGTTGTAGTTGAACAACGGCTTTTTACTACGTACGGTAATACTCTTAGGTAATAGTGATGGGTTTTTGGTTGAATAATTACCCTTTATTAGGAAAAAGCGTAATTCTCCATCCTTAAGCAGTTTCCGAAAAACTTGTTCACTTAATGCATCTCTTTGTTCAAAAAGCACTTTCTTGAGTTCTTCAATGGCAAAGACGAGGTTATGAGCAACCACTTCCTGATCGTATCGTTTCAAAAGTCGGGTGACGGCTTCTTTTCCTAGATCGAAACTCACCCAGGGGTTTGGTATGACATCAATGAGTTGACGTGCGATGTAGTCGTAATCAATCTCTGACTTAAAACTCAATCTGTCATGTTCTTCACCTGAAATACTGTCACCACGTCTAAAACCAATTTGCACTAATACGTCATCATGTTGGTCTTCTTCAAGCGAAAGCGTATCAAAGCGAGAGAGGTCTACCTTACTCCATTCAATCCTGCTTAAAATATCTGCACTGTAGCTCACTTCACGCCACTGCTCATTGTCGCTGACTGCAAAGATTGGTAAGAATATTTTACCGACAAACTTTTTGAACTCGTCACGATACGTAGTAGATTTTTCTGGCAGTGCATCATAGTCACTGTCTGAACCATTTTGAATAGAGAGTCGTCCAGCAATATCTCCTAGACCTTCGCCTTCAAGGTTCTTTTTAATGCCACGAACCAACTTGGCGGTGTCGTACTGGCATGTGTACACGTAACACTCATCAAGTTCTTTGACATTGGTTTTTACAGCGTACGGCTGACGGAGAACACGACCAATCAACTGAGTCATTGCGGTTTCAGACTGTGAGTTGGTGAGCGTGGCAAGTACATACGCAAATGGACAATCCCATCCTTCTTGTAAGGCATGTTTGGTAATTATGTAGCGAATGGGGCATTCTTGAGTGAGCAGATCAATGTTCTCAATTTCATCCTTGTCACTAGTCTTTACAGCAATATGATCGGCAGGAACTGCACACTGTTTTATCAAAAACTCTCGCACGTCTTCAGAATGAATCTGCACTCCGTCACGTTGGTCTTTGCCAGTACGCTCCACTTGAATCAACATAATGGGACGAATGTACTTACTGGTATTTTGTTCGTATTCCTTAGCTTTATTTTCCAGCTCATCTCTAAATGCTTTAGCTTCGCTGATTGTGTCTTTCCATCCAGAAGTAGCCTTATTTGTCAGATGGATGTCTAACTTAATCATTTCCTCGTCATTGAGCTGTTTGCCAGTAATTTGCACCAATTCATTTACTCCATCTGGTGGAGTAGCAGAAAGTTCTAGAACAAATGACGGATTGAAGTTGTAGATGGTATCTCTTGCAGTTTGTGAGTATGCCTTGTGTCCTTCGTCAATGATGATGATTGGCTTTAGTAAACGCAGAGTGTTACCCATTGATGAGAGTGGAAGCTCTCCAAACATTTCTCCAGAGTCACCATAGGTATCAAGGTTAGGGAACTTCTCAAGCAGCTGGTGTTGTCCTTTGTAATCATCCTCTGCAGGGAAAAAGCTCGCGTACCCGCTATTATCTTTGAAGACTTTGAGTGTCTCTTTTGATCTACGAGAAGCAGAAGGAAGCATCAAAAGCATAATGCACAAATTATTCTCGATGTCCTGAGGGTTGAAGTGATCTAATTTTTCGTAAATCAAAGTCTTGCCACCACTGGAAATATCAAGTAACTGTCTGTACGGGTGATTGCGGTTGTTTAGTGCTTCAAGGGTTTGGTTGTAGATTTGTGAGGTAGGGACAATCCACAGCACCATTCCATTTTGTTTTTTTAAGTACACCTTGTTGACTAGATCAATAGCGTGGGCAGCCAAAAGTGTCTTACCGCCACCTGTTGGCACTTTGAAGAACACATTGGGGAGTGGCTCACTTAGACCATTTTTGAATTGGTTGTAGTTAGACAGACCAATTTCAAGCCACGCTTTTTCTGGGAAATGATACCCCTCGGCAAGATCGGGATCAGCTTCAAGAGCTTTATTGTATTTCTCTTTGAACTGATTCAGAGCTACTAAGTAACCTGATAGACGCTTGATGACTTGCTTTTGATATTCCTTGAGTTCCATATCATTTTTTCATTCGATAGATTTCAAATGGTAATTGGCAAAAGGTTATGTTCAGCTCATCCAGTGTTTGTTGCTCAACGTACTTTGTCGGCGCGAAGACAAGCAGTGGCTTGCTTCCCACTTTTGAACGCAGAGTACGGGCTTCGTCTAACGTGAGTGCAGTTGTTTTTAGATATGACAAGTCTGGCTTGTAATACGCATAGACATCAAAGTCATCTGTAGATCCAATGAAATTAGTTGACTCATTAACTTTCTCAGGCTTGAACTCTTCGCCCGTGGCTGTATAGAAAAGGTATCGTGCTAGTTCTGTGTACACTGGCAGTGACTTTCCTGCAAGCAAGCTTTCCATTTCGATTGCATCGCCAAGTTCAAAGTAGCTGAACGAACCACCAAGTCCTTCTTTTACTGCTTGATTACTCGATCCTGTGTTGCCCTTAATTACTTTTCTTACACGTTCGGCTGTGACATTGTCGGCATAATCCTCACACTCTACTAGGATAAACTTTCTATTTGTTTCATCGCTGTTATTTAAGTCAAGCACAGCCTGTGCCGTAGTACCTGACCCAGCGAAAGAATCGAGAACAATAGCATCTTCGCTAGAAAAGGAAATCAAATACTTTAATAGCTTGGATGGTTTTGGGCTATCAAAAACAGATTCGCCAAAAAGTTGTTTAAGCTCTAAGTTAGCCTCATGGTTGTGTCCGCCTTGTTCATATGACAAAAAAGTACTTGGTGGTTTGGTTGCATTATCATCAAAAAACTGTTTCACATACACTTGCCAATCATTACCTTTTTGGATCCATTCAATCTCATCCTTCTCAACTGCTTTATCAAAAGTATCTTTTGCCCACCGCCAACGTCCCTCACTCCCATCTGCTCTTATAGGAAATACTTTAGTGCCATCGGGAGCTATAACTTCGTAGTATAAATTAGGGCGATCTTCTCTTCTTGAACCCTTGCCCTCTTTGCGCAATGACCGAAGTCTTGCCATTTTTCCTGTTTTCTCATCCCTGAAAGTAAATTGTTGAACATTCTGTTCGAAAGCAATCTTTGGGACTGTATAACTATCAGATTTTCGGTAAACCAAAATGTAATCGTGATCATTGCTGAAACCTTTAGCGTCCATTCTCGAACTATAGACTTTTTGCCAAATGATAGTAGCCAAAAAGTTTGATTCTCCAAAAACCTCATCCATTAGTTGTTTTAAGTGTGCGTACTCGTTGTCATCAATGGAAACAAAAATTACACCATCGTTTGACATTAGGTCTCGTAACAATTTAAGCCTCGGCATCATCATGCACAACCATTTATCATGGCGAACGAGATCTTCACCATCTTTGCCAACGACTTTCCCAATCCACTCTTTAATCAGTGGGCTTTTGACATTGTCGTTGTATACCCAGCTTTCGTTGCCAGTGTTGTAGGGTGGGTCAATGTAGATACACTTAACCTTGCCTGCGTACGTTGGGAGTAGTGCCTTGAGTGCAAGCAGGTTGTCGCCGTGGACAATCAAGTTGTCATCGAGACTGACTTTTTCAGTCAAGCTTTTGTCTTTGTCTGGGATCAGTTGATGATAGGGAACGGCAAGATGGTGGTTTTGGACAAAAGTCTTGCCCTTAAATTGGAGTGTCGGCATATGACATAGTTTATACCAAATCCTATGTTTACTCCACACTATTTCTTCGGTTTTCTACGGTTTCCTTCGGTTCTATATTTAATATAGATTCGTAGAAATCCTAAGCATACTATTTTTCTTGGGGTTTAGACTTGGAGTAGTGCTTCCGTTTCCAGTCTTCTCTTTGTGAGGGTGTCATTGCCAAAAAGGAATCAATGATGAAGTCAGCCATTTGGTCTACAAATAGGTCTCGTTCAGCATCTAGTTCTTCATTCTTTATTTTATTTGACCTTAAATCGTGTTGGGAATGTAGATCATTTGGCATTTGGACGGTTTTACTCCTTAAACCATATACAAGGTCGGCTAGTAAGCGTACAGGCAGTAAATCTACTCACTACACTTTGCTAAATAAACGCCCCATGTTCTGTTTTCTAAACTGCCAGTTTCATTTTCACCGAGTCCTAGCTGTTCCAACGTGTTCCAGTACACAGTAGGTCCATTGAAAGCATTGTTATCAACCATTGGCACTCCATCACTTGCACCCAAACTAACTCTTAAATAATTAGGAACCGTGACAATTACTCTAGAAATATTCGGTCTGATTAAGTCGTTTGTGTAGAGAGATTTCATCACTTCGACACTTAAGCTTTTTGCCATAGAACAGCTTGAAACTGAATGATCAAAAGGTAAGTTCACGAAGACTTCGTACGGTGCATTTGTCTCATTTGCAAACTCATCTCCACTGTAAACCTCTGGTGAAACTCCTGACTTGTCCAAAACAATCTGATTGATTTGCTCCAGCGGGTTGCTAGAGGAGTTTAGCTCACCAGAGACGTCATTCACTTCGCTTGGTTGAGTTTGTTGATTGCTAACTTGTGAGACCTCTGTGCGTGTCGTTGACTTAACTGTAGCTTCAGGCTTAGGTTCTTGGAGAAGACTGAAAATGCCACTTATCACAAAAAAAGCTATCCAAACTCCTGCAATGTACTGCACTTTCTGTTTCGACTGCCATTTTTTATTTTTCAAAATGAAATAAGTTAAGGCAAAAGGTAAAAAAGCCAGGATTAGAAATCCACTAACTAGCTTTGATTTATACCAAGGTGTTTTGTTGGTTGCCATATGTATGTCCTAAATCAGCTATGGATTACTATGGATTTTAACACTGATCCAATGTTTACAACATACCAAATCCAATGAGTACCACATGGCGTCAACATTGTATTGGATTAAGAATAACAATGTGTCATCATCCAAATACAAACCATCACTATCGAAGAGCGAACAGGACAAGCTACGAAAAGAGTTTACAGAGAAGCTAGCGAGCCACCTACGGAAAGTTCGTGGTGAAAAGGGGATGACTCAGGAAGATTTGGCTTTTCGAGCTGGACTAAATACAGCATATTTTGGACATCTTGAGAGAGGTGTCTACAGCCCGACCATGTTTGTGGTCTGGCGTATTGCCCAAGCACTTGATATGTCCATGGAAGAGTTCATGCAGGGATTCGAAGGCTAGTTGGTTGCGTAAGCATCTATCATCTTCGTCAGTTTTGAAATCTCGGCTTGCGGATCAACACTAAGTTGATTCCTTTGGGCTTGACCAAACTCATCTCTGCAATGTTTCGAGTTAGTGGCAAACCACATCAGGAACTTCAAATCCTGCCTATCAAGCTTACCTCCGACTTTATCCTTGTTGTAGATAATCAATAGCTCCTTCATAAACATTCCCATCGTCAGTACACTCACATAACTCTGAAAACGTTTAATTTGGTCCGCGAAATCATCATCTGTAGCCATGATATCGTAGAATGTTGACCTTGGAACTCCAGATTGTTGACATGCCTTACGAACCGACAGTCCAGACTTAAGATACGGTTCAATTTGGCGTACCATCATCTGTTTTTGTTTGTTTGTGATTGGTTGATTGCCACGTTTCTTTTTCATCAGTGCCTATAATCATATCAGCTCGATATCACCTACGGTTTTCTATGAGTTTCATTTACAATCATATATATGAGTTACCACAATGATCTTCAAATCTATGACATCCAGATTGATCTTGAGGACACAGGAAAGTACACCGATGTGTTGTCGTTCCTTTATAAACCAGGAGTGTTTCCAAGTTTGAAAAGACTCAAAGAAAAATATAATCCAGATGGTGTTTGGCCTATTGATAGTGACGTAAAGGAAACCTACTTAGTGTTTGACTCCAAAATGATGGAGAAAGGTGTGAAGCAGAACATCTTTGAGGAAATCAATAACATAAGAAAACGTTGTTCCGTTCTCTCTCACTTCGAAAAGACAATGTACATGATATTAGCGACAGGAGTGGTCACTGAATCAAGCTACAAGCGTGCTTACTATGAGTTCATTAAAGAGTTCACGACAGATCAGGATTCAGATTTTGGCAAGCATGTAATTGTCCTGCATCCGGCAACTACTGAGCAGGATGTTCTATTTGCACTAAGAAAGTTTCAAGATGCATACGATATTCAGTCAAAATCACGAATGAAGTCTGGCAAGCCAAAAAAACATAGACATAAACAAGCCGAGTTAGACTACTCACAACACTACAATAAGCTGTTGATATCCATTGACTCAATACCTTTGGCAAACAAAACTGCATTAGTCACCGACTACCCCTTGTATCAGAGATACATGAAAGCTAATAAAAAAATCATCGGACTCGTTCTTGAGGAGATGAAGACACGCTATACGAATCATGACGATTATAGCTACAACTACTATCGGAAAATGCAAACAGCTACAGGAGTCAAAGGTACAGGTGATAGAAAAATACGAGAAGAAGCAGAGCTATTTATGAAGCATTTTAGTATTGTACGTACTGAAATTGATACTAAGCTCAAATCAACAAAAAAACTCCTTTCACAGATCTCTTCCACATCGATCTAACATTTTTGGGTAATCAAAGTCCTACTTTTCCTCTCCAGAGTTTTATTGTGCTTTCAACAGGATAATTAGTCCTAATGAAAGTTACAAAAATTACACACAACACGACTAAGACTGTGTCTGACACAACCGCTGAAGCAGTGCGACAGTGGGTTGAACTCTGCTTGCTCCAAATTGAGCAAAGTAAGAATCAGCAAATTGAAGTAAACGACAAGAGGGAGAAGCATGCCTAAAGATAGTAATGTTCCTCAAAAGTTTCGCTACGTTCCCAATAAAAAAAAGATGGAGGAACTTTTGTCGACACCTAACTCAAAATTGCCAGCTGGTGCAAAACTTGTGTTTCTAAACCTTATGCATAGGCTGGGAGGTAAGCGAACATGCTGGCCTTCACAGGAAAGAATTGCAAAGGATGTAGGCTTTAGTTCTAGGCAGGTACGCAATCACTTAAGGAGTCTAGAAAAAATTGGTGCCATTATTCAAGCAAAAAGAGGATTCAAAGATACTCGGTTACATAGACAGAATACCAGATCATCAGAGTACGACCTCGGAAATATGTTAGTCCTAAAGAACTTGGATGATAAGAGCAAGAAATCTCCAATCGGAACTCTACTGCTACCTAAACTGGAAACAAATGATATTGAAACCGGAAAGGAGGTTCCTACTAATGACAAGTAAAGAAATCTAATAATGAACCAGAGTCTAGGGGCGTGTAGGCTCTTCGCTGAAGCTCACGAGCCTCCAATGCATCGCGCTAACGCTTGATGCTGTTGATAGCCCTTAAAAGTCAAAATAGCTTCGCAATTATAAACCAATAAATAATAGGAGGCATTATGCCAAGGATAGTAAAAGAAGAAATAGCTATGTACGTCGGTGACAATGAATACTTGTGTAAAGAATGTGGTTGCACAAGCTTATTAGGTCAGAACTTAGAAAACATTTTATTTCAAAACGATTTCAAAGGAGGAAAAGCTGATGACTTTGTCTATTTCTGCGATCTTTGCGGAATGAAAATAAGTATTGAGGAATAAAGGTCGTTATGTATCAAGAAAGTATTTACAATAAAAAAAGAGGACCTAGCCTTCGACAGCAATAAGTCCTCTTAAACATTTACAAATAACGTTGCCGTTATTCGCTTCATTGGTATCGTACCACACGAACGATAACGGCAACAAGAAAGGAAGCTATGAAAAAAATAGCATTCGTTGCCGCAAGTCGGCGACATCTTAATAATAGCGATGCAGCAGCTCGCGACTACTTTGCGGTCTCACCACTCTTCCGCTACAGTCTTGCATTTTGTGAGCAGACTTATGATGAGACCTACATTTTGTCTCGGGGATCACTCCACCTAATTCATCCTGACAACAATGTCAGTGATGTTGATACAGCCATAGAGTCAGTAAATAAATGGGACAAGAAAAATTGGGTAAGATCCATTTCAAATGAAATGAGAGAGTTTTTTCCAGTCGGAACTGAACTCTACTTTCACACTTCGAATTGGTACAACCTACTTTTCCCTTGGTTAGAGCCTGACTATTTAATTACAAAGCCCACGAGAGCTATGTCCATCGGCAAGCAGTTACAATTTTATAAAAATCACGTGGGTGCATTGCCTAGTGTTAAAAAAGAGGAGTCAACATGGAATTAGCCTACGTCTATGGTCGGGTGTCCACAGAAGAACAGTCCTCACATGGATATTCTATCGAAAATCAAAAAGTGGTTTGTAGAGCATACGCTCAAGCAAATGGATACAAGATTGAAAAGGAGTTTTTTGATGAGGGTAAAACAGGTCGCAATACCAATCGTGATGAGTTTCAAGAACTGATTTCTCAACTTGATATACTGCCAATCAAAGCCATTATTGTATACAAACTTGACAGGATTTTTCGCTCGACTCGTGATTTTGCCAATACTGTGGAAATGCTTCGTAAGAAAGATATTAAGCTACTTTCGGTTGGTGAAGGTGGCGATGTAACAGAAGGCATTCTAGGTAAAATTATGGCTGCATTCGCTGAACATGAGAGCGAGACAATCGGCAAGCGTACAAAAGGCGGAATGCACCAAAAGTTTCGCGAAGGTTACTACCCCGGAAAAGCTCCTTTAGGCTATCGTAACGCAGAACTTAATGAGAGAAAAATTATTGAACCTGACCCTGTATCTGCTCCACTAATCAAAGAAATGTTCCAAATGTACGCCAGTGGACAATATAGTCAGCTTGAGTTATGTGAACTCATGTACGAGAAAGGCTTGAGAGGAAAACGAAGTAAGGAATTACTCTCTCCACAGACCTTAACGGGCATTTTTCACAACCCAATTTATTACGGTTGGATGAAATGGGGAGGTTTGGAGGGGGCAGGTAAACATGAACCATTGATAGATAAAGCACTATTCGACCAAGTTCAATATGTGTTGGCACAGAACAATTTTTTTTTAATCCGCAAGTGCAAGAGATTCTACTTGCTTAGAGGTTTTGTCTACTGCCCCATACATGAAAAGCGTCACACTGCCGATCATCATAAAGTGACAACCATAAAAGGAAGAAGCCACATCTCATACTACCGATGTACCAATCGACATGGTTGTAGAGCATCATACTTTGAGACTCGAAAGTTGGAGAAGCTAATAGCTAACCAGTTTAAGAAGTATGAGTTCTCCAGTGACTATATAGCATTAGTTCGCGAACAAGTCAGAACTCACTTGCAGAATGGAAGAGCCGAATTAAGGTCAAAGAAGCAAGCTCTAACGAATGAAAAGCGAGGTATTGAACAGAAAAGAAACAACTTAGAGGA
>CAZMZI010000022.1:0-13058 GCA_964570775.1 uncultured Pseudomonadales bacterium | reverse complement strand
ACTTCACTTTCAGCAATTCTAAGTAAGTACCTGCCGTACTCAACTGGAGAACCTAAGTTGTAGATACAAGAAACTGAGGCAATAACAATGGAGTCTGGCCTGGTAAGTAAGTTAGTGGTTGAAGCCAACCGTAGTTTATCTATCTCATCATTAATGGTGGACTCTTTTTCTATGTAGGTATCGGTAGAAGGTATGTAGGCTTCTGGCTGGTAGTAGTCGTAATAAGATACAAAGTAACTGACGGCATTATGGGGAAAGAAGTCTCTAAACTCTTGGTAGAGCTGTGCAGCTAGAGTTTTGTTGTGGGCAATAATGAGGGTTGGCTTCTGTACTTTTTCTATGACACTAGCCATAGTGTAGGTTTTTCCAGACCCAGTAACACCCAGCAATGTTTGATGGCGTTTATTATTTTCAATGCCACTCACCAACTCTTTGATTGCATGAGGTTGGTCTCCAGCTGGTTGATAGGGTGATACGAGCTTGAATGGCATGTGGGTATTATACCCCGAAACATGGTGGTGTAGTTTCTTAAGGTTGTTGTGGTTTGAGTAAGTTAAGTGACGTAAGTGATAAGCCGGTTACTCTGCATAGTTGTACAAAACATAGTTCTAACCTGTAGTCGTGGTAAGCCACCACTTTTTTTTCATGTAGCCTTGTTATAACTGCCTGCAATTTATGGGTGGGCCTATTCTGTGGATAGGTACGATATAAAGACAAAAGTACATCCAAAAGTAAATGTGTTGTATTGTGTGAGGGATTGCCACCTTGAATTTGTTCAATTCTGGCATACATTTGTGTGATTAAGCTTTCTGTCATTCCTAACACTTCTTGTTGGGTAAGTACTTCATACAGCTCATATTTTTTGAGTACATTGTAGTAAAAACTTCGTAGCTCTCTTTGGAGAGACACTTCAAAGCCATCATTCTGTAGTGTAACTAAAAGTGCGTTGAAGTGTTGTTGAATGGCACTTTTCTCTTTAATATTTTGCAGAAGCAAAGGTGTTTCCATCGTTGGTGTAATTGCAGTCTCGTCTTGAGCAGGTACTGCAACCTGATCTGCAAATCTTTGCCTAAGTACTAGATTGGTTCGCTCTGGCAGTTCTCCAGTAAGGCCATACCGAATTTTTTCTAAGGTGGTTAAACCAAACTCAACTTGAACTTCTGTCAAATCTTGTTCATCTACGGGGATGCGCAGAATTCTTTCTGTATCTTTTTCAAACATTCTTTTTAGAGTGTAGCAGATGCGGATGGTACAATGAACGCGAATGAAGGAGACAAATTATGTTGGTACGTGCAATAACGACACCCAGGCTTACTAAAGGTTGTGACTTGTTTGAGGTCATCCGCACTGCGCTACCTACTCTTGAAGAACGGTCTGTCTTGGTAGTTACCTCAAAAGTAGTTTCATTGTGGGAAAATGCAGTGGTAGATGAACCTAGAGATAGAGCAGAAAAAGAAGCTATCATTTTTAGCCAGGCACAACAGTACACTGCACCATCAGTTTCAAAATTTAGCACCATTTTAACCATTAGTGGCAACATGCTCAGCGTGAATGCTGGAGTGGATGAATCTAATGTGGAAAGTGGATTTTTGTTGTTACCCCAAAACCCGTATGCAAGTGCACAAAAGATCTGGCATTTTTTACGAGAACACTACAACCTCAAGGAAATTGGCGTTGTCATTACAGATAGTGTTTCAATGCCACTTTTGTGGGGGGTAGTTGGCAGAGCCATTGCGTATTGTGGTTTTGAACCATTGTTTAACAGAATTGGTGAAAAAGATTTGTATGGACGTGAGATAAAAATGACACAAATGGCTATTTCACAAGGCATAGCTGCAGCAGCGGTACTAGAGATGGGTGAAGTTGCTGAGTCTACGCCGTTATGTGTAGTGAGTGACGTTAAGGCAATCACTTTTAGAGATCAACCTCCCACTCAGGCAGAGATCGATGCATCTGTCATAGATATTAATGATGATGTCTTTGCACCGTTACTAAAAAATGCCCCATGGCAGAAAGGTGGCAAATGGCAAAGTTAATACCCATTTCTACTAAAGGTGGAGATACTGGTACTTCTGGACTTATCGATGGAGTGAGGTTACCCAAATCTGCACCTGTATTTGGAGTGTTAGGAGATTTAGATGAGCTTAACTCTTGGTTGGGGTATGCACTGGTAACCTTACCAAAAGAATTGCCGGAACAGTGTGCCGCTGTGCGTACTATTCAAAAAAATATTTACTTGTTGTGTGCTCTTGTAGCCAATGCAGATCCAAAAACAGTTAGGCTAGCTGAAGGTGAGTTAAGCACCCTAGAGAAAAATTCTCTGGTGTTGCAGAAGAGTATGCAACAGAACTGGACGCAGAAGTTTTTGTATCCTGGAGGAACGGAGTCTGCATCAAGAATTGATATTGCCAGGACTGTATGCAGAAGAGCTGAACGAGCAGTTGTTGCCCTAACCCAGCAACAGCAAGTACCCAATATTGTGCTGCAGTATATTAATAGACTTTCAGACTACTTATACGTGCTGCGCTGTTTTGTGAACTTCCATGAAGGACATGAAGAGGCTCTGTTTGATGTGTCCTAACACACTGTCCTAGTATCTAAACTTTCTAATAAGCCCAACTACTCTACCCTGAATCTGTACATTAGTAGCATAAATAGGGCTCATTGAGGAGTTTGCTGGCTCCAACCGAATGCGAGTGACCTCTTTGTAGTAGCGTTTGAGTGTAGCTAAGCCATTATCGAGCAGTGCAACAACAATGTCTCCATCATTAACACTGTTTGTTTCTTCTACAACCACGTAGTCATCTTCTTGAATATGGTCTTCAATCATTGAGGTACCTTTAACTTGCAACACATATGAGCGCTTTTTGCCACTGATCATTTCGGGAGAAACTTTAAAAGTTGCGGTATCATCTGGGTACGGTTCAATTGGTGACCCTGCCTGAATGTAACCGAGGAGTGGAAGATCAACAGTGTCTGCTAGTTTAACAAAGGTTCTATCTACCAGTTCAATACCGCGGACTGCACCCTCATGTTTTTTTATGACTTTTTTTCTTTCCAAAGCCTGGAGGTGTTCATGTACAGTAGCTAAGGATGAAACTTGAATGGAGTCAGCAATTTCTTTAAGGGTTGGAGAGTACCCATTCTTTTGAATATATTGACCAATAAAATCAACGATTTGTCGTTGTCTTTTGTAAAGCGTGACTGCCATGTGTTCTCCTTTATATGAATTAGTTTGATTGTTTTGGTTCGGGCGTATGTTTCCCGAACTAGTAACACAATAACCGAAGATAAGCCTAACTGACAAGCATATCTTAGATGATCAAAATAGATCAAAAGACAAGTAACTTGGGTAAAAAGGAAAAGAAGAAAAGCCCAAAACTGCTACACCAACGCTCTTCCAGTCATACTGTCTGGTTTAGGGATGCCAAGAATCTTCAACATTGTTGGTGCAATGTCAGCCAGGATACCAGTAGGAAGCATGACTGGTCTGTTTGCAAACTGTTGTCCAATGACAAGTAAGGGAACTGGGTAAATTGAGTGCTCAGTATCAACCTCGCCAGTTTGGTTATTTATCAACTCTTCAGCGTTGCCATGGTCTGCTGTAATCATAACTACGCCGCCTAGTTGGTACACTGCATTCACAATCCTGCCTACATGCTCGTCAAGGATTTCACAGGCTTTAATGGTTGCATCCAAATTGCCTGTGTGGCCCACCATGTCCCCATTACAAATGTTAGCTATGATAACGTCGTACTTTCTTTGGTTAATTCTAGCAATCATTTCATCTGCAATTTCAGGTGTGCTCATTTCTGGAGCAAGGTCATAGGATTTGACACCCTTTGAAGGGATAATCACTCTATCTTCGCCTGGGTAGATCGCTTCTTGTTGTCCGTTCATGTAAAAAGTCACAAACCGTTCTTTCTCGGTTTCCGACATTCTAAGTTGGCTCATTCCATTCATTGAGATGACTCTGCAAAGTGGATTCTTGATGTTTTGTGGGGGGAAAGCAATGTCTGTTGGTAGGTTCTCCTCATACTTAGTCATAGTAACGAAATAGAGATTGCTTACTTTTTTTTGTCGAACAAACGTTTCAACGTGTTGCTGTTTTTGGATGTTTGTTTTCTCATACTTTTCGGTGTAAGGGTCGAACGCCTCGGCGGTAATACCTTGCTCGAAATCTGGCATAACAAAAGCACGTGTTAACTCACGTGGGCGGTCGATACGATAGTTAAAAAAGATTGCAGCGTCATTTTCACCAATAACAGGTACGTTACCTTGGGCATCACTGATGTTTGTTGGTTCGATAAACTCGTCAGTAACACCATTTGTATATTGTTCTTGCAAGAATGCTACGGGGTCAGAGACAACTTTAGCATTACCCAGGGTTAACGCATTGTATGCTTTTTCAATTCTGTCCCAGCGTTTATCTCTGTCCATTGCATAGAATCTGCCCATGAGTGAAGCTAAGTGACCTACACCCAATGTTTTGCACGTATCTTGAATTTGTTGCACATAATTGACTCCAGAAGTTGGTGGTGAGTCACGGCCGTCAGTAAATCCATGGATGTAGACATTTTGAACTTGTTGCAGTTTGCAGAAGTTAAGGAGTGCATATAAATGTTCGATGTTTGAGTGCACGCCACCCGCACCAATCAGCCCCATGATATGCAGCTTTGAGTTGTATTTACGCACGTGGTTGACCGCGTTAATAAAAGCACCAGTATTGTTGAATGAGCCATCGGCGATAGCCATGTTTATACGAGGCAGATCTTGATACACGATATGGCCGGCTCCAATATTAAGATGGCCTGTTTCTGTGTTACCATCCTCTCCTCTTGGTAGGCCTACAGCTTCTCCACTGGCAGTAATTTGGGTGTGTGGAAATGCAAGCCAGTAACGATCCATGTTTGGTGTGTTAGCCCTGATAATGGCATTACCAGCGTTGTTGGGACCAATGCCCCAACCATCAAGGATAAGCAGCACAACTGGTTTTGGACCAGCGTACTCTTTTTTTTGGTAGGTAGCATTAAATGGTTGGCCACTAATAATTGGTTGTAGTTTTTGTTGAGGGTCGGACATACAGATGCTCTCTGTACGAGTATACAGTATTTATACTGTTGGTTGCGGAGTGGTTGCTGGGGCAACTTCTTGTGCTACATCAGGTTGCTGTGGGGTGGATGATTGTTGGCTGTGTAAGATTTCTTGGTTAATTTGCAGGAGTCTGTTGTACTTTGCAACGCGCTCACCTCTGTTAGGAGGACCAAACTTTGTGTAATCTGCACCAACACCAACTGCAAAGTCTGCAATGAAATCATCATTTGTCTCACCACTTCGATGAGAGACAATCACTTGCCAGTTTGCTTCTTTTGCTAAGCGAATAACTTCAATGGTTTCGCTAATGGTACCTGTCTCATTTGGTTTAATGAGAATGGCATTGCAAGTTTTTTCGCTAATGGCTTGAGCAATTTTATCTTTATTAGTGACTAGCAAACTGTCACCTACAATTTTTGTCGTTTCGCCCATCTCTGCTGTAATACTTGTCCACGCGTCTTTATCATCTTCTTGGTACGGGTCTTCGATATAGAAAACATGATAAAGGTCTCTGAGTTTTTTGTAGTACTCTTGGAGTTCTGCAGGTGTATATGCTTGTTGACGATCTTTCAGGCTATATTTACCAGCAGAGTAAAACTCTGCAGCTGCCGCATCAATACCAAAGAAAACATCTTGTGCAAAGGTGTATGGACTAGTTTTGATTGTCTCAACAAGTATCTCAAAAACGTCTGTGTTACTGTACAAGTTTGGTGTGAAACCTCCCACAATACCGGTAGAGTGAATGGCGCCTTTCATTTGGAGCACCTCTTCAATTTTATGGTACAGCGTAACCGCCATGTTGAGCGATGTTTCAAAATCAATATGGCTTGCAGGGATAATCTCAAACTCCTGGATGTCCAAGTTGTCTGCCCCATGTTCACCACCATTAATCATGGTGTAGATGCAGCTTGGAATAGCTAACTCTTTAGTAAGTTGGTACTTTTGCTGTACATAGTAATACAGTGGTACATTCAAACTTAGTGCACCTGCTTTTAGGATTGCTTGTGAAGCTGCCAAAATTGCGTTAGCACCTAGCTTTGATTTATTTTCTGTTCCATCGAGATCAACAAGAAGTTGGTCGAGTTCAAACTGTTTGGTGGGATCTTTACCTATTAGGGCTTGGGCAATAGTTGTATTAAGAAAATTGACTGCTTGAAGCACCCCTTTTCCAACCATGTGGTTAGCATCACCATCTCGCAATTCTTTAGCTTCGTATTTGCCAATAGACGTTCCAGTAGGGACACTTGTAGCTACAATTGCCCCGTTGTCTAGCCAAAGCGTACATTCCACAGTTGGAATAGCTCTAGAATCTATAATTTCTCGGGCGTACAGTCCTTGAATGGCAGGCATGTGATCGGTTTTCCTATAGTACTACAGTATTTGATTTAGTTCTATTTCTCTCAAGTAGAGGTTGTGCTTCTGTATCAATAATACACGCTTTTGCTAAGGGAGCAACATTGGGCTTTACGGTGATACCATCAATACCCGCTTGGATAAGTGACTGTACCAGACCTGGATTGTATTGTTCAAACTGAGCTACTACAGGAAGCTGATGTGTTAAGGAGTGGGTTTCTTGTAATGCTGTTCTATGTTGCAACAGGTTAGAAACCAGTGTGGTAAGTACATTGGTATCTGGTGTGTATCTTTCAGCAACGGCAGTGTTCGACGGATCAATCCCACACAATAAACTTTGTACATGTTGTACATTGATACTGATACCATCTAGTTTTTTGAGTGGGTACGAACTGCAATTGAGTAAGTTTTCTGGAGTGTCAATCTGCCACCACAAACTAAATTGCGCGTGCGACCGTAAATTGGTTTGTTCAACCATGGTAATGAGCTGAGCGAGCTCTGCAGCACTTCTGGCAAAGGGGAGCAAGAATCCTACTCTGCTTTTACTCTTTCTTGTAAATGCTTTAAGCACTTCAAGTTCTAGGTCGAATAGCTCTGGTTGCAGTAGGGTTCGTAGTCCTCCTCGATGTCCCAAAAGTGGGTTTGATTCCACTGATTCATAGGTTGTTGCATGTTCTAATCGTTGGAGGTCAACACTGCTAAGGTCGTGGGATCTAAACAGTACCAAGAAACCATGTACGCTATCTGAAAGGGTTGTAAGTGTTTCAAGTAAGCTGTTAAACAACAGTTCTTTGCCGTGACCTTTGAGTAGTGCATAGGGGTGGGTACCATACTTGAGGTAGGTATACTCACTCTTTAGGAGACCAATACCGTCAACGGTTGTTTGCGTGTCTAGTGCGTGCTGCTGTGGGTTACCTGCTGAAACGTACAGCTGTGTTATTGTTTTTTGGTAGGTGGCGACTGGTTCATGTAGGTGTGCATACTCTTCAATGGAGGTACAGAGTAGCTGGTTGTTCGCTACAATCCAGCCAATTTTTTGGTGTGACAAGTGCTGTTTTTTAATGGTGTTAGCTAGCTGCGCAATTGCCTTGAGTAGTGTGTCACTTAAACCTTGTTTAGTGCGCGCTTCTTGGCTACTTATTTCTCTTTTTAGCACGTTCCATGTCCTGACGTCAACCTCGTAATTAGTTGCAGTAGATCCTGGTATTAGTGGCGTACTAACGATATATACCGATGTCTTGGTGCCAGTTTGTGGGTTTCTGGTGTACACGTGTCCCCTTGCTTGTGCCACTGGTTGTTCTTGGATAATGAGTGGGCATGAGTACAGCACTAAGTGAGGATATCTTGATCTAGTAGTAAGTATCCTTTTCTGTACCGTTTGTGCCCAACAAGCTAAGAAGTACTGCAGAAGTGTTGCGTCTCCTCGTATGTTGGCAAATGATGTGTTGAGTGCAGCATCAGGAGCATCGCCGGGAAATATACATACCGTTCCCGACTTGAAATACGAATGGTACTTTTGTGCTAATTCCTGTGCTATGACCGGAGGAATAGTTGCTTTAGTAATAAGACTCGTAACGGTCTTAGTTAGTTTTGTGATTGAAACAGGGTCTGAAAAAGATAAGTCATGCAGAAGTGTTGAAAGGTGGGCTGAGATGTTATTCGCATCTGCAATAAGCTTGAGTGTGGTGTGTGGTATACACGCAATTTTAGGTGTTGGTATGTGCAGTTTTTCCAGTTTCATTCTGGATACTACAAAAGCACCTAAATCTTGTTGTTTGGCATGCACGAAATCTCCGGGCAGAAGAATACTTCGCTGTAACATTGTATTCATCATAACCCATTTTGGAGGAGTTTAGTAGTCTTGTGCTTGTTGTGAAAGCAAATCCTTAAACTTGTCGACAAATGGGATTGGGCTGGGGTCAATTCCCTCAAGCATACTCAAGTAAAAGCCTGCGAAACTGAGTACGGTGATTAACTCAAAAGCTTGTGTTAATTTACTGGCAGATTGTAGCGGGAGTGCGGTAGTTTCTATACCATTTTCTTCCACAATGTGTTGTGTGAGCTTCACACGGATGCTCACTTTTGGGTCATACAGCACCGACTGCACAAATATAAACAGGTGTGTCGAAGTATTACTGAGTGGGAAGCGCAAGCCTTCCATAAGGTGGTGGTTGATTTCTGGGATGACTTTGTAGTTTACAAATGCCTTAGCGTTTTCATTATGTTGATTTGCACAGACATGTGCAGCTCCCTCGAGGAAGTCACCTACCACAAAAAATGGTAGCCTATCTATGGTTAAGAATGCGAGAGTTTTTGCAGGGTTAGATTGGCTGGGTACTTCCACAGTGCACTCTGCAACTTTTTGAGTTACCACTGCAACAACAGCTTCTACATCTTCATGGGTAAGACTAATGAGGCCAGCTTTTGCAAGTAAACCCATGGTACCAAATACAGAGTATCCAATAGCCATTCTGGGTTGATCGGAAGGATTGTGAACGGGGTCGATAACATACACAGGATAGTTTTTTTGTTTAGCTAGCTCCACTAGTTCTCCACCAGCAGCAATGACCATAATCTGTGCGTTTTTTGCTTCAGCTTCTTTTGCAGCGGCAAGAGGTTCTTCTGTGGTGCCTGAGTAACTAGAAAGCAGCACTAACGTATGTTCATTTACATAGTTTGGTAACGAGTAAGTACGGTTAACATATAAAGGTACCGTGAGTTGTTCTTTAAATAAATGGAGAATAACGTCTGCACCCAGTGCTGAGCCTCCCATGCCAGCTACAACAACATTTCTAATCTCGGCTTTGGGAGTGAAGTGAATTGAGTTTGTATCTTTCCATGCATGTTCAATTTGTTTGCCCAATGCTTCTATAGAGCCTAACATGTTGGATGCATCTAGTGTGGCAATTTTTTCTCGGGAATCAATAATGGTAGGTGAAATTGACATGTGCTCCTTTATACACCCGCGTTATGCGTGCGGACTATTTCTTGTAACTAGCTCTCCTGGTTTTAGTGCTTGCCCAGCGCCAACAAGTACTCCTGGCATGATCTTAACTCCAATGCCTGTGGTTACTCCTGCACCCATTATGGTACCCAGGTTTTTTCTGTGGGTGTCAACCATTCTGTCTTTTACTTCGGTTCTGATTGTGGCTCTATCAAAGCGTTTGTTTGCAGTTATGCACCCTGCCCCAATCTTGACTCCATGGCCAAGGATTGAGTCCGCTATGTAGCAAGAATGCATTGTCGTTTTTGGAAACACAATTGACCGGACAAGTTCTGTATATGCTCCAAGTACTACACCTTCTTCTACGCTGCTGCCTCGTACAAACGAGTAGTCACCAATAAATGCTTTTTTTCCTATATAGCAAGGACCTGCTAGTTTGACAAAGTCCCCTATGGTAGCTTCATCATCTATAACTACAGGACCTGCAGTGGTGTCGATAATAGCGGTGCTACTTACTGTAGCGCTTGCGCTAGTATGTGATTGCGTGTGTGTAAAAAGTTCTGCCAGACTGTCAAACAAATGCCAAGGATATTTAAGGGAAGCAAGTGTCTCTGTATTTTCTACCCAACTACAGTGAGCTTCTTTAGCAAAAGTGGTAATCGCAGTTTCTAGTGAGTATTCGTCTGGAGTAGTTTGTGCCAGTGTTTCTATAAAATGGTGAGAAAACAGATAGGCACTGTTAATTTTATACTCTGATGGTGGGTTGTGTTGTGGTTTTTCTACCACACCAACAACGCGGCTTCTATCTTGAGCATCGAATGCTAATATGCCGTAAAGAGTTGTATCTGTGACTTTGGTTCCAAGGAATACACAGTCGCTGTTGGTAGTTTGTTGTTGTTGCCACAGTTTTTGAGCAATGATTCCAGCAGAAACATAGTAGGGAGAAAGCAGAATACATGAACCCTTTAGATGTTCACGGGCGCATAAGACGGCATCACCCTGTCCTTTGGCTTCTGTTTGCAACACTATTTTGGGGGTGAGCGGCAAAGAGTAGCGGGCCAACTCTTCTTGTATACCACCTTCGCTTGCAAAATCTCGAGGAGACACCACAAGTACCACATCGGTAAAGTCATGCTTTGCAAGGCTTTCCAGTGCGCGGACAACTAGTGGTCTACCCATCAGCGGGAGAAACCCTTTATGTGTGGCGGTGTTTAGGGGAAAGAATCGACTGTTCTTTCCACCAGCAATAAGAAGAACTGTAGGTTTACTCATAGTTTATGACCAAAGTATACCAGTAATTGAGGGTGAAGTATGGGATTACTTGCTAGCATACTGGTAGAGTTAAGTACTATTTGGTTGCCATCTATATCTGTCACAGTGCCACCAGCTTCGGGGATAATGATTGACTGAGCAGCTATGTCCCAAATTTTCGTTTGTGCTTCGATAACCGCGTCACAATTTCCTTGGGCTAGGAGATGGTAACTCCACGCTTCTCCCAAGCATTTAAATGACATGGTAGTTGTAGCCAGTTCAAGCAGTTGGTTAAGTTTTTGTTGTTTCTTGAAATACTTTAAACTGCCCACAATGAGGTACGCCTCTTGTAACGAATTGGTTGTGGAAACATGTACTCGCTGTCCGTTTACAGTAGTCCCCTGCCCCTGTACTGCTGAAACTGTTTTGCCAAGTGTTGGGATATGAGAAATACCTAGGTACGGTTTTCCATTCTTAAAGAGTGCTAACTCGGTGGTAAAAAATGGCACACCTCTCATAAAGTTTTTGGTGCCATCAATGGGGTCAATGATCCATTGATAGGGTGAGTTTGTATTGTCTACTGCAAACTCTTCACCAATAAAGCCATGGGTGGGAAAGGCTGTCGAAATAGTGGCACGGATAGCTTCTTCAGATTTTTTGTCTGCAATAGTAACAGGTGAACCGTCGTCCTTAGAGCTAAAGCCTATACCAGTTTGGTAGTGCGCCAAAATAATATCGTTAGCCTTTGCAACAGCGGCAAGTCCAACTGAGAGTAGCTCTGCAGCTTCTGCGTCCATTCTTCCTTACTGTTAGTCTAGTGCGTGAGTATTAACACCTTCAGACCAGTTAATTTCTGGATATTTTTTCAATATTTCTCTAAGTTGTTGTTTGACGGTGTCGTACTGTTGTTGTGTCTTTCCTTCAAACTTTACGGTGATGTACGGGCCATTTTGTGATGCTCTAATAATAGCCATTTCTTCTGCAGTGTCCATACGGATGCCATCAATGTCAATATACTTTGCATCTGGCCAGAGAGCTTTAAACTCAGCTCTAATTTTGGTGTCGATGAACTGGAATTTAATGTCATCTGCTAGACCAAACTTAATTTCTGGACTACTCACATAGTGTGCCAGTTTTGCAGCTGCTTCCGAGAGCGATTCATTCTTTCTTTCAAGGTACTGCAACAAGCGTAAGCTTGCATATGCTCCGTCATCATGACCATAGAAGTTGTCCATGAAAAAGATGTGGCCAGAGAGTTCACCTCCAAAAGGAGCTCTCACTTCTTTAAGCTTTGCTTTAATAAACGAGTGGCCGGTCATCCACATGACTGGTTCACCACCAGATTTTTCAACTGCTTCAGTAACTTGCCTTGAACACAAAGTGTTGTATACAATTTTTGAACCAGGCATGAAGTCTAGAACATCTTGGGAGAACAACGCCACAATAGAGTCCATCCAGAGTACTTGGCCTTTGTCATCAACCACTGCCATACGGTCACCATCTGTGTCATAGGCAAAACCAATGTCGGCTCCAGCTTTTTTAACACCTTCTGCCAAACGGTCCAATACTTCAACTTCGGTTGGATCTGGTACTCCAAGTGGGAAGTTACCATCAAGCTGTGTGTTTTGCTCAACAACTTCACAGCCAGCTGAGCGAAGAATATCGGGGTAAAACTTACCAGAAGTAGTGTTACAGGTATCAACAACAACCTTCCATTTTTTGTGCAACGAGAAATGTTTGAGAATATCTGCTTTGTAAGCTGGAAAGACGTCTTCTTGTCTGTTGGTGCCTGCGCCTTCGGTGAATACGCCTTTATCACAGAGTTCGCGAAGGTACTGAATTTCCTCAGTGATCATAGTGTCCGAGTAGCCTACACCAAGTTTCAGTCCATTATATTCTTTAGGATTGTGTGAGGCGGTGATCATGACACTTCCTTTGGTTTTGAAGTGGTAGGAAGAAAAGTACACAATTTGGCTCAAAGAAAGTCCCATGTCGATGGTGTTGATGCCACCGTCATTAAGGCCTTGAATGAGTGCTTTAGAGTACACCTCACCTGTTAAGCGGTTATCTCTACCAACAGTAGCTTCTTGTATTCGTCTTTCATGTAGAAAGGTGGCATAGGCTCTACCAAGGGTGTAGTACACGTTTTCATTTAGGTCAACATCGGCAACACCACGCAAGTCGTACCCTCTAAAGATTTTAGGATTGATCTTGGAAACTATCTGGTACATAAAACCCTTTCTTTGTGATCTCTGCTGCAGAGTATGTGCAACACGTATGTATGACAAAGTATGATAAGTAATCTACAACTTCGTAGTTAAAAGGTCAAGCTCAGCTGCCAGCGGCAGCAAAGCCTTTGAAGTTTTACTTTGCTCATCTAGTATAGCAAGTTTTTGGTAGAGCTCTAAGAGCTGTG
>CAZMZI010000021.1:1197-13782 GCA_964570775.1 uncultured Pseudomonadales bacterium | reverse complement strand
GCGTTACAACCGTTAAAGAACTCGCTGCTATTGCATGTGAAGAAGTTGAACTTGGTTAGCCTATGATCCCCACATTTAAAAACACTGGATTGCTCACCACAGCCCTCACACACAGAAGTGCCCTTAACGAAGTGGGTACTATTTCTGCAGAAAGTAATGAGCGTCTTGAATTTCTTGGTGATGCAGTGCTCGAACTTGTGGCTACAGAGTTTTTGTATGCAAAGTTTCCAGAAAAACCGGAAGGAATCCTCACCGCCTATCGTAGTGCGTTAGTAAAAACCAATACCTTAGCAAAAATTGCCATAAAGCTTGACCTTGGTCAAAAACTGTATATGAGCAAAGGAGAAGAAGCTACCGGAGGTAGAACAAACGAAAGTATGCTTGCAGACACAATGGAGGCCGTGATTGGAGCGTTGTACTTAGACCAAGGCTTTGACGTGGTTAGTACATTCCTTCATGCACAACTTTTTACAGAAATTGACGATATTCTTACCAATAAGTTATACAAAGATGCTAAAAGTCACCTTCAAGAAGTAGTGCAGGCACTTGGATTTGATACTCCAACCTATGAAGTGGTTGCAGCAGAGGGTCCCGACCATGACAAACAATTTACCGTTAATGTGGTTGTAGATGAAAAAATTGTAGGCACTGGC
Source organism: uncultured Pseudomonadales bacterium (assembly GCA_964570775.1). Classification (GTDB taxonomy): domain Bacteria; phylum Patescibacteriota; class Microgenomatia; order UBA1400; family PJMF01; genus CG1-02-43-31. The sequence continues at coordinate 13,129 of CAZMZI010000021.1, read as the reverse complement.
GTAGGTAAAAGTAAGCAGCGTGCACAACAAGCAGCTGCCGAAAAAGCACTCACAAAGTATCCAGATACCAATACTATTTAGTTACTTGAGAAACAACAAATTCTGGAGTATAATTTCAACTCTGTAGTCAACCCAAACTTACATATAGCAAAGAAACTAGTATGCTCAAAATTAAACTCGCTCGTTTTGGTAAGAGAAATCAACCTCATTTTCGTATTGTTATTAATGAGGCTCGCAGCAAACGTGATGGTCAATACGCAGCCATCCTTGGTCACTATGCACCAACTGCTACCCCAAAAATTCTCGACCTTAACTTAGAGCTCTACAAAGAGTGGCTTCACAAAGGTGCTCAACCAACTCCAACAGTTGCAAGCCTAGCAAAAAGAGTTGAATCTGGTACTCCTTTCCCAACAAAGAAACCAGGAGTATCTAAAAAAGCTAAAGCAAAAGCAGCAGCCGCTGCAGAAGCTGCAAACACACCAGCTGCCGAAGAACCAGTTGTTGAAGAAGCCGTAGCAGCTGTCGAAACACCAGAAGTTACCCAAGCTCCACAAGCATAATCCATGAAAAATTTAATTGAGTACATTCTCATACACCTCGTAGAACATCCAGAAGACGTTTCTGTGACAGAGACGGAAGATGAGCAAGGTTTGCTCTACACCATTCATGTCCACAAAGATGACATCGGTAGAGTAATCGGTAAAGGTGGCTCAGTTATTCAATCAATCCGCAATATCGGCAAAATCAGAGCCGTCAAAGAGGGTATTCGCGCCCACATCACCTTAGCTAAATAAGCTGTCTTAAATTTTGGTAAAACCTAGTTTCTAAACTGCTCTAGGATTTCAATTTTGCCTACGCCAAATGGGTCTTCAACACCTCCGCCAATAATTTCTGTCTGGATAGGTAAATCAGAAGCCTTAAACTCTGCTAAAGCATTAAGAACATTTCTATCATTTGCACCTAGCTTTGGAAGGGGAGCCTCTACCGTTGCTTTAATTGTTTGCACAAAGAAGTACGTTTTTGTAGTTAAAGCTGCTGTAATAAGTTTATCCGTTCCTCTATCTGCAGCAGATGTGCCCTTGCCCAATGAGAGGGTAGTTATTGTGGTGAAGGGAGAAATTTGCTCTATATCTAGCAAAAATGCTTGTAATTCATCGAATTTACCTTCAATTTCTAAGTCAAGCTCAAGGTTATCTACTGGACCTTTAGATTTAGACGTCTGGGTGACCTGCGACGCATCAGTTGCAATAACACCAGGGTTAATCTCGAAGTTTTTTACAGCAATGTTGTTTGCCACCGCAATTGAGTTAAGACTGGTTAAAAACTCCAGTAATGGCTTGTTTGAAGGCAATGCCTCATTCACAAGTGGGGCATGCACAAACTCTTCGGTAAACAGTATGTTTTGCAGTTCGGCTAACTTAGCTTGTAGCTTATCTAGCTTTGGTTTTTCCTCTACATACTCGGATCGCAGTGCAAATGACTCACTTATCTGTGGATAGATACCTAATCCAGCAATAGCTACCGCTACTGCAATAATACCAACGGTAAAGACCATGTACTTTCTGGTAGTCCAGATAACCTTATAGTTAAATTGTGATTTTTCTTTTGCTTCTAGCATGATTACTTACTCCGTTACTTCTGTAGGTGTAGGTTCCGGCGCAGCAACAATTGCGGCACTTCTCCCTAGTGCAATGGTTAACCTAATACTGTAAAAACCGTCCGAACCTCTACTTAGCCCACTCTTTACAATTGAGCGGTATTTTTCGTTCACTGCTGGGCTTTCTAAAATGGTAAAGACATTTTCAAGGTCAAAAACACTGGGAGCAGTAAGCGTAAAGGTTACAATGTCGTCATCATCAGCACTGTAATCAATTTCACTAATAATGATATGTGGTCCAAATACTTGACTAAAGAAAACCATTGCTTCCTGCTTGTCCAGTCGTTTGCCAAATAAATCGGAAAGAGCTTTTAACTTATGTGCAAAGATGTTGTAATCTTTTTCAACTTGTTCTTGAGATTGAATGGCTTTTCTTGTTGATGCTTGCGCGTCGGTAAGTTTTTTAACTTCATACACTGCAAATAATCGCACACCAACGGTGACTAAAAAGAGGGCAAACACAACAATGACACCCCAAGTTGCATACTTAAAGTATACCTTGTCTTGTTTTTGTTCGGCTGTTAGTTTTTTGCGCCGAGTAGCAACAAAGTTAATCTCTCTTGCCATACGTTATTCTTCTCTCATTAACAAACCCATACACACGCTTAGTGCTGGAGCATTCACATTTTCTGGTAGCGTGCCACCTACATTAGTAAGTGGAGCAGCAACAAGTACTTCAGTTCCTAGTTCTTGAGTAATGTGTTGCACCAAGTTAGGGAGTGCAGCAGAGCCGCCAGAAAGCACAACACGTTGCACAGAGTCCTGGGGGTGTTCATGCATGTAGAACTGCACGGCTTTCTTAATCTCTGTTACCAATACATTCACTGCTGGTAACATGGCAGCTTTAACTTTCCCCTGGAATTGCGATTCATCTAACCCATAGGTTCTCTTATATTTTTCTGCCTGGGTCTGGTCTAATCCAACCGTTTGTTCAAGTGCTTTAGAGAGAAGTTGTCCACCATTCATATGTGTGGTGACAAACTGCAACTCACCGTTGGCAACCATTGCCATGTTCATTGAAGATGCACCCATATGCACCACAAGAGTTGTTGGTTCTTGAGAAGTAAAAACTAAAGAACGCACAATTGAGATAATTTGCGTTTCAACTAACGATGGCTCGATACCAAGCATGTGGAACATGTCTACAAATCGTTCAACCACCTGCTTTCTTGCACCTACCAGCAAAATTCTCATCATTTCTTTGTCTTTTTTGACAGGACGGTACAATACTTGATATTCAAGTGACAACTCTTCTGGTGGAATTGGAATGTGCTGTTCAGCTTGCCATCCAATGGCAGATGCAAGCTCGGCATCACTAAGTGGTGGAATATTGATGACTTTGGTGGAAATAACTGTTTCAGGAAGTGAGAGCCTAACGTCTGTGCGAGGTAAATCGTTGTCGGCAATGATAGACTCAAGTAATCCAGCTAGTTTTTCTTGAGCTGGGTCATCTGTCGGGACAGCTAAACCAGTGGTATTAAAGACTTCAATAACACGTTCAACATGTGGTGTGGCTCCAGCTTTACCACTAACAGCTTTAATACTATAGGTGCCGATATCTAAGGCAAGTGTGGACATAGGGCAGGCTTTCTTATATTACCGTATTTACTTATGGCGTTGTTATACTTCCTCCAGAATAGAGCGCGTAATCCATGAATGGTGGGGCAGCAGGCAAACTACGCGATACTTCTATACTACGCTGTTCATCGCCACCTGAGTAAGAGGCAGTTGAACGAATAGTGTTGTGCTGACTGGGAAATCCAACTCCACCTGTTACTAGTACATCTGCATCTGCGTACACAGGTTTTAGCCGCATAAATTGCGAGTTTGCAGGCAAGTTTGCAGCGGTGATGGTGTACCTATGAAAATAAGGATTGCCACCAAGAGTGGAGCCTTGTAGAAAGTTATCATTATGGTTAATACACGTTGTTGGTGGACCAAAGGAAATGTGTTGAGCTCGCAGAGTACCTGCATCATCGTAAAAAATGGTAGCAACAAATGAAGCTCTATCTGCACAGGCTGCTTCTTGTGCCCAATCTATCACTACGTTGCCAGCATACCCGGCAAGATCGATGTGAGCACTCATGCCTTCTGTAATGAGAGTGTCTAAAATATTTTGTGTGTCTACTGTGTAAGTAACGTCTACGCCATCAACAACTAGAGATCCTTCAGATTGGCCAGAAGCGAAGTCTTGGCTTAGTGCTTCTTCAACACCAGACTCAGCAGCATTAAAGACACGAGCAGTTTCAGACTGTTGTTGGGAAAGAAATACTTCTTGTGTGGTTCTGCTAGCGAGTGACAAACCAATGGTAAGGAGTACCACCATGATAAGCAAGACAACAACAGCAACTTGACCGCTTTGTGCATTTGGTTTACTGGTGTTTTGCGTTTGTTTTTGCATGCTACAACCAGAACACAAGGAGCAGAGAACTGGCTTCCAATTACTATAGCGTACTAGACAGGAGTGTAGCAAGAGGGTGGTGGAGTAACTATAAGGTAGGACTTAAGTAGAAAGTGGCTAGTATATGTTAAACACGGTGTTTAACGGTACTCTTCGTTTTCTTCCATGTCTTTTTGGATTAGGTTACGTAAATACACTGAACGTGGCACTTTCTTATTCTTTGAGATCCAGTCTAGGTAGCTACCAATGGAGGGGGAGATGAAGAAGTTGAAGCGGACGTCAACTTGATCTTTAGCAAAATCCATATATTCCATGGTGAGTTCTTCAAGTTCTGTTTCACTTGAATACTTAACAAGAAATATCTTACTCGACTGTGTCAAGGTTGGAAAAAGATTCGGCTCAGGTGAATCCTCATGATAAAAAATAATGATAGGTCGACCGAGATCTGAAGCAAAAGACAGTAAATACCCAACACTCAAACTTTGATTTGAACATTCAGAAATAACTATATCTGATGATTTTATATCACTAAGTATTTTTTCATGGAAATTCTGATCAGCTTCAGGAGTCATAGAATCAAGTTGTTGCTGTGTCATCGCAGTAATGTGTTCATGTATCACTTGATGACCATCGTTCCTCAATATTTGAGCAATTTTTTTCATTGCACTTAAATATGCAGATTTGCCTCTAATCGAACCTACAAACATTATCTTCATAAAACCTCCTTATTTTCAGTCAGAGTATCATAAGCATGTATAGGACTTTTAACAACAAATGATCCATCTTCATACAACAACGCATCTTGATCGGTTGAGTAACTATCAGCAAGCTTATCAAAAACTTTTGCCGCATAAAATTGAACATCAATCCCAATTGATTCCGCAAACTCATTTACTATCCTGCATCCTGATTTTGAAACAGCTGCTGCAATTATCGATACGTTTTGAGGTTTAACTCCCCTGGAGTAAAGATCTGCAAGGAATCCAATTGTTGTCATTCCAGATGCGACACAAACTTCAAGAATGGCTATTGATTTATTATCTAAATCACTACTCAACTTGTAATCAATATTATTAATATTTTTTACATTCATTCCAAAAGCAAACTTACCTTTACCTGTACGAAGTGGCAATCTTTTTGCCTCAATTTCAATTATTTTCTCTTCTTGAATTGGTAAAAACTTAGCAACAATTCCACCACCACTAAGAGGCACAATTACATAATCGAAATTGTATATATCAAACATCTCTGAGAGTTTTACATATATATTTTTGTAACTTGAAATAACATCTAGAGCAAATGGTTTGCCAATGTTTTCAGAATCAGAATTTGCATAGTCCTTAATCAGCTTAAAGTAAGATTCTACGACTAGATCAGGCTTTAAAACACGAATATTGGTTATTTCACCAGATTGATCACTTTTTTCAGAATCTGAAAACAAGTTTGCAAAGTCAATAAAACAATAGTTGAAGTTAGTTCTCTTGGTATAGTCAGTCGAAACCAAATTCTTTACGTTTATTGGTGTAACTGGATAGAACAAACTTAGGTCATTATTCTTGAAAATTATTTTTTCACTCGTTGGTCTTTTCTTCACAACTTCACCTAATTAAATAGTTAATCTATAGCTAATTATATCATCAAGACATCAAAATTACTTATTTACCTTGATGTTATAATGCTAAATCAATTATGTTAGTACACTTCATGGCAGTGGTTGACGGAAATAGAGATCAGTATTCACATATAATTGATATCGTAAAAAATCAAAATCACAGCCTAGTTACCGACCACTACTTAAAAAGAACTATCCAAGAAATTGAAAAAGAAACAGAAGTTGAGTCCTACGCTTACACAAAAAACTTTCAAAATTGGATAAAGAAGTCAGACATAGTTATTTTCGAAGTCACTAAATCTGATATCAATACCGGAATCGAATTGTCCTTCGCTGTTAGCGAAATGAAGCCTGTAATAGTCCTTTTTAAGGAGGAGACTGGCAAAGCACCATATTCATTGAAAGGTGTAAAAAATGAAACCATCCAGATAGTACCTTATTCCGAATCGAACCTCGAATTCGAATTACTCTCTGCTCTCAACCTAAGCGAGTCGCAGTTATCTACTAGATTCAATCTAATCCTACCAGCAAAACAAAGCGCATTGCTATCAAGTATCGCAAAAAGTAAAAAGACAACTAAGTCAGCAGTGGTAAGACAACTTATTGATAAACTTGAGGACCAATTAAAAGTTTAATTTCCCAAATGCAACACAAAGATACTTTTATTATACGCATTCAGTACACATTGCACTATTATAAGACTAAGTGCTAGAATACCAAACGATTTGCGCAATACAAACACCATTAGAAATAATGGTATAGTAAGTGCAAGAAAGGGGAAGTTTACCACACAGTTATTCAATAAAACAATACGTGGTTTACTCCCAACAGAAAGAAACAATGGTACAAGGTGAATTAGCTGTCCATACTGAACAGTTATTACAAGCTGTAGATCTCCCAGCAGGAGTTGCTACTATTGGTAAGCTTGAAACTGAAGCTGCAACACTTGAAGAAAGTTTACTTCTTGAAGGTTCAACAGCTACTGATATTGAAGCCCTAGAAGCTACCGCTCAAGCAGCAGCAGCTAGTTATCTGGATGGAGACGAAACATCTTTAAAGGTTTTAAGACAGCGAAGTGAATATGGTGAAGGGGGTGCAAGATTTGCATTACTACTAGCCATGCTTGTTGTTATTGCAGCGCTTCTCATTTCCTGCACAACGTTACCTGTTGAACCTGGAGTGACTACAGAACCAACACAGATAGCAGAAGTTACAGAAATTCCCGTTGACACAATCGATGCTCCAACCGAACTTCCACCTACTCCTACATTTGAAATTCCAGCAACTTCCACCATTGAACCTGTTTCAACAAAAATTCCTGAGGGTGTTATAGGTGGTGACTGGGATGAACTCGGTCCACTACAAGAGTACTTTGAAACATGTTTTGCAGAAACAGGAATAACTGGTGGTGTACCTTCAGAATCTATCATCTCTAGTCCTGCTTACTTAGCTCACTTTGGCGGAGAGAGCAACCCATTTATACGCTTCAGAAACTTAGATGGAACTCCATTAGATGAAATTGGTAACTATCTAGGCACAGGGTATGGACCTCATGATGCATTACTCTGCGGTTTTGATCAAAATGATGAAGCACAATACCTTATTTTTACACATCCAGAAGCAGCAACAGTTGGAGGTCTTGAAATTAACCCTGAAGATGGGACACTGTCACCATCCCACTTAGAGATTCACTGGGAAACACTCGATGGATCAGACTTAGATATAGATGACATATTTAATCCTTTTGAAACACCAAAATTTGGAATCTGGTGGACTGATGCAAGTGATACCGTGTACCCACTACTTTTTGATGGACAACGATTCGTATATGTAACAGAAGATGAATACCAAGCAAGAAAAGAAGCTTTGAGTCAGCCTGAGGCCACTGCAACTGTTGCGCCAACAGAGCAACCAACACAAGAGCCTACTGCAGAACCTACAGCAACTGCGACTGCTGAAGTGCTAAACCTACCAGAAAATATGTTGCCACTCAAAGTCAACCAAAAAGGTGAAGTGGAGCTATTCTGTCAACTCGAAAATATCACTGCAAGTGTATCAGAACTGCTTCCTGGTGTCACACAGCTTGTGACAGCAGACTGTCTCTTTGAAGTTGATGATACTCAACTAACATTGAGGGTTAGTTTAATGCACCAAACTGCTGATGGAGTTTTTATTAATACAAGTACAGGTGCCCAGTTCTACCAAAGAGTACAAGCAACGCTAGAGGATGCTGAAGGGTTTATTGCTTCAGGAGGCTTGCTTGGTCTTAAAAATGGAACAAAAGTAAGACTGTCTCTCACAAGTAGCACAGCAGTTTTTCACCCTACTAATGGTGTCCAAAACTATTTTGATGGCTGGTTAAATACTTACGAGACCGCGATACAACAACTTAAAAACTCTGGATCAACAAACGGCACGACACTACCTGTATATGAGCTTTCTATTCAAAACTAACGTCAGCAACTAAAGTCAGGGACCTACTACATCTTGATATCTTGTCATCTTTTACTGTAGTATGTTCTTTGTGAACTCACTAGGAAAACTATCGCGTCCAATACTTGTTGTTGTCAGTACAATTTTTGTCATTTACTTTCTATATGCATTTACATCTTCAAAGCTAGCTGGACCAGTTGGGACTACTGGTCCTCAAGATCTAAATACTTTTCCACTCCAACTTAATACACAAACAAACATGTATGAGATGAGTTGCATCCTCAAGGATATAAAAATAGAAACTCAAAAAATCACTGAGACAATCAGTGCTCAATCATTTGTGCTGTGTGAGTATCCTGATGCAAAGAAAAAAAACAAAGTACTCAAAATTCCAATTGTAATGGTAAATAACCAAAGCACCTACGTGTACAACCATGGTCTATATGAGGGAGCTCAAACAACAAGTAACGAGGAAATCAATGAACTAACCAACCGATCTTTAGAAAATGCTGAACCAGGAGACACACTATTTATTGCATTAGCTAACAAGTCTAGCATTTATGAAGGTGCAGTTCCCGGTATACAATTCTTTGCCACCTTAGAAGAACTTAACTCAAACACTTTATTTGAGTACGCAAAAAATGGAGAACCAGAAAAAATACTTACAAACTCCTTCCTTATACCTATGGTTGTAAAATATGATCAGAACTAACTTTACATTAAAACTGCTGTTTTTCCTCGTAGTAATAGTCTCAGGATTTCTTACTTTGTTTATCAACCCGCTAAATGTTTTGGCAGATACAGCTTGTGGTGACGGCAGTACATGCACTGGAAGCACGGCATACCTAAAAGTAGGTGACTGTATGGTTGGTGGTCCTACGTGGTGTGCTAATGCTAATCTTCAACCTAGCTTTCCGCATTCTTGCCCAACAGGGGGTGGTCCAGGTAGCTGCACAGCATTCGCTGCAGGTAAAAATGGATGCAATATGTATGTACCCGTTCCAGGTGGTAGCTGTACTTGTTTTGGTGGTGGGGCCGGCGCTACATGTAGTGTAGACGGTGTTTCTTGCGGAAACACTGCACCTTACTCTGGTACCTGCTCATGCACAGGCGGTTCTTCATGCGACAGTTACACACCTCAAGGTGGTAACCTAGGTTGCTGCTATACACCTGCGGGAACAACTCCAACCCCTACTCCAAGTAATCCACCTCAATCACCACCTGCCTCTGGATCTCCCCCCCCCTCAGGGTATTGTAATGACACTATCTGTAATGGCGCAGAAACGTGCACAAGTTGTGAAACTGACTGTGGTGTCTGCGGCGGACAATGTGGCTGGTGTGGCAATGGCATCTGTGACCAGGGTGGAACATCATGTGGCAACGAAACGAGCTGCAGTTGTGCCCAAGACTGCGGATATGGGTGCACTTCGCAAAATAATTGTTCTGTATCACTCACACCACCATCTGTAGGTCTCACTGTTGGTGGCACCGGCACAACGCTCACAGCCACAGTGAATGCAACAGGAGGGTCTGTCAGCAGAGTAAACTTCACAAACAATAACGGTAATGTCGTTAGTATTGTTGCACCATCAGACTCATCAGTGCCATATCAAACTAGTATTTCTCCCATTAGTGCAGGAACAGCCACCATTACCGCAACCTGCGAAATGAATTTAACACCAGGCACTTACATTGCTGGAGGAGATACAACAACTGTTACTGTTTTACCACAAGCCCCACCACCACCTGGGCAACCACTCCCACAAATTCCTGTTTGTGAGGGCTTTTCTATACCTCAATCCACCTACGATGTGAGTGCAGGTACTATTCCTATTACTGTAGACAGTTTCTATGAAGGTGCAGACTACGGCTACTTAGCAGGGGACGGAAATAACTCTTTCGAATTTGCAAACACTTCAGGCTGGCTACAAAGCAACTTAGATGAATTCTGGACACCAGACTCATTAGTATATGGTCCTCCAGCTCATGGAAGGTACTACCTTAAGATAAAACGTGATCAACCAGGAGACTCATATGCGGTAAGTGAATGGATTGATGTTGGAGAAAACGTGAATGGTCGTTCCTTTACACTTAAATTCTTAGCTAAAGCTCATGATGCATCTGCAGCAACTGTTAATATGCAACTACAACGCTATCCAAATGGAGGAGACTGGACAAGCCCACCACAAACACTCTACTCTACGCCAATCACGCTCTCTGCCTCTGTCTGGCAAGAATATGAAAACACCTTTACCTTCTCAAACCACCCTGGATATAACGAATCACGCGTAAGAGTGGTGTTGCGCCCTCCCTCTGACGGATCAACCTGGCCAGTATATTATGACAACGTACGGCTCCATAAAAATTGGACTACCGATGTTGATTACGTACGCTTCTTTTACACCACACAACAAGGTAACTACTGTGCCCCTATCCCTGCTTGGGCAAATGCAAATAACGGATCTGGTTCAAATCAACTCAATGCTGCAGATGGCACTCATAACTGGAACATTTCTGGTTTGACTGCTGGCACCTACATGATTGCTGCAAACATAACGGGAGAAGATGCTGCTTGGTGCAGTGGAAATCCAGACGCAGCAATGTGTGCCCCAAACAATAACTGTTCTACCTGTTCTATCCCTGTCACCATTACCTCCTGTCCCACAGGTACTCCAGGACAACCAATTAATCTATTGCCTTCTGGCAACTACGACATGACTAGTACCAATAACCAGGTGACTCTTACTTGGGAACCTCCACTTATCGGAGCTACCTATGTAGATGAGTACGACATTGTTGTTTGGGACACGGGTGATTTTGCATCTGCAAATGCAGCATGGGCCGTGAGAACAACCAGTAGTAATGTGATGTTCTACGACACAGTTAGTGCAGCCACACTTGCACGCACAATAACTAATATGCAAAACGAGTATACAACTGGCAGGAACTTAAGCTTTGCCGTCAGAGCTCGAAACACTTCTTGTGGAAATCAAAATGGTATATGGTCTGCTATTTCCAACTTTAGCCTCATTGCTAACCTCACTGGCAGCATTTACCTGGGTGATGGTAGTTACGGTATCTCTGGTGGCATTTGTATTAACGGTGGTATTTCACCGGTACCAGCTCCTGGAGCCACAGCTGTAGTGTCTGGTACTGTCTCCGGTGGATACGCACCAATAACTACCAACGTCACCTTCGATGGTGGTACTACTGCATACACCATTACGGGGGCAGCCTATACTCCAAATACTAACTGGGGAACCGTCACTGTAAGTACAACCTTTAACAGCACTGATTCTACAAACACAGTTGCATGTGCATGTCCCGCCCCTGGGGCAGATCCCTTTGTGTGTCAATATACTGGCCTTACAAACCCACAGAATGCAATTACCTTTTACGCCGAACAATATGACCTCAGTAATGGCCCATGGTGGCAGGGCGTAGGTGGACTCATCTATGCCACCACAAATGGCATTCTTTCAAACATCACCGACCAGTGTGTTGCAGATAGCACGGGAGTTTGTACTCCATACATCTCTATTCGTGATGCAGCCAGCACCAACAAAACGGCAGGTCTTGCCATTGCTGCAGCCGGAACAATTAGTAGTGGCACCAGTAATGCAGGATACTACCGTGAGGCCGACCAACTGGTAATACCACCAGCAACTAACTATCGTGTTGAAGGTGCAGACTTTTCTCGCGCCACCAGACAAGATTATGCCTACTTTGCACGAAACTTTGATCTTGCTGGTATGAATAAAATCAACGTCTCACCAATACGAACAAAGGGTCAACTAACTGTTGGCTATACCGATCCTAACGATGGGAC
>CAZMZI010000021.1:0-1097 GCA_964570775.1 uncultured Pseudomonadales bacterium | reverse complement strand
TCACTCGAAGGAGTGTACATTGCTGACGGATCAATCACCGTGGCTGCATATGCAAATCTTGCAACCCAAAACCGCAAATTTATTGGAGCTGGAACTTTTGTAGGCTGGGGTGGCATTGCACTCAACCGTACATTTGAGAATACCTCCGACCCACTTTCAGCAGCCTTGAATAATCTCGACCCAGTCTCTGTATTTGTCTACCGCCCAGACTTTGTAGAAACTACGCCAGAAGCTCTCATGACCCCAGGAATTCTCTGGCAAGAGGTTAACTAACATGACTGCGCCTGCCTCCAAACAACACGGTTTTACCCTTATTGAACTGATGATTGTTACCAGTTTAATGGTTATCCTCATCCTAACTGTCTCTTCAATGTTTATGACATTCCTAATTAGTAATGCTCGGACAAACACAAAGAACACCTTGAAGGTTGAAGGTAGTTACGCGCTTTCACAAATGGAGTATTTACTCAGAAACTCGTTTGAAATTACCGAAAACGCCAGCGCTCAAATTTGCCAAATAGGCATGGATAGCATCGCTTTCGAGTCCATTCATGGTGGGATTACAGAGCTAGCATTAGATACTGCTGAAGCTAAAATAGCTTCGAACAGTGCGTTTCTAACTTCAAGTGCAGTTGCAGCGAGTGGACTTGTCTTTGACTGCCACGAAAACGCAGATGGTTCTCGCTATGTCGACATAACCTTCCAACTAGATAAAACAGCTCCAACCATTAATGAAACAAATACACCAAGCACTGAGCAGTTCAAAGCCACTGTTGTGCTTCGCAACTAACCAAAAAAAATCAAAAATTAATTTCTGCTAATATCTTTAAACTCTTGTGTCAGTGTAATCTGGCTTGGGTTTCCAGGAGACCTCAACCAACTTACTACCACAACAGCAATTACTTCATTACCACCAACCTTGGTGATCGTTAAGGTACGAGTAAAATCTGTATTAGCTTCGGTCACAGTACACACTGACTCTTCTAAAAAATCGGCAACTGCGTCTGCACCTGTTGGAACACAGTACTCGGTACTGCTCAGGTCACCATAGAAGTTTGCCCATCCCAACTGTGATCTTTCCTTACGCAAAATCTCTA
>CAZMZI010000020.1:13466-14566 GCA_964570775.1 uncultured Pseudomonadales bacterium | reverse complement strand
GTATCAATCTGTCCATGAGTCCTCTTTCCTGATAGGGGATCAGGATTCTTTTTTCCAAAAATGTGTAACAGTTGCGCAGTTTTGCTGCTATATATCGGTTAAAAACCACCTACCCTAGTATTAGCGCTCTTCCCTTTTTGCTGCCAATAACTTATAGTATTTCCAGAGGAAATTATGGCCATCCCTACCCTACCCCAATCTTGCATCGTTACATTCTTAGAACATCTAGAAGTTGAGCGAAATGTAAGTAGATTAACCATTCGAAATTACAGTCTTTACTTGAGGAGATTTGTGGCATGGTTGGCAGACCATGACTGTACTGACATTTGTAAAGTGGACCAAGACTTAATACGACAGTACCGTGTGTACTTGTCGCGGTATGAGGATGAGCATGGAAGGACCTTGTCAAAAAAGACACAAGGCTACTATATTATTGCCCTTCGTTCTTTACTTAAGTGGTTGGTAAAAAATGATGTGCCAGTGTTACACCCAGAGAAAGTAGACCTTCCAAAAGGAGAGTCACAGCACATGAAGTTTTTGGCTATAGATAAGGTAGAGCAGTTGCTTGCACAACCTCTTCTCTCTTCAAAAACGGGGCTTAGAGATAAAGCAATTCTTGAGGTGTTGTTTTCAACGGGACTTCGTGTGAGTGAGCTTGTGTCTTTAAACCGAGATCAAATTGATTTACAGTCTCGTGAGTTTGGAGTGATAGGTAAAGGGAGGCGGCCACGTGTTGTGTTCTTGAGTCCACGTGCAGCAGATTGGTTGGGCAGGTGGTTAGTGTCTAGAGCAGATCAGTGGAGGCCTGTTTTTGTGCGATTTGCAGGTGAAAAACCAGAATTGCTTTCTGATGGTGAAGACATGCGGTTAACCACAAGGAGCGTGCAGAGATTAGTAGACAAGTATTGTAGAAAGGCTCATTTGCCCATTCGTGTGAGTCCACATGGTATTAGGCATAGCTTTGCAACAGATCTGCTTTCTAACGGTGCAGGACTCCGTGAAGTGCAAGAGATGTTGGGACACAAGAATATTTCTACCACTCAAATTTACACGCACGTTACACGACCTCAGCTTAAAAAGGTGCATGACGAGAAACATAC
>CAZMZI010000020.1:10474-13366 GCA_964570775.1 uncultured Pseudomonadales bacterium | reverse complement strand
GTGGACCTGAGGGGAATCGAACCCCTTACCTCTTGTATGCCATACAAGCGCTCTAGCCAAGTGAGCTACAGGCCCGCGTCTGGAATTATAGCAGTTACTCTAAATTTTCTACAGAAGCAGTGACATCAGTATCTTCACCCTCATCGCCTTCGATACCTTCTTCATCTTCAGAAAGTTCGCCTTCAATTTGCTTAAAGGTTAAGGCAACAGCCACAACTTGGTCAGTGCTCTTTAGGCGCATTAAAATGACACCTTGCGTTGGACGCGTGAGTACTGGAATTGATTTCTTTGTAAGTGGTAACTTAATTGTTTGTCCTTCTTTGGTGGTGATGACTACTTCCTTGTGTTCTTCTGCCACGACCTTACGGGCACTTGCAACCTTGCCAGTCTTTTTAGTGATTTCAGCAACCTTAACCCCCATACCTGAGCGTTTCTGTATTGGGTATTGGTCTAGGTCAGTGCGCTTACCCATGCCGTTTTCAGTGATGAGGAGAAGCTGACGTTCGGTAGCATCTTTGGAAAGATCTGTAGTACTACTGAGTACTTCGAAACCAACCACATAATCATTTTTTTGTAGTGTAATACCCTTTACACCTTTAGTATCACGGTTGGAAGACTTGACTTCTTCTTCAGAGAAGCGGATTGATTTTCCATCATGACTGATAAGCATGATCTCATCGGTTCCACCAGAAAGTTGACTGTTCACTAACGCATCATCATCGTTGAGTGTGATGGCAATAATACCGTTTTGGCGAATATTGTCATACAACTTTACTGCTGTCTTTTTGACCAGACCTTGAATGGTTGCAAGACAAATAAATTTGTCGGCATCTTTTTCTGGATCTACCACTAAGATTGCTTGGACTGTTTCTTCGGGCTGCAAGTTAACAAGATTTACCATGGCAGTTCCCTTTGCTTGGCGGGAAGATTCTGGAATCTCGAATGCTCTGAGCTTGAACACTTTGCCTTTGTTAGTAAAGACCAACAGGTTGTCATGGGTGTTGACGGTAAGCAGTGTAGTAACCACATCCTCTGCCTTCATCTTTACCCCAATACTCCCCTTCCCTCCTCTGGATTGCGTTCTAAAAGCTGAAGGATTGAGGCGTTTAATGTAGCCCGTTTCTGTGAGTGTGATAACAGCTTCTTCGTTTGCAATGAGATCTTCTTCAGAGAACTCACCAACTTTACCCTTAACCAATTGGGTGCGGCGTTTGTCACCATACAGAGAAATTAGTTCGTCAGTTTCAGTTTTTATCACAGCCAAAATGTTGGTAGGTTGAGATAACAAAGTGATAAGTTGCTCTAAGGTTTTCTTAACAGCTTCGTACTCATCTTCAATTTTTTGACGTTCTAGAGCTGCCAAACGTTTGAGCTGCATTTCTAGGATTGCTGTTGCCTGTACGTGTGAGAGGCCAAACTTTTTCATTAATGCTTCACGGGCAGTATCTGTGTCTGCAGAGCGACGGATGGTTTCGATCACATCATCTAGGTTGGCAAGCGCAATGAGCAAACCTTCAAGAATGTGTGCGCGGTCTCGAGCTTGAATCAGTTCTTGTTGGCTGCGTTTTACAATGACGAGTTGACGGTGAGAAATAAACTCCATCAAAATTTGTTTGATGTTCATGAGTTGTGGTGTGCCTTCACTGCTAAGGGCAACCATGTTCATGGAGAAGTTTGTTTGCAGTTCGGAGTATTTAAACAGTTTGTTGAGCACCACTTTTGGAATGGCATCACGTTTGAGTTCGATAGTGATCTGCATACCTTTGCGGTCGGAGTCGTCATTAAGATCTTTGATACCCACAATTTTTTTGTCGCGGACCAACTGGACTATTTTTTGAAGTAGTCGAGCTTTATTAACCTGGTATGGAAGCTCAGTGACGATAATTTGGAATCCACCTTTTTTGGTTTCAACAATAGAAGCTTTGGCTCTGACAACAACTTTACCTTTACCTGTTTTGTATCCTTCGGTAATGGCTTTAATGTCATACATGATACCCCCGGTTGGAAAGTCTGGGCCTTTGATGTGGGTCATGATGTCATCAATGGTGGCGGTGGTTTGGAAAATACCAGCTAATTCCTCTGGTTGTGTGGCAAGCAGTAGATCAATTTGCTCATGCATGGTTTGAATTGCATCAGCGGTGTTTTTGCCTGTTGCCTTTGAAACAGTGCGCTCTGGCAGTACAAAAGTGCTGGTTTCAGTTCTTGCTGCGCTACCTGCAGCTATGACTGCCATGATGGCGGTACATACTTCGGTAAGGTTGTGTGGTGGAATTTTGGTTGCCATACCCACGGCAATACCTTCTGCACCCATAAGCAGTAAGTTTGGCAGTTTTGCTGGCAAAACGGTGGGTTCTTGCAGAGAACCATCGAAGTTGTCTGTGAAAGGGACTGTATTTTTGTCGATATCAGTGAGAAGTTCGCGGGTAATTTTTGCCATGCGAGCCTCGGTGTAACGCATAGCAGCTGGACTATCTCCATCAACTGAACCAAAGTTACCTTGGCCATCAATAAGTTCGTAACGCATACTGAAATCTTGTGCTAAGCGAACCAATGCCATGTACACCGATGAGTCACCATGTGGATGGTATTTACCTAAAACGTCTCCAACAATACGAGCAGACTTTTTGTAGGCAGTGTTGTAATGAATACCACTGCGATGCATGGAGTACAAAATACGTCTGTGCACAGGTTTGAGTCCGTCACGAACGTCTGGTAGTGCACGAGACACGATCACACTCATGGCGTAATCGAGGTAACTTTTTTCCATTTCATCTTTGATGGAAATGTATTTGAGTTTGCCAAAACGAGATTCTTCGATGTTGCCTACCATATCGCCACCAACAGCCATTTGGCTTGGTATTTCTGAGGTTTTCGAAGTAGCCTCAATGTCAT
>CAZMZI010000020.1:5581-10374 GCA_964570775.1 uncultured Pseudomonadales bacterium | reverse complement strand
TCAAGCTCTTCGTTTTCTTCTGGTTGGTTCTTTTCCTCGTCTGTCATATCGTTTTCTAACTATGCTTGATTTAAGCCAATGCTTTCTCTATTGCAGGTGCAATTTCTTTTTTACGTGACATTTTGGGACCTATGTCGAGAATGTTATCAGTGACTGTTCCCCCAAAAGCTTTAGTAGCAACTTGGGCTTCTTGCTCACCTAGGATGAGTAGCTTGGTGTTGACTTTAAGTATGTCGGTAATGGCAACAAACAAAAGTGGTACACCCATTTCAGATTTAACGGTTTGCATGCCGGCAAGTAACTCTGCTTTTCGTTCGGTTACTAAAGTCTCTTGTTCCACTGTTTCGAGTTGGTCGATCATGGTTTTAGTGCCAAAATCGAATACTTTGTAGTCATTCTTTATAATTTGTTCTATTGTGAGCGAAGAGATATCGGACTTTGCCTTGAAAATCTCTAGGGTAAAAGCATCAACATCAGATATGCCTGCTAACTTAGCTAGCTCCATGCCCAGTTGCTTGTCGACTGGCGTGGTGGTGGCAGACTTAAATCCAACAGTGTCAGAAAGAATGGCAGCCAGCATGAGGGAAGCAATAGTCTTGTCAGGGGTAACATGGAATTTCTTCATCATCCAGTACACAATGGTTGAGCTGGCACCCCAAGCCTTGAAGGTCATGAAAATGGGTTGTGAAAGGTTGAGGTTTACCTTGTGGTGATCAACAACTTCGACGATTCTACTCTCCTCGAGTCCATCCATGCGTTGATCTGCTTCATTGTGGTCAACAAGCACCACAGTGTCGCCATCCGTAAGATCCGAAACTGAGATAATTCTAGGTGAGGCAACGCCAAACTTCTCAAAAAGGAACTTAGTTTCTGGATTGAGGTCTTCAGTAATTGCTGCAACAGGGTTTTCATGGCCAAACTTAGCTGAGTCTTGCCCGAATAAATACGCAAGTGCCATAGGAGCTACTACTGCGTCTGTATCTGGTTTTTTGTGTCCTAAGATGTAGGTGGTTGGCATGTTTTCCTCCTTATGAATTCTCTTATACGTCAATTTCTGCTAACTTTGCATGAGTTTGAATAAAGCGTTTGCGTGGTGCAACATCGTCACCCATAAGTGTGGTAAAAGTTGTGTCTGCCTGATGGGCGTCTTCAATAGTGACACGTTTAAGCATTCTGGTTTGTGGGTTCATGGTTGTTTCCCACAACTGCTCTGGGTTCATTTCTCCCAAACCTTTGTAGCGTTGAATGCCAATGTTAGCAGTTGGGTTTTGAGCCTTAATTTCCGATACCTTTGTGTTGCGTTCTTCTTCACTGTACACATAGTGATCGGTTTTACCGTAATTCACCTTGAAAAGTGGTGGCATTGCTATGTAGAGATAGCCCTGTTGCACAATTTCTGGTAAATGGCGGAAAAAGAAGGTTAGACCAAGTGTTGTAATATGTTCACCGTCCACGTCTGCGTCATTCATGAGAATAATGCGGTGGTAGCGGAGTTTATCAGGGTCAAATGTTTCACCAATACCTGCACCGAGTGCGATAACTAAGTTTTTGAGTTCTTCAAACGCCACGATTTTATCTAAGCGTGCGCGCTCAGTGTTCAGGATTTTACCTCTGAGTGGGAAGATAGCTTGGAACTTGCGGTCTCTCCCCTGCTTTGCGGAGCCACCTGCAGAGTCACCCTCTACAATGTAGATCTCTGAATCAGCCGCAATTTTACTTTGGCAGTCTGCTAACTTACCTGGCAATGAGCCGGTTTCAAACACACCTTTACGAATAACAGCATCTTTAGCGGCTCGAGCAGCCATGCGAGCGCGAGCTGACAGCATGACCTTCTCGATAATGACTTTACCAGCTTGTGGATCTTCTTCAAGGAAAGTCTCAAAGCCTTCTTTGAAAATGGAGTACACAGCCGACTGGGCTTCACCGTTATTGAGTTTTGTTTTGGTCTGGGATTCAAACTGGAGGTCATTTGATGGCATTTTGACAAATACCACGGCAGAAAGACCTTCTTTTAAGTCTTCACTAGAGAAGCTTTCCTTTTCTTTTACCAAGTTATGGTCTTTCGCGTACTTGCGAAGGACATTGCTTAAACCCGTTCTAAATCCATTAACGTGAGCACCACCATCTGCGGTGTGAATAACGTTGACATATGATTCGAGTCTTTCAGAGTAGGTGTCGTTGTACTGCAACGCAATTTCAACGCCAATCCCCTTCCCAGTGGTTTCGTCAACCCATCTGCCTTCAGTGTACATAACTTTATGCAGTGGTTTTTTGGTCATGTTGATATGTTCAACCAACGAGCGGATACCACCCTCGAAGTAGTAGTGTTCTTCGGTGGTGTCGATGCTATCAATATATTGGAAGTAAATACCAGCCATTAGGTAGGCACGGTCTTTGATGACACTAATGAGCGTTTTATGGCTAAAAGATGTGGTAGAAAAAATGGTAGAATCTGGGATGAACTGCAAGAGTGTACCAGTTTCGTAGGTAATAAATTTTTGGGCTTGAACGGGGAAAAGTTCGAGAACTTTCTTTTCTGAAATGGTTGCAACTTCTACGAGTGGTTGTCCTTTTGAGTAGTATTGGTAGTAGTATTTCTTGTCTCTTTTAACCACCACTTGTAGTAAGTTAGAAAGTGCGTTGACGGCCGACGAGCCAACACCATGCAAACCTCCAGAAGCTTGGTAGGCAGTTTCTTCAAACTTACCCCCGGCATGGAGTTTAGTAAGCACCACTTGCAACGCAGATACACCCGAACTGTGCATGTCAACTGGGATACCACGACCATTGTCTACAACAGTAACTGCTTCTTTTTCTGTAAGCTCAAATCCAGCAAGTTTGCTGTGGTGCTCGGTAACCGGTGAACGGAATAATTGGATGCCTTTTCCAAAGCCAGCAATGGCTTCGTCCACGGCATTATCAAGGATTTCTTTTGCAAGGTGATGGAGGCCGCGAGAGTCCGTTGACCCGATGTACATACCGGGACGTTTGCGCACTGGTTCAAGACCCTCAAGGACCTTAATTTCAGAAGCTTGATAACTTGCTTGTTTAGACATACGCGTGCTCTCTTACTAGCTCTATCAGAATCACTTTTATATCACACCTACCCCGTAAACACAAAACTAACTCTTTGCCGAAAATTGGGTATTACAGCGGGGCGAGAAAGTGTTTGGTGAAGTAGCTGTCCTTTGTGATTGAGAATGATACTACCACACTTTGATCGAGCTTACTAGATACGAGGGTCATGAGTGCCTATTACTACCCAATCAATATGTTAAATACTATATCAATATATATAATAATATATAAAAAAGATTGATGAAGCACATAGAACAAAAAGTGCCCATAATTAGCAGTCAAATAAATAGACTGCTAATATGGTGACGGAAATCTAGAGAGTTGGCAAAGAAAAAAGCGCTGTTTCAACCACTAACTGAGGGTTGCAGTTGATACTTAAACGGTGGCGGAGCGTAAGGAACACTTGGACTGTTTGAGTGAGTGTCTTACTTTCTGAATTTTGACCTAATTTTGAATGAAAATGAGTTATGGCTTGGAGGCAAAACTCGCTTGCTGTGTCGCGATCTTTGAGTTGTTCTGCTACTGCAAGTTTTTCCAAAAGTGAGAGCGAGAGCAACGTAGGTATGAGTGTTAAAAACGGTGACTGTGTGTTAGTTGTTTGGGTATTCACACTTGGAACGTGTAGCTCTACTTTGCAGCGTGAGGTGATGGTTTCTAGCAGTGGGACAAGTGATGTGGTAATGAGAATTAGTTGCGTATACTTAGGTGGCTCTTCTAGCAGTTTAAGTAGAGCATTTTGAGCTGGTACTGTTGCTGTTTGAAACTGCTCGATCACAACAACTTGCGGTTGCGATGCAGAAGGAGCAAAACTAAGCTGGGTTTGTAGGTCACGAGCATGTTCAATTTTAAAACCGTCTTCACTTGTGACGTAGCGAGTGGTGGGATTGATTGTAATTGCTGCGTTTTTTTTGAGTTCCTCAGTGTGTGACTGTGCCACTTCTATTCCGACGGTGTGGTGGTCCACTATTGGCACTTGGGAAATGATGAGTGGTGTTGAATGAATGGTAGACATGCAGTTTGGTTATACCATGCCAACTATTGTTGCGCTGCAGCTTTTCCTTTATAGTGGAAGGAGTTATGCAAGATCCTGCCCAAGATCCAAAGCCACTTGCCATTCCTCAGAATATTCCTGTTGGTAGTTTGGGTGCAACTCCAGATGATGTAACTGTTTCCCAAACAAATACAACACCTACAGGACAGGCCGCGTCAGAACTTGAACCAGTAGCTTCTGTGACTGAGATGGTAACGCAGATAGCTCCTCCAGCTATTACTCCCTCTTCTCCCCCACTTGAACCTGTAGCTGCGCCGAATCCAACACCAACTACACAAACAACGTCTCTTCCTGGGTTTAATGGTCAACCAAACACCATTTTGGATATTTTACTAGCTAAAGGGAGTCTTACTCAGGATGCTTTCAATCAGATAACTGTTGAGCACATTAGTACTGGGGCACCTGTTGAACTTATTTTGTCGGATAAGAAATTCGCTTCGGAAGAAGACATAACTCGTGCAAAATCTGAACTTAACAATATTCCATTTGTAAAGATTGCAGAGTCTGGTACAGACCCACAAGCACTTACCCAACTCCCTGAGAGTGTGGCACGCACCTATAAAATGCTGCCTATCTCGTATGATAAGGCTGAAAACCACATGGTTGTGGCCATGGTTAACCCGCTGGACTTGGCTGCAATCGATTTTGCCGAGAAAAAATCGGG
>CAZMZI010000020.1:0-5481 GCA_964570775.1 uncultured Pseudomonadales bacterium | reverse complement strand
CAGATTAATCCTCAAGCCGGACTTACGTTTGCTTCTGGATTACGTTCGTTTCTTCGTCAGGACCCAAATGTGATCATGGTGGGAGAAATTCGTGACTCAGAAACGGCTGAACTGGCAATCCAAGCTTCTCTAACTGGTCACTTAGTGTTTTCTACCTTGCACACTTCTTCAGCAGCTGGTGCTCTGCCCCGTTTGCTTGACATGGGTGCTGAGCCATTCTTGTTGGCTTCATCTATGACTTTAGTGATGGCCCAGCGTGTGGTGAGAAAGATCAACAAGGACTACAAAGAAGAGTATGTGCCAGAGAAAGCAGTGCTTGATGACATCCGTGTTGTGTTGGGTGAACGATTTGACCAATGGTGTAAAGCAAAGGGAATAAAGCCAGAAGAATTGAAGTTATATCGCGCAAAGAAGGACAGACCTCAAACAGAGCCAGAATATCGTGGCCGTGTGGCTATTTTTGAGGTGATGCGTATCTCTGAAGCCATTGCTAAGCTTATTTTGGAACGTCAACCAGCTTCCGAAATGGAGAAACTGGCTATGAAAGATGGTATGCTTTTAATGAAGCAAGATGGGTATATGAAAGCACTTGAGGGAATTACTACGATAGAAGAAGTGCTGCGTGTGGCCCAGATATAAGGAGAAACATGAACATAATGGATATTTTGCAACAACTTGTGGACATGGAAGGTTCGGACGTTCACTTAGTGGTTGGCACTCCTCCTATGCTGCGTGTGCATGGAAAGTTGTTTCCTGTAGAAGGCGCACCAGTACTGGGCAAAGAAGAAGCTGAAGCATTAGTGCATCCTCTCCTCACCCAAGAACAAAAGGACTATATAGGTGTTAACAAAGAACTTGACTTTGGGTACCAGTTTAAAGATCATGGTCGGTTTAGAATTAACGTGTACCATGCAAAAGGGGTTATTGCTGCAGCTCTCCGTTTGATTCCAAGCAAAATTAAATCACTTGAGGACTTACAGCTTCCTCCAATATTTCAAGACTTCACCAATTACAAGCAAGGTTTGATTCTTATTACTGGTCCCACTGGCGAAGGTAAATCTACTTCACTTGCCGCAATGATTCAGCGTATCAATGAATCACGTGCCGAACATATTGTTACGGTCGAAGACCCTGTTGAGTTTTTATATGCTCCAGCTAAGAGTGTTATTTCTCAACGCGAGATTAACCAAGATACACATGGATGGGACATTGCACTCAAGTCGGTGCTTCGTGAAGACCCGGATATTGTGCTGATTGGTGAAATGCGTGACTATGAAACAATTGCTGCTGCAGTAACTATTGCTGAAACAGGACACTTGGTGTTTGCTACGTTGCACACGGCAACCGCAGCCCAAACAGTTGATCGTATTATTGACGTTTTCCCTGGACATCAACAGGGGCAGATTCGCCAACAGTTGGCCGCCACTTTGGTTGCTATTGCCTCACAACGTTTGTTACCAAACACTAGTGGAGGTCGTGTTGCTGCTCTCGAAATTATGGTGGCAAACCCTGCTATCCGAAACTTAATCCGTGAAGCAAAGACACATCAAATTGATAATGTGATGCAGACATCAGCTGGAGCTGGAATGGTGCTTATGGAGCACTATCTACAACAACTAGTACAGCGAGGTACGGTAAGCAGAGATGTAGCAAAAGAATATGCATTTAGAAAAGAAGATATCGATAGATTACTAGGTACTGCGGGTTAGTTAAGAATACACAACCATGCCATTTTTTAAATACAGCGCAAAAAACAAATTTTCCGAGAACGTAACCGGTAAGGTAGAAGCTCAAAGTATTGATCAGGCTGCAGCACTGCTTCAAAGTCGTGAACTTCTGGTTATTAAACTCAGTCCCCTCACTGAAGAGTCGTTTGCAGCAATCCGTTCAATGTTGTTTGGTGTGAAGTACGATGACATTGTTAATTTTACTCGCCAGTTGGCAACTATGATTACTGCTGGGCTACCTTTGGCAAATGGTTTGTCAATTTTAGTAAGACAAAGCAAGCCAGAAATGTCAAAGATGGTTGCCATGTTACTGCAAGATGTTGAAGGTGGAAATACTTTTGCTACATCGCTAGAGAAACATAGAAAACTGTTTAGCACTATTTATATCCAGCTTGTTCGTGCTGGTGAGACGGGTGGTGTGTTGGACGAAGTGCTTAATAGACTTGCCGATAACATGGAAAAAGAAAAAGAGTTTCGTGGCAAAACCAAGGGTGCCATGATTTATCCCATGATTGTTATTCTGGCTATGCTTGCCGTTGGTACTATCATGATGATTTTTGTTATTCCAAAGCTTACCGAGATGTACAAGGACTTTGGTGCCGAACTACCTTTGCCAACCTTAGTGCTTATGGGTATCTCTGATTTCATGGTGAGATTTTGGTACATCATGATTATTGGTGGTGTTGTGGGGGGTTCTCTCTTTGGTAAGTGGAGAAAGACAAAAGCTGGCAGAATCAAATGGGATCGATTTATGTTACGAATTCCTATTTTTGGTATTCTTCGCCAAAAGATTGTGCTTACAGAGTTTGCACGCACACTTTCACTATTACTAGGTGCTGGAATTTCTTTGCTACAAGCCATGCAGATTGTGACTGATGGTGTGGACAATGTGATTTACCATAATGCACTTGCCGATGCTACGAAAGAAATTGAAAAAGGTGTGTCACTTTCACAAGCGTTAGCAAGACATGACGACTTTCCCCCGATCCTGCACCAAATGATGAGTGTTGGTGAAGAGACGGGAAAATTAGATGATGTGCTTTTTAAACTTTCTAGATATTTTGAGTCTGAGGCTGAGCAAGCAGTGAAGAACTTAACGGCAGCAATGGAGCCACTTATTATGGTGGTACTCGGTATTGGTGTTGGTGCAATGGTTATAGCCGTTATTATGCCTATCTATAACTTGACCAGTCAGTTCTAAAGAGTGAAATACGAAGTAAATACGAAAGTAATATATCAAAAAAAAGGTTGATTTATAGCTCAAAACAAAAAAGGACTAAAATTAGCAGTCAACAACATGCACTGCTAAAAGCTTATAGCATATCAAGTTTTCCACTTGTCATGGAGGCTCGAAATGGTATACAGTAAACACATACGTTAGTACCTTTGTAGTAAGTACTAAAAAAAATGAAAAGGTGCCAGATATGAGATTGCCAAAACATTCGTTATTTAACTTGCCAAAAGGCATGGGTGGTTTTACCATGATCGAGTTGCTCATCGTGATTGCCATCCTTGGTATATTAGCTGTTGCTGTGCTTTCAGCCATTAATCCGGTTGAGCAGATAAATAGAGGTAGAGATACCGGTTCTCGCTCAGACGCAGAGCAGTTATTGAGTGCTGCAGACAGATTTAATGCATTTCAAGGTTATTTCCCATGGGTGTCAGCACCAGGAGATGATCCAACACTCGATGATGGCGCTGGTGGTCCATTAGTAGTTGATGATCAATGGTTTGCAGCAGGTGCTAATGCACCAGCTGGTGACTGTTTAGTATTAGATAAGCTTGCTGAAGGTGGCACTGCTACAGACCCATGTAATGGTTCACAAGAACTTAAGATTTCCTTTACTCAAAGAATCTTAGGTACTACCTATAATCCACTCTTTGTATTTAACAATGGTGGCCAAGGTGATAGTACCTACGTTTGTTTCGTACCACAATCTGGTGCATTTATTCAGGAAGCTGAAAACAGATGTGGAGATGAAAACGGTGTTAACCTACCTGCAGACTTAGCTCCAATCGCAGCAAGTGTTTGTGGAGGCCACTCAGCAGGTGCAGCTCCAGATCCAGACAACATGATGGTGTGTTTACCATAACACTGTCTATCGTTTGATCTTTTACCAGCCGGGATATCCCGGCTGGTTTTGTATTACAAATGCTATACTAATCCCCATGGTATTTGTCCCCTTTTTACTAGCTGTCCTCTTTTTCTTTGTGTTGGGTACTGTTATTGGAAGCTTCCTGAATGTAGTGATCATTCGAACAATTGAAGGTGAATCTTGGGTAGCAGGTAGATCACGGTGTGATCACTGTAGAAAAACAATAGCTTGGTTTGATAACGTACCTCTCCTCTCTTTTGTGTTGCTTAAAGGGAAATGCAGGTACTGCAAGAAAAGTATTGCCCTTTCTCATCCGGTGGTAGAAGGACTGACGGCGCTCCTCTTTGTTTGGTGGTACATTGGTTTGTTTTTTTTCTTTAAGTTAACACAAGAACCATTTATGGTTTTGCAACCTCTCTTTTGGTTAGCTGTAGCGGTGCTCTTACTGGTAATATTTTTTACCGATATATTGGTACTTCTTATTCCAGATAAACTTGTGATGATTTTATCGGCATTAGTAGTGGTGTATAGGTTATCGCTCATCTATTCTGGCATCATGGCGCCAAAAGACTTTGTACTTGCTCTAATTGGCATGGGTGTACTGGTGCTGTTCTTTTTTTGCTTGTGGTTTTTTACAGGTGGCAGAGGGTTAGGTTTTGGTGACGTGAAGCTCATTGCACCACTAGCACTGCTCATGGGTTGGCCAGATATGATTGTGGGTGTGTTTGCTGCTTTTATTATTGGTGCAGTTGTTGGACTTGGATTAGTTGTGAGTAAAAAGCATGCGCTCAAGCAGCCACTGCCCTTTGGGCCATTTTTGATAGTTGGAACGGTAATTGCATTGGTATGGGGAAATGAGCTCATAGCTTGGTACCTACAGCTTTTTGCATAGTTGCGGGGGTGACAACATGCGCGTAACTCGCTACTATAGTAGATATGCGGATTCTGCTTTCTATTTTAAAATTTTTTACCGTTCTTATCGTTTTATCTATTGCATTCTTTTTAGTTAGCAGGGAAGCTCTCCTTCTCTCTGCCACACACCTATTAACTAGTTCACTTGCAGAACTACAGCGTGCAGGAATGAAGGGTACACACATTGGTCAATGCCAAAATAGAGGATTTGGAGTTGTTGATGGTTCTAACGCGGTACTGCAGTTACGATTTTTAACAAACAATGAGTATGTTTTGGAGGCAAAATGCTCGGAAACCTCGAACGAGACAATTTTGATATCAAGAAAAAATTTACCACCTTTTGTAACGAAAGTACAAGGTGGTTCTGGATTTGCGCTTCTGGGAAGAAGTGCAGTTGAGATAGAGGTGTTTAGATCTTTTGAAGAAATGGTTAAGTCGTTTTTGTTTTTTGAACCAGACTTTTTAGTACGTACAAAAACAATTGGTGCTGAAGATGGGGAAATTATTGAGGACTACTCTCCCCTCGACTTTGATAATGGCCCAGTAACCTCATGCACAGGGTATGGCTATTTTTGTTGTGACGCAGTGGCTCAGAAAGGTGCTGGTGAACAAATTATTGGCTTAAGTGGTTGTGAAGAACGATGCTACTCAAGTTGTGTTTCTCGGCCAGTTGTCTTGTCATTTACCACAAATCCGTTCTTTGACTTTAAAGAAAGGACACTACAACTACGAAATGGAGAAACAGT
>CAZMZI010000019.1:7708-14793 GCA_964570775.1 uncultured Pseudomonadales bacterium | reverse complement strand
CCAAGGTTGAACTCTGCATGGATGTTGTCCCAACCTGTGTAGAAGGCTGTGGAGTTTATATTTTGGAAGGCAATAACGGCACAGACCACTAATAGTAGCAACACTTGTAGTTTTGGTAAATGCTTTCGTACCAGGCTAAACATAACTGTGAAATTAGTGTAGCATGTAGGTATAGCTGTTGTATGCTAGTTGTTTTGCTTTAGAATAATTGTATATACATGCAAAGTTTTTTTAGTCGATTTAGCAAACTTTTATCAACGCACGTGTTTATTGAGTATGGAGTAATTGCTGTTGCTCTTTTCATTGTTAGTTTGTTACTTACATGGCCAGGCGTCTTATATTCAAATTCACACTTTATTGGTGATGGTGGCGATCATCATCAGTTTTCATATAACCAAGTTGCCATCTATGAAAGAATAACTACAGGCGAATACTTTTTGGCACATTCAGATGGCCTACGGTATCCAGTAGGGTTTGACTTAGGTGTAGGTTTTGATGGTGGTTTTGTTGTGTTTGCTGGCGTGTTGCTGCTCTTTTTTGTGGGCCAACCCTTAGCATTTAATATTTCTGTATTACTAGCCTTTTTGGTAAGTGCATTGGCTTCCTATGTTTTAGCACGGCAGTTTACAAAGAGTAAACTCATTTCGTTTGCTGGTGCAGTATTGTATGGTTTTAGTTTTTATGCGTTAGCAAGAGGTGCAGGGCATGACAATTTGCTTTTTACTGCAGGATGGCCGCTTTTTGTGTATGCATGGTTATGTATAGCAAAAAGTAAAGAAATTTCACTTTCGCATGGTTTGGTTTCTGTTTTTGCATTGTTACTTTTGGCATTGGGGTCATTACAGTACATTTTAATGTTAAGTTTCGTTTTCCCATTTGCAGTAGTTGTCTTTGCCATTTTGTATCCAGCAGAAGTTAGTTCTGTGTTTAAAAAAATAACAACCTCATGGAAACCACTGTTGGTAACCCATTTGGTATTTGCTGCATTTTTTCTTTGGTATGTCTCACCTTACATGAACGCATTTATGTCTGGACAGTGGAATGAAAAGGGAGATGTACATGTTATAGCCTTGGATCATGATGTTTCATTCACTGATTTTTTGATCCCAAATAGCTTTCAACCACTTTTTATTACGCTTTTTTCTGGTGTGAGTGAAAAAATTGGTTTAGAGAACTCAGTATTTGTTGGCTGGATAGAGATAGGTTTAGTAGTAAGCTTTTTACTTTCTGGTTTAAGTTTACGACTCAAGGCATTTTTAGGTAGCACTTTGTTGGGTGTTGGTATTGTAGCCTTAGGAGTCTACGAGTTTGGTATGACTTGGATATACCACTATGCTGCTTACTTCATGCCTTTTTCTCAAATCACTGAGCCAGGGAGGTTTGTGGTAGTGTTGCAGCTCATTATTATGATAATGACTGTACTAGTGTTAGATGCTATTAAGGACAAAACAAAAAAGGCAACTTTTGTTGCTGTGGTTTTAGCAGTAGTTGTTATAGAGCGAATGCCCTACCGCTACTTTGTGTTCCCAGTTGATACAGCTTTTTTTACTGCAATTGAACAAACTCCAGGTAAAGCAGTATTGAATCTACCATTTAATATTCATGAGGCTGAACGAGATGGTATTCCTACCTTTACTTCCAAAAAAATTGTTGATGGTTACTTCCACTGGGCCGCCAATACCCCAGATACCAGAAGGTTTATTGATCAACCTGATGCATTCATACACAGGTTATCTTGTGAGTTTGGTGATTTAGTTATGGAAATTGCTAGAGAAAAGTATCCATTACTAACTGCTGACGAGTTATCATTATTACTTAATACAGATCTAGTTATGCAGATGCAGAAGTACGAGATCATGACTGTGGCTCACTATAAGAGTAAGGAATACCAGTGGCCGCAGTGTCAGACAACAAGTGCGCGAGTTGATGAATTTTTGCAGCAGGGAAAACTAGGTTTGTTACCTAAAAGATTTGAGCTGATATACACCAGTGAGACTAAGGATGTGTACGTATTGAAGTAATGCTTTTTAGCTTATTGATGTAATGGTTGTCATCTAATTTGTAGAAAAATTGGCATGAAAAAGGCGCCCGCGAGGGGCGCCTTTTTACACTAAAACAGGTTTACAGAGAGGCTAGGGTTGGTCGGTGTTGGAATACACCAGCCAATAACCCCGGCCCATTTCATGTCCAATAATGGTGACCGTGCCACGGTTCACATCCATTCCCACGATGTACGTGGTCTGACAACCATCATAATCACAGTTGTCATTGGAGTGCCCGTTCAGGACATCTTCGTCCAGGTGAACCCAGCTGAAGAATCCAGCTTTGGTCGGGTCGCTGATGGGGTAGCGCATAACTTTCAGGCTACCTTTGAAGTCTTCTTCGACAGTGAAGTCAACCTTGGTTTGGGTGCCGCCTTCTTCGGCAAAGACACCCCGAACCACGAACGTGTAGTTAACACCATCTTGGGCTTCGAAAAACAAACCATAGTCGGCGAGCTCAATGTCGCCCTGGCCAAAGGTTACTTTCATGTAACCGTTCCCTGGCAAGAGCCAGGAGCCAGTGAGGTTTTCCAATACATTGTCAACATTAGCCCCGCCGCTCCATACGGCGCTGGGATTAAGTTCGTCCTTCCCGTTAGCGTGATCATAGGACAACACGCCGGGGTCGGCCAGTAACCAACAGATGGGGGCGTACCCACATTCGTTGGATTGTAAGACACCGTCGCCCCAGCGAACCGCTTCGGCGCTTTCTGGGAAACCAACCAGGGTGATTAAACCACTGGCATAGGTCTCGGAGTTGGCGGCCGGAGCTTCAGCGGCTTCGGCAGTGGCTGTGGCTCCAGCCTGGGCAGTCGCTTCAGCGATGATCTTTCCAGCCTCCTCGGGGGAGGTTTGACCAAGGCCGCAAGCGGCTAAGGTCATGGACAAAAGCATCAAAATGAACAAAATTTTCTTCACGGTTAGTTTCTCCTATTGGTGCAGCCTGGTTTTTGGTCCCAGAACTGCGATTAAGAAATTGATTACAAAAGTAACGAGAGGTTTTTGACGCCCTTTCGGAGGTGGGTTGGGGGGCTGTTAAAGCATCCCAGCAAGTACAGCCCGTAATGAGCACGTCACAACCAAGAAACGTGCCCATAACGGGCCATACTAACCACACTCTCCAAATCTATTTAATTTAGGAGAAATTTTCTCTGTATTTACCTGTTAAGGTACAGTTCCTAGATTGCTCTAGAAACAAGTTTCTGTCTTGGGCGCGCTTTCTTGCGTTAGCAATGAGGGCGCTTTTTTGACAGATAGCTCTGCTTTATAAAGCGGAGGTATCTACCAAAAACTGTATGCATGTTTGTGCCTATGTGGCCAAGAGGGGGATATGTAGAAAACTTGGTTGTATAGGTTGTGCTTGCTTGATATTTTTTATTTATCAAACAGGATCATTATAGCACACTGGTTGCGCATTGTCAATGTTATAGGATTTAATTTATAATCTTAATTGCTGGTAAATTGTCAGAAAAAAGTAATAATTGTAAGGTAAGATTATGGTATGAAAGAGCATAAAAACATTGCGTTCTTTAACCAAAAGTCAGTGCGCCGTGTATGGGATGATGAAAAAGAATTGTGGTTTTTCTCTGTGGTTGATGTGATAGAAGTATTAACAGAAAGTGCTCGACCAAGAAAATATTGGAGTGATCTTAAAATAAAGTTGCAAGAAGAAGGAAATGAGTTGTCCGGAAAAATCGGACAACTGAAGCTGAGGTCTTCGGATGGTAAGTATTACCTTACCGATATTTCTGATACAGAGACGATTTTTCGTCTAATCCAGTCTATCCCATCTCCTAAAGCGGAACCATTTAAGCTATGGTTGTCTAGAGTAGGCTATGAACGAATTGAGGAAACTGCCGATCCAGAACAATCAATACAGCGAGCTATGACGACTTATCTCCAAAAGGGGTATACAAAAGAGTGGATTAATCAGCGACTTAAAAGTATTGAGGTTAGAAAAGAACTAACTGACGAGTGGAACGAGCGAGGTATGAAAGAGGGATTGGAGTTTGCCATTCTTACAGATGAAATTACTAAAGCGTGGGCAGGTAGATCAGTTAAAGAGTATAAAAACCTAAAAGGACTCAAAAAAGATAACTTGAGAGATAACATGTCTACACTCGAGTTGGTACTGAATATGTTGGCTGAAGCCTCTACAACAGAGATCTCCAAAGTGGAAAAGCCGCAAGGTTTGGTACAAAATAAGCAAATTGCAAGGAAAGGTGGTGGTGTTGCAGGAGTAGCATTAAAAGAAATTGAAAAGCAAACCGGAAAAAGTGTTGTTACTTCTGCTAATATTAGGAGCCAACACACTAAGGAACCTATTTTATCCACCAAAAAGCCCCTCGTGTGAGGGGCTTTTCTTGTTTCGATTCATTTAAGAATTAAGCAATTTTTCTTTTAAGAATTACTGCGCCAATTCCAGAAAGGATACTGGTTCCAGCTACAACACTTGATTGAAAATCAAGAGCTGTGTTTACTGGAGTGTGAACTTTTCCAAGAACTTTTCCAGCAATGAGTTTCTGTTTTTGCTCGGCGGTTTGTTCGCCTGTAGCTTCACAGTTGGTCAATTGACCGTAACTTCCAGTGGTACATTTAACTGTAACCTTCTGGTTTACTTTTTGCTCTTGTTCTCCACCAGTAGTAGCTTGAGCTACACTAGAGAAAGCAGTTAAAACTGCGAGAGCAACAAAACTTGCAACTGTAAGTTTAAGTGCTTTCATGTATTACTCCTTTCGCAAAAGTAAATAGATACTAATGTAAATATTTCTTTTGCTATATTAATGTGTCGTAGTATATCACAAGTTAGACACCCTGTCAATAGTTATGGGATGCTAAGTGATTAAGTAAAAAATAGTTAAAAATGAGCCTATTGCAGATGCCAGTATAGTGTCATGTAGTTATCACTATGGAAGATAAAGACACCATTTCCGCCATCATTTAAACAATTTCTGCAAAAATATGCTTCACCATC
This sequence comes from uncultured Pseudomonadales bacterium, assembly GCA_964570775.1. GTDB lineage: Bacteria > Patescibacteriota > Microgenomatia > UBA1400 > PJMF01 > CG1-02-43-31. The sequence goes on along the minus strand of CAZMZI010000019.1, from coordinate 9,777 downwards.
TTCTACGGCAAGGACAGATTTTGGCCCCATGCCAACGATATCAAGTGCTGGATGTGCTTTATTTCCATACATCCAGTTGTAACATGTGTTAGAGCCGTAATTTTGAGTTATTCGAATATCAGTCATTGGCCATTGCCATCCACCATTTCCAGAGTTTGATTTTCCTTTAGGGTCATGGCTGCAACCCGTATCCCAGGTAATAGATTCAGATTTTAGTTTTTCTAGTGGATTAACATAGTTGCTGTAATACCAACCCCAGTTTGATGTTTGTTGAAACTCATCTGGTGAATATTTGTAGACACCAAAGTGCAAATGTGCTCCACTAGAGAATCCTGAATTTCCCATTGTGCCAATACTTTCACCACGTTTTACTGGCACACCATTACCTTCTCTGATAACAACATTTGCAGCATCAGCAATTTGTTGAAGCTCTTTCCGTGCCTTTGAAAGTAAATCTTGATAAAGGTTCTCATTATTTTTAGTAGTATTTAGAAAGGTTTGTTGTTCAGCTTTTTGTTGGTCTAAAATCAATTTTTCTTGCTTAAGTTGACTAGATTTTCTTTGGAACTCAACTTGCTTGGTTTCCTTGAGAGCTTTTTGATCGTCGTAGAGAATGCGCTGCGATTCAGCAAGACTCATTGCTTTTGCAGTTTGTTCCCCTGCCTGGCCAATGTATTTGTATTGGGTTAGGAATTGGTTAAACCCTTCGGAGGTAGCAAAAAGCGCAATGGGAGAGACGCGGTTCTTTTTATACTGTGCTCTAATACGGTTAACTAAAAGGGTTGTGAGGCGGTCAAGTGAAATATTAAGCCCACCAATCCGCTCATCTAGTTCAGTGATTTGTTTCTCAAGTTGGTTAATTTCGGCTGTAGTTTGGGAGATTTGGAGCTCTTGAACTTTCACTTTGCCATTAATGAGACTAATGGTGTTGGTTAAGGTGACTTTCTCTTTGCCAATCTGATCTAGCTGTTGCTCAAGGCAAGATTTTTTATCGTTAATGCATTTAATATACTCTTCCTGTACGTCTTTTTTGTTTTCACAATTAAACTCTTCACAGGCAATGGCAAATACTTGCTTTGGAACAGAAAATTTCCAGGTAACCAGTCCTACTACCACGAGTCCAAGGCTGAAGAGTAAAAAGAGCCGTTGCTTCATTATGTCCTTGTTAGCGTTTTATCATTCTTTGGACGGCCAATAAACTGGCAAAAGCGCCAATTAAGATTCCGGCCAGGGTGCCTGCACCAAGCTGTGCCGCATAAAACTCCATTGGAACAGGAAAAAGTTGCACTTCTGCCATGAAATCTTTAATCCATGGGGTAGCGTAGAGCAGCGTTGCAATAGCAGCCATAAAGCCAAGGAGTGACCCGGTGATTCCGTATAAGAGACCTTCAAGTAAGAACGGAGCCTTGATGTACCACTGTGTTGCTCCAATAAAGCGCATTATTCCAATAGCGTTTCTTTGATGTGTAGCCTTAATACCAATGACAACCATAATTACTAAAAATGAAATTGTAGCCAGGGTAACGATTGAACCAATGCCAATTATGCGGATCGACTGTGTCCAGCTTGAGAGCGTTTCAACAATATCCTGTTGATACACAACGTCTTCAATATACTGAGCGTTGTCTAGATCAGCTTTAATACTGGTGAGGGCAGAAAGATCATTGCCAGCCACCTCAATACTTGCAGGCAAAATGTCTGCGGTGACAAGTTCTAAGAGGAGCGGGTCAGCTTTATTTTCCTCCTGGTATATAGCAAGTGCATCCTCTTGGTTAACAATAGTTACAGACTCCACGTAAGGTTTGCTTTCCATTTCTTTTTGGAGTTTGCTAATAGCTTCATCTGGTGTTTCAAGTTCAAAGAAGGCAATTATTTGTGGTTGTGTCTCAAAATACTCGAGAATTTTATGGGTACCCGCTACAAAGAAACTAAAGACATACACTACAAAAAAGGTTACTGAAAGCATGAGAATTGAGACTAAAGCCTGGTATGGTGAGCGACGAATGGTGGTAAGGGCGGCAGTGAGTGCATTCATACTTACTTTTTCTCTTTTTGTTTTGTTTCTTTCG
>CAZMZI010000019.1:2725-7608 GCA_964570775.1 uncultured Pseudomonadales bacterium | reverse complement strand
TTGGAATCAAATTCGATTTGACCATCTTTGAGTTGAATGTGTCTCTCATCAGAATACATAGACAGAATTTTAGGGTCATGCGTAGCAAAGATAAGGGTGGTGCCAAGTTCATTAATTTTGTGTAATAACTCTGCAATGGCAATGGTGGTATCCATATCAAGGTTACCAGTGGGCTCATCAGCAAAAATCACAGATGGACCAATTGCCAATGCTCTTGCGATACTAATGCGTTGTGCCTCACCACCAGATAGCTGTGCAGGGAATAAGTGGGCTTTTTCGGTGAGTTGTACTAATTTAAGGAGGTCTGTGACGCGTTCTTCCATAACTGCTTGTGATTTGCCTACAATTCCCAAAGGAAGTGCAATGTTTTCCCAGACGTTCATCTCAGGAATAAGTCGATAATCTTGAAACACCACGCCAATTTTACGTCTATGTTCATGCAGTTTGTTCTTTTTAATTGATGAGATATCGGTGCCATCAAATGTCACTTTTCCAGAGGTAGGAACGTATTCTTTGGTGAGGAGTCGCATTAAAGTAGTTTTACCACTGCCCGAATGACCGGTGAGGACTATAAGTTCTCCAGGTTCAACTGAAAAAGATACATTTTTTAACCCCGATTGATCGGGAAAAAATGTTTTGGAAACTGATTCAAAAACAATCATGGTACCCCGCCCGTAGTTACTATTCTTCTGGTGGTGTGCCCTTAGGCTCGATGACTTTAATTTTACCTACATCCATAAGCCAACCAACTTTTTGACCTTTGAATGTTTCACCCCAAACTTCAACTTCCATACCTTCAAGTTTGCTGAGGTCGGTTACTGAAGAGGTGAGATACACTGTTTGGGATTCGCCACCAGGTCTAAGAAGCTTGTGTGAGCCTTCTGCATCAAAACCGCCAGCTTCAAGATAGCCCTTGGCTGAGTCTTTAAACGTATCATCATTACTACCAAAAATATCTCCAGCTTTAACAGTACCTTCTGCAACTGCTGGGAGCTCTGCAGTAGGGCTAAGTGGTGAGCCAGATTTGGCAGAGAGCTGAAATGCACCAAAACCTGTGCCAACGCCAAGTAAAATGGCAATAACTGCAAATATAAAGAATGATTTTTGGGATTGTTTCATAGACGAGTTCTCATTATCGATCACAGGATCGATTGAGTCAACAGAAATTTCCTCTGGTGCTACGCTTCTGTCAGAAAGGTTTAGTTTCTTCATAGCTTTAGTATACCTCAATTACTACACGTTTGTGTATCTCTAGAGTTTAATTTCTGCTTGAATAAATTCTTCAATTTCTCCGTCTAGAACGGCATCTGTATCAGTGCTTTCAACTTTAGTCCGGGTGTCTTTTACCAGATGATAGGGGTGGAGCACATAGTTGCGGATTTGATTTCCCCAACTTGCATGCTGATACGAGCCCTTTTCTTTGCTCATTGCCGCCTCACGTTCTTGTTCTGCAATCAGTGCCAGCTGGCTTTTAAGTTTTTGCAGGGCCCGTTCTTTATTCTGAACCTGAGAGCGTTCTTCTCGGCACTTTACTGTTATTCCTGATGGAATGTGCGTGAGTTCAACAGCAGTGTTTACTTTGTTAACGTTTTGACCTCCAGCACCTCCTGCTCTCGAAAAATTCCAAGACAGGTCTGAATCTTGAATTTGGATGGCATCATCTGAATCATCAACGATGGGAAGGACCTCAACTAATGCAAAAGATGTTTGGCGGAGGTTATCAGCATTAAATGGGCTTTGGCGAACTAAGCGGTGGGTGCCATGTTCACCTTTAAGGTAGCCATAGGCATAGGGAGCAAGAATTTCAAACTCGGCAGACTTAATGCCAGCTTCTTCACCTCGAGACTCGGAGATAAGTGTAGCTTTCCACCCTTTTTTCTCGAAGTAACGTTGGTACATGCGCTCTAACATTGATGCCCAGTCCATGGCTTCAGTTCCACCTTGTCCAGCGTGTACCGAAAGGAGAGCACTTGCAGTGTCATAAGTACCACCCAAGTATTGGGTGAGCTCAACTTGGTTGACGTGTTTTTCAAGTTTTTGTAGTGAGATTAGTAGCTCCGACTCTAAAGTAGCATAACTTGCAGGATCTTCAGTAACTAACTCGATATATGTTTGTAATTCAGAGATGAGTGTAGACAATTTTGTAATTGAGCTTTCTTGTTCTTTTACCACAGAAAGTTGCTGCATTATTGATTGTGCAGTTCCTGTTTGCCAGAAGTCTGGAGCAAATGTTTTGCTTTCAAGCTCTTTTACTGCTTGTTGTGCAGCGGGTAAGTCTAAGGTTTCTAGTAACTGGATAGCTTTGGCTAGAATTTCTGCGCAACGTTCATGTAACTCTTGGTTCATGGTAGCATTGTAACATGGTTACTCTCGAGTAAAAATGTGTTGTTTGTTTCATCCCAGGATATGGTGACTTCTGGTGAAATAATGCCAGGTTGGCGGTAAAGTTCAAGGCTTTTGATTTCATCTGCTGTTGGTAATTTGAAGGTGAGTGTAGCTACTTCTGAAGATTTTTCTCTAACAGGAATAAGGAATCCTACTTGTGTGAGTTTTACATTGTTATCTTGTTCCAAGATATATTCTTCTTGATTCCAAGTTTCTAACGTTGACTCCCCAACGGAAATTGAAGTTAATTCCCAGGTGGCCGGATACAGTGCTCGTTGATAGTTTACGTATGCCAGATGAGTAGCTGAAGCTGAAGCTGTTTTGATAAAGTCTGGTGTTACAAAGGCTTGAAGGTTTGTAGCTAGTGGCGGTTTATTTGTATTGGTGAAGGTAAGTGTTACCGCAAGTGTGTCACCCTGTTTTTTAATATCCACGGACCGAGTAACACCTTTGTTTGCTTTGTTTATACCCACGTTAGATTCCACTAGTGCCAAACCAGGTGAGGAGGTATTTGAAAAAAGGGAGCCGTCCAGATGATATTTTTGTGCTAACTCTTGTAGTGGTTGCGAATGTGAGTACACCAGTATGTTTTTTTGAGAGGTTTCGTTTTTAAGCAGCTCAAGTAGTTCTGTTGCAGAGGGTGGTGAAGCTGCGAGCTGGGAGACTAATTGGTTTTTAAACTGGGCCAGTAAGTGTTTTTTTTGAATACTACCGGCAAAGAAGTCCTCACGTTCAGCACGAAGTACCGTTGTGAGGTTTTGGGAGGTTACCGATGTTTGGTAATCTGGAAGCCACACAGGACCAGTAAGATCGAGTACTGACTTAAACACATGATCATTCACTGCTATGATGCCGTCTACATCTTGTCTGCTACCCAGAGCAAAGAACTGTAAAATGTGCTCTGCACTTTTGGGAAAGTGGGGATCCCAGTTAGCGTCTGGGAGTCTGAGCCCATTATTAGAGCTAAGATACTCTTTTACTCCAGCTGGAGCTGGCACATACCCTTGGAATTGACCATCAGCATCATATATGTCTTCAATAACAAAAGTTACTAGAGAACCATTTTCAATTTCTAGTACTGCATATGAACCCATAAAGCCGCCGGTAGCACGTAGTTCATCGGAGTTTTGGAGGATGGCAATGTATTTATGAGTGCCGGTAGATAGCAGCGACAGTGCTTCAAGTATGTCTGGCATACCAGCTACTATTGAGTGTAGTGTCTTAGTCTTTTCCTGACCTAGTAAGCGTGGAAAAATAACGGTGTGGGGGATCTCATCTGCAAGCTTACTAAGAGTGACGTGCTGCCTACTAACAAGTTGTTGGATGGGTGTAAGTGAAAAGGTATTTGCTGCTAGGTCTTTTGGTAAGTTATTGGAGAGTGTTTCTAGCTCTTTACTATCTGCAAGTATTTTTACACCCAGTTTTGCTACTTCTATATCTGGAATGTGTGAAAAGGTTACAAAAGAAAGTAAATTCCAGGCAGGTAGTGCTCTCTGTGCATATTTTTGCGTATTGGCAAAGTGGTTTGCTCGAACTGCTTGTACAGACCAAAGCGCAAAACTTGTAGCCCAAACAAGTACTGCTGCCAAAAAGACAACGACACAAGAAAGGCCGCCAAGCCATACTCGCTTTGTTCTACTCATCACACCTTAGTTATATGAGACAGAAAGGATTTTGTCACCTTGTGTAATTTGGTTTAGCACTTCAAGACCTTCGGTTACTTTACCAAAAACAGCGTGTTTGCCATCAAGCCACTGAGTTGGTTCGAAGGTGATGAAAAATTGACTTCCACCCGTGTTAGGTCCACGATTAGCCATCGAAACCACACCAGCACTATCATGTTTAAGAGATGGGTCGAACTCGTCAGCAATGACATAGCCTGGTCCGCCAGTGCCCCAAGAACCCTGTGTGCCTTCTTCTTTAGTAAGCGGGTCTCCAGCTTGAGCCATAAAATCTGCGATCACTCTGTGAAAGACGATGCCATCATAGAAGCCCTCTTTAGCTAGGTTTAAAAAGTTTTGTGCGGTTAGCGGTACTTTGTCGGTATAAATATCAAACGTGATATCACCTTTTGTTGTTTTTAACGTCACAGATGTTGCTGCAATAGTTTCAAAATCTGCAAGTGTCTTTTGTGGTTCTGCGCCTGACATAGTTGTTTCCTTTCCCGATGGGGTACTTTCTTTTGTAGTGAGTGAGAGTGTTTCTAAGTTTGTGCCGCTATCTTTTTGTGAGCCGTCAAGTTGGAGTATCTCTGAACTTTTTGGTGTAGGCTGTGTGCAGGCAGCTAGTACTAAACTGGTACTTAGAAGTGTTGCTAGTGCTAGAGATGTTCTCATACTTTTCTCCTCATTTTCGTAACTGGGAGTTGAGTATAAATGCTTGGTAATCATGCTACAATGACCAGAGTGTATGCGGACAAAAACCATCTATATATTACATGGCTGGGCAATTAGTGCTGATAATGAAAAAAAATGGCACGATTTGAGGACACTTTTACG
>CAZMZI010000019.1:0-2625 GCA_964570775.1 uncultured Pseudomonadales bacterium | reverse complement strand
GCGTTTTATGCATTGGCAAAAGTGGGAAGTGTAGCGAAGAACAACCACACGCTTAAGTCACTGTTATATAAACTTGCGCGAGAGAGTGACTACAATAACGCCGATGAGGTTATGAAAAAAACAATGGTATCGGTACTATCAGATGAAGTAAGGAAAGATATTCCCAATGTTTCTTGTGATACCCTGATTGTTTGGGGCAAGCGTGATAAGACAACTCCTTATACCAATACCTCGCTGTTTTTGGAGATACCAAATAGCAGATTAGTTACAATTCCTGAAGCTAGGCACTCCCCACAGTTTACACACCCAGAAGTAGTGGCAGAACACGTGGCACGCTTTATAAAGGATTCTGACAAATGAAGACCCTTGCTCTCTGTCTACTGGTATTTTGTTCTTTAGGTATTCGCCTGATTCGTTGGTTGGCTTGGGTACAACAAAAAGAGTATCGATTAGATAGGTTGTGGTTGTTTATCTCTTCACCTGAAGGGCAAAAAGAGTTGTTGCGTGTACTGCCAACAAGAGCCGATTTTGCAAGGAAAACATTTAAGCGACCAAAGCTCACTCCAAGACTACTCACCGTAGCACTTACCGTTTTTTTGTTACTTGGGGGTTATGCGTTATTGGTTGCACAGTTTGTATTTGTGGTGCAGGCACTATGGTTGCAAGTTTTTAGTGTGTTAGTTGCACTGGGTGTAGTATCAGTATTGATGCCTCTCTTTGTTATGGTAGGTGTTATTCCTAGTGCGGGTATGTCCTATGCAGCTGTAACAGCAATGGCTAGAAGAGCACAGCTACTACTTGTAACGCATCAACCTGTTGTTATTGGAGTAACAGGCAGTTTTGGTAAAACTTCAACAAAACAGTTGCTTGGTTATGTGCTTGGTGGTGATACCCAAGTTTTCATTACACCAGCATCACATAACACACTCTACTCTGTGTGTAAAAGCATTGTGGACGGATATAAGGGGCAGAAATATGTTGTGTTAGAATATGGTGCTTATGCTCCAGGAGAAATTGCTACCTTAGCAAAGTTCTGTCCTCCATTACTTGCAGTTATTACCGGCTTTGCTCCTCAACATTTGGGGCTATTTGGTTCAGAGGAAGCAATAATAAAAGCTAAGTCTGAGTTAGTTGCGGCTCTCAAACCTGAAAGTTTGGTGTTTTACAACGCCGTGTACCCACAAACAAAAGAAATTGCTCAAAAAGGTGCACAGAAAAATGACGCAGTATTAACACCTGTTTTGCCAACCAACTGCTTTACTAACATAGAACTGACAGCTGATGGCAGGTTGGTGTTACAGTTGGGAAGTGAAAAAGTTACCACAAAGCTCTTAGGTACACATTACGCAGAAATAGCTGCTTTGGTAGTTACTGTTGCACAAAGTATTGGAATTTCACAAGCCCAATGTGCTAAGCGACTTGCTGGTTTTACACCAACTAATAAATTTATTACCAGCTCCGTGAGCAACAAAGGTATAACCATTATTGATGATGGAGGTACTTCTAACCCACAGGGATTTATGAGTGCTCTTGATTTACTTGCTGCAATGCAGAATGAACCAAAGGTTATGATTACACCAGGCATTGTTGATTTAGGAGATAAGAGTGAGGAAATTCATAGACAGCTGGGGCAAGCTGCACAAACCGTTGTTGATACCGTGTTGTATGTAGGTGAGACGGGTAAAGAAGCATTCATGCAGGGATATACCGGCGATTTAGTAGATAGTCCCGAAAAGTGTACTGCACTGCTCCACTCACTACCAAGTTCGACTGTACTTTTGTTAGAAGGTAGAATGCCTGGTTGGGTGTTAGCAGAGTTAGAAACGATATGAAACCACTTTTTAACAGTGTCGGTTCTAACTATTCTTTTAGCGACGTGCTGACAACGGTGTTCTCTTTATTAGGTGGAAGTTTAGCAAGTAGTGAGCACGAAGTAACCGCACAACTTCAAAAGTGGTTTGCTGCAGAACCATACTATTTTTATAAAGGTCGGGACGCAATAGAGTTTGCACTTAGAGCAGCCAAGATTGGAAAAGGTGATGTTGTTATTTCACAGGCATTTAGTTGTTATGCAATTGAAGAAGCGGTACTGCGTGTTGGGGCTCGGGTTGAGTACGCAGACATTGACGAACATAGTTGTAACTTGACTGCGGCAACGGTTGCTCGGGCTATAGAGCGTTGTGACAAAAGTGAAAAAGTGCGAGCAGTTTTATGTCAACATGTGTTAGGAATTCCAGCACAGAGCACAAAGTTACGAGAGTACTGTACAAAGCACTCATTACTGTTTATTGAAGATTTGGCGCAAGGTTTTGGAGGTGTAGATGAAAAAGGCGTACCTGTTGGAACAACTGCAGATGTAATTATTCTTTCATTTGGCAGAGATAAGATTGTTGATGCAGTAAGTGGTGGAGCTTGCTTAGTGCCTACTACCTCTCCCTTAGCTAAAAAAGCAGCAGTTGAGTATGCAGAGATCTCTGAAATAAGTGCGCCACTTTTTTCGATTGTTCGTGAGATGCTGTATCCTTTATTTACTTGGTTGATACGTAACTCATGGGGTATTGGAGTAGGAAAAGTTGCATTGAAGTTTCTACAACTGAGTAAGCTGTTTACTTCACCAGTTGTATC
>CAZMZI010000018.1:0-15012 GCA_964570775.1 uncultured Pseudomonadales bacterium | reverse complement strand
CACAAAACTGAGCCATTTTCTCTTTTGGGTAAGGTCAAGTTGGTTTAGTTCTTGGTTAGCCCAGGCAGGAATAGTGCCATTATGTCTAGTACACTTCGGATATTGGAATCCTTTGGGTCTCTTTGTTTCACCGTTTGTTAGTGGTATTGCAGTAGTGGTTTACCTTTTGACTGGGGTCTATTTGTTTGCGGCTTTGCTGCCTTTACCAGGCTTAATTAAAACCTTTTGCGGTCTTTTTCTCTATGCAAGTGTCACTTGTTTTGAGCAGATAACAAGCAGTTTGTTAAAGATTTCTTTAGTTGCAATAGAGTCAAAAGTGTCCGTACTTGCAGCTGGCGTGATCGGTTTAATCATTTGGTTGACCCATCTTATGTGTAAAGGGAGAAACAGTGTTTTTAAGGTTATCTAGCGCCTTGCTACTTACTGGTGTGTGCCTGTTACTACTTATTTCCAGGCAGTGGCCAGACAAAGCCGTTCAGTTAATTTTTTGTGATGTTGGACAGGGCGACGCTGCCTTAATTGTTGATGGGTTTTATCAAGTATTAATTGATGGTGGTCCAGAGGAAAAAGTACTTTCTTGCCTGGAAAAATATGTGCCATTTTGGGATAAACAACTTGAAGTAGTAGTGGCAACTCATCCTGATTTAGATCATATCGGGGGTCTTCAGCACGTATTGGAGAGATTTCAAGTTGATTCTTTTTACTTTATACCTGGTTCAATGGATTCCAAAAGCGCTCAGGTATTTCAGGATACAGCTTTTAAGAGAGTGAAAAGTGGTCTAACCAGGCTAATTATACCTAAAATAAAAAACAAGTATGTGTTTACAGAACGAGTGTGGATTGAGGTGATCAACCCAGTTATCCCTTCAAGCCTGGATAACAAGTGTTTTTTCAGTGTCACCGAAACATGGTTATGGGATACTTATGAGTGTTTTGACTACGCAAAAATTAATAAAAATGAGCTATCTATAGCTCTAAATATGCATATTAATGCTACCACTGTATTTTTTAGTGCAGACATTGGTATTCCAACTGAGCTATCACTCAAAGAGCAAGGCATGCTACAAGATGTAGACATCCTTAAAGTGGGGCACCATGGCTCCAAATCAAGCACAAGCAGGGAACTACTTGAAGTATTGTTACCCGAAACTTCAGTCATTAGTGTGGGCAGAAATAACAAGTATAACCATCCATTTCCTCAAGTGTTGCAACAATTAGAGGCGATTGGCAGCACAATAATGAGGACGGATACTCTGGGAAACATAGAGTTTCTCGTTTTTGATGATTATTACTCTGTTAAGTTGCCTATATAGCTTTCAACTCTTTCATGTTTGTGCGTTTTTTGCAATAAGCAAAATTATTTTGAAGCATCATTTCCTCGAGAAGTTTAATTTTGAGTGAGCTTGGTAAAATCTAAAAAGTAGGGTGAAGATGAGGTCGCTTTTATACGCCGCAAAATCGGCTGCAACTAGAGTTGTACTCTCTTAGGTAGTTTTAAGTCCCGCACACACATACTCGAGGAAAGTTTTGTTATGAGTATGCATTCTATCTGTTGTAGTAATCAGTGTCTTTTCTCTTTCCTCTGGTAGTAGCCTTGAGTTATTCAAGGGTTTAATGGTCTGAAGATGACACTTTTTGTAGATGTTGGAAGCGCAAAACCAGCTATTACATTTTAAAAAATGTTTTATCCAAACTAAATACGAAGCATCTTTTTTTGTTGCCATTTTTAATTAAAAACAAAAAAAACACGAAATACGTGTGGTCGACTCATTTTAAAGTTGAAATAAAGAGTACATTTTTTTTCTCATTAAACTAATAATTTAAAATAAGTTGATCACAGCATCATTAACACAAAATGTACTCAAATATATTCGGGTAACATATGGAAAATAGACGAGGCTTTGTAGGTTTGCTATACTACCGCTAAACTCAGTAGTGTTACTACACGAGGTTATATCCCAGATCAAATATGGAAAATAAATCACTTACAGCGCAATTAGAAGAATCGATAAAACAAGTACTAACTGCGTTAGGCTTGCCAACTAACATGTCGGTTCATCTTGACAGACCTGAGCTAGCACAACATGGTGACTTTGCCACACCTATTGCTATGCACCTCTTCAAAAGTGTAAAAGCGAATGATTCCGCACAAAAAGACCTAGCTTCAAACCCTAGAGAACTAGCGCAGCATATTGCAGATAATCTTGTTGAAAGTAACCCCACATTAATTAAAGGTGTGCAAGTAGCGGGGCCTGGTTTCATCAATATTTCTTTGACTGATGCAGCACTGGTTAAACAGTTACAAAACGTAGTGAACACCGGTTTAGAAGGATTGGTGTTTCAACCACTACGTAACAAACACATTACCATTGAGTTTACCGACCCAAATCCGTTCAAAGAGCTACACATCGGGCACTTATATAGTAACGTTGTGGGTGAGGCGATTTCACGAATCTTAGAAGCTCAAGGTGCTGTGGTAACGCGTGTGTGTTACCAAGGTGATGTTGGTATGCACGTAGCAAAAAGTGTGTGGGGAATGCGAGAGTTGCTTAAAAAAGATGATGAGCAACTTGATAAAGCACTGGCAAAAATTGCCACAAAACCAGTCTCAGAAAGAACACAGTTCCTAGGCAGAGCATACGCACTTGGTGCAACTGCATATGAGGACAATGAGGAGGTTAAACAAGAAATAAAAGACATAAATTACCTTACGTTTGTAGCCGCCCAAGAGAATTTGCAGGCTCAAACAAATTGGCAACCACAAGTTGATTACCAAAAGTATGTTGAGGATGTGAATCGAGAGTCGTTCGAAGTAATTAAATCGCTCTATGTTGCTGGCAGAGCATGGTCTCTCGAGTACTTTGATAGTATGTATCAACGCATTGGTATGCATTTTGATGATTTTTTCTTCGAGAGCGTTGTTGGTGAGTATGGTATTCAGATTGTACGCGAGTTTTTAACCAAAGGAATTTTTGAAGAAAGTAATGGTGCCATTATTTTCCCAGGTGAAAAATATGGCTTGCATAGTAGAGTATTTGTTAACTCACTAGGCCTACCAACGTATGAGGCTAAGGAGCTTGGACTTGCTCCAGAAAAATACCGCCGAGTTCCCTATGACCAATCACTTATCATCACAGGAAATGAAATTGATGAATACTTTAAGGTGCTTCTTAAAGCGCTTGAGTTTACAAACCCAGACTTAAGGGCTAAAACAGTCCACCTATCTCATGGTATGGTGCGTTTGCCAGAGGGGAAGATGTCAAGCAGAACGGGCAAAGTTTTAACGGCCGAATGGTTGATGGATGAAGCAAAAACCCAAATTGAAAAGCTGCTTGTTACAACCCGACCTAATCTGTCAAAAGCAGACGCAAAGGAAATTTCAGAGGTGGTGGGGCTGAGCGCCATTAAATTCGCCTTTTTAAAGCAGTCTGTGGGCAAAGATATAGCTTTTAGCTTTGAGGAATCACTTAGTTTTAGTGGCAATTCTGGGCCATACCTCTTGTACTCCCTAGTCCGTGCCAAGAGTGTGCTTGCAAAAGCTAGTGGTGCCAACGTTTTCAGTCAAAACAGATCTATTGCTGAATATTTTGATACATTAATCAACAGTAAAGATCACTCAAATATTGCAATTGAGGAAGATGAGAAGGAGTTATTACTTAATCTTTTTATATATTCTGATACAGTAACTAATGCAGCTGCAGATTTTGCTCCCCACGAACTTTGTACCTACCTTTATAAGGTTGCACAGCAATTCAATGCTTTCTATGCGGGTAAGCCAATTGTGAGCGAGAAGGATGAGTCGAATACGAAATGGAGAGTTGCACTGACGCAGGCATTTGCAGTGATATTAGAGCATGGGTTAAAAACGCTTGGAATTAAAACAGTAGCACAAATGTAGTTGGAGAGAATTGTCATGTTGACGCACACAAAGAAGAAGTTACAGAATGGTTTGTCGGTACTTACCATCCCTATGCCAGGAGTAGAGTCCGTTACAGTACTTGCACTATGCAACACAGGTTCTAGATTTGAATCTAAAAAGGAGCAGGGCATTGCTCACTTTTTTGAGCATATGGTATTTAAGGGTACAGAGTCGTATCCTACCGCTCAGCTACTTGCCAGAACAATAGATTCTATTGGGGCAGAGTTTAATGCATTCACCAGTAAAGAGTACACAGGATACTACGTCAAAGCTGCTGGCCGTCATGTGGGTGTTGCTATAGATGTGGTGTCCGACATGTTACTTAAACCGTTTTTGCGTCAGGCAGATATTGATAGAGAAAAGGGAGTGATTGTTGAAGAAATGAACATGTATGAAGACATGCCAATGCGACAAGTAGAAAACATTTTTGAGAGAATGATCTTTGCAGATACTTCACTTGGTCATGACATTTTAGGTACAAAAGAAACAGTTAACTCCTTTACAACGGCAGATTTTAAACAGTTTTTGTCACGCTGGTATGGCATTGAAAATGTACTTTTGATTTTGGCTGGCGACCCAACTGTAGTTAACTCACCTCAGACGGATACTGTCGTTACAAAATCTTTCTCAAAAGATGGTGGAGACCGTGAAAGTGGTAAGTTTGATGTTAGTAAAATTAGTGACACGAAAGGCAAGTGGTCGAAAGACAAAATGCATATTTCGTACAAAAAAACTGAACAAGCTCACTTAATTATGGCATGGCCAGGTATTGCTCGAGGAGATGAACGTAGAACAGCAGTACTGCTTGCCGATGTGATTATGGGCGGCAACATGAGCTCGAGACTTTTTACAGAAGTGCGTGAACAACGTGGGCTTTGCTACTATGTCAGATCTGGTGTTGATTTCTTCCACGAAACAGGCTGTGTCTCCGCTTCTGCAGGGGTTGCTCCAAAGCGTATTTTTGAAGCTCTTGAAGTAATTAAAGATGAGTTTGAACAAGCGAGCTCTGGCAAAAGACCATTCACTCAAGAGGAATTTAAAAATGCTAAGGATTATTTGATTGGCAGCATGATCTTAGACTTTGAGGATAGTAGATCGGTGGCACAATTTTATGGTGTTCGAGAGTTATTACTAAGTGAGACTCAAGACCCATCTGAAGTTATTGAGAGAATTAAAGCTACCACTCTCGAAGAAGTGCAATCAGTATTCTCACAATTAGTACAAAAGGGTGAAGTGAGACTTGCAGTAGTTGGACCATACAAATCTGCAAAAGAATTCGAAAAGTTTGTAGAGTAGAATATCGAGTTGTACTACGGAATATAAAACATTTGTATCGAAAGGAAGTATGAAAGCAACACGTACTGCAGTGTTAGTAAAACCAGATGGACTGCAAAGAGGCCTTATTGGTGAGATTATTAGTCGTTTTGAGCGCAAAGGACTGAAGTTGGTTGGGTTAAAGATGGTTGTTTTGAGCGATGAACAACTTTCAGATTGGTATGCAGAACACAAAGACAAGAGTTTTTTTGGGGACCTTAAGTCATTTATGGGTTCAATGCCCATTGTTGCCATGGCCTGGGAAGGTATTGATGCAGTTCCTGTTGTTCGTAAGTTGGTTGGAACTACACTTGGCCGTGAGGCAGAAGGTGGTTCAATTCGAGGTGACTTTGGCATGAGCCAACAGTTCAATTTAATCCACGCTTCTTCTTCAGTAGAAGATGGCATCCGAGAAATTGCAATTGTTTTTGGTGACGATGAGGTTTTCCACTATGAAGGTGTGATGGATACTGTCATCTACGCTGACTACGAGCGAAATTAATGGTGTCCCCACCAGGAATTGAACCTGGAGTTGTCGCTTAGGAGGCAACCGTTTTATCCTTTGAACTATGGGGACCAGAAACCTGCTAGAGGATACCAAAGATTATACCATTTACCTATAGGTATTTGTTTTTTGCTGTGCTATAGTGCTTTTCGGCTTATGGAACCACATTCTGTTTTACGTTCTCCTCTGGTAGAAAAGCGATTTGTTCGACCAGATGGTACCTCTTTTTGGCAGTTTCTGACCACTCAAAACATTTCTTTTTCAAAAAAAGACTTTCCTTTTCTTACTGCCTCGGCAGTTCCACAAGTAAAGCCACTCTTTGACTTTGCTCACTACGTTACGATTCCATCAAGAGGCGAGGCGTTATCCTATTTATATAGTGGTTTGGGAAGAGCGCTTAACTTTGTAGGACCAGTACTAGATAGAGAGATGACACATGGCTTTAATGACCATACGGATAGACACACGCTGTGGGTGAGTCAAACGGGCGTAGAGCTGATGCAACGCGCTGGCATATCATCTAGTGGAATGCATGCGTTTAACCCCAAAACTGAGGTACTCATGACCTTAGTGGGCATGATGCATGACCTTGGTAACTTGTTAACAAGAAAAGAACACTCAACGTACAGTGCATGGCTTTTAGGTAAGCTTTTTACTAACACACAGCAGTTTCGAGAAGAGTGGAGGTTGGCATTGTATGCTGTTTTATTCCATGAAGAACCGGTGCTTGTTTCACTTGGTCAAGATTTAAGAGCAGGCAACCCTTTGCAATGGGCGCTGGTAGCTGCGGACAAAATGCATGTGGGTAGAGACAGAATTGGGGGAAGATCCTTTGAAAGCGGTGTAAAACATGGAGCATTCGAAGATGACATTCATATTTTAATAAATGCGTTGGTGGTGCGTTCTTCTTGGCACTTAGGTGTTGGCTCATTTATTTGGAATTTAGACTTTAGCGTAGATCAGCTAGAAGAGCGTTTTGAATCCTTCACAAGGGGTAGTACTCGGCTATGGATGCCAGCAGTTTTCCAAAAAATGTTTTTAAGCAAAGGGAGAATGTACCGCGAATCATTTATTGAGCATTTTAATAAGATCTATGAAGATAGGATGATTTTGGCAGCACGCTCAATCTTTTTGTTGTTCCCGTATATTCACTCGTTTAAAGTAGTACTTACCGATAATGATACACGGTCAAAAGTGGGAAGTAGTCAACTAACGGTACGGGTGTTTTCTCGGGCAGAAGTTGAGTCTCGCAGGCGCAGTCACAGGGCAAGCTCCTAGCTGCTATTTAAGTTCTACAGCGTAAAAGTTCTCTGGAGAATCTGGACTGAATGAAGTAATGATAATCAGTCTTTCCCCGTTTGGTGATGGGTACACGAAGTTTCTAGTGAATGGTCCAGAATAAAGTGTGGTTTGGTTACCGCCATCATGTTCCATTACCTTTATGTGTCCATCTTGCACAAACAAGAGATGTTTTGAATCTGGATACCACTGGAGGGTATCAGCAAATACCGGGCTGTGGTAGTTGTTAAACTTGCTTGCCGTTTGTGCTGAAGTACTTGCTTGCAAGGCGGTGAATGCACTCTGTGATGCAGTAACAAGTGTAGATAGTGGATTGAATGTATCTGCAGAAAGCAGGGATTTACCGGCTGCAACTGTTGCTGTTTGTGCTAGTGCGGCTACCTTAAAGTTTTTATCTTCCTCACGGTCATAGACATAGATTGCACCTGGAGTAAGGGTTCGTTCTTCTACAACTGAGTTAGTTGAAGGAAGTGGATTGGCAACAATTCCCTCTGGGATGGTTATTGCTGCAGTTGCAGTATAGACCACTCTTCTTTTGTCTGGAGACAGATAGATGTTAGTAGCACTACTTGAAGCAATGGCAACAATTTCTTCTGGGAATTCCTTTATGTATTGGCGCTCGCGCAGGTACATTTCTTGTTCCCACTCTGAGAGAATTTGTTTAAGTCGAAAACCCACGTCTTGTAGCTGATCCAGGTTGTTTATTTTTGTAGCATCTAGAAGGAGTGTCCTTGATTCTGAAAGGACAAGCAGTTGTGACGAGTCAGGTGACCATACTAGTTGGGCAGTGCCTAGGTCAAATTGAGATGTTGGAGTACTAATTTGGTATGGCTGTCTGGTGCCAAAAGGGAGTCCGGCACTTAACTCCAAAACATAGAGACCATTTTTTTGTTCAGCGGATGCTGAAGCAGAGAAGTACACAATTTTTTCACCATTTGGTGATGGTTGAAAGTTCTCAACACCAGAAAACGTGAGGGTTGAGAGGCTAGGCGCTGTAGGAAATAGTTGTGCATTTGTTTGGGTTACCAGTTCTTGTTCAATATTGATATTTTTTTTCCATGGTGCGTACCCATCTTTAATAATTTCAACTTTGTAAGTACCAGGTTCAAGGTAAAGTGTGTCATCGGTTGCTGTGACAAGTTTGTCATCAATATGAACTTCGGCACCTGTTGGGAATGAGTTTGCAGCAAGTAAACCGGTGCCTTGAACAAACCCATTATCTGTTACTCTAAAGTTACCTTTGGCATACTGAATTGCTAAGGCTGTGCCTGCAATAATGACACCAAGTGAAAAAAAGGTATAAAAGGTTTTTCTGTTGATTATGGAAGCCATACCTCTATTATAGAGCTAAAAGGTATAATGACCAAATAGTGGTTCACGTATGAGACGTTTTTTTACCTCACTGACACAAAGAATTGGAGTTGATTTAGGCTCTACACGGGTACGTATTTGGACCCCTGAAAATGGATTGCTAGTTGACCAACCAAGTTGTATTGCTATCGATCAAAAATCAAAGAAAGTACTAGCAGTAGGAAGTGAAGCTGCTGCAATGGCGGGGCGAGTTGGAGATAGAGTGTCCATAGAATATCCCATTAGACAGGGGGTTGTGTTCGACCAATCAATTGCGCAGGCACTCCTCAAGATTCTACTAGGCAAGGTTAAACAGTCGCCACTATTGCTGCAACGAATCTTCATGGTGAGTGTTCCAGCCGGAAAAACTGAAGCCAGTCAACACACTGTAACAGACCTTTTTTATAGTTTGGGTGGAAGAGAAATTTTCACCATTGCTCAACCACTTGCTGCATCAATTGGAGCAGGTGTTCCCATTGCGGATTCTTCCGGTAGTTTTTTACTTCAGATGGGTGGTTCTTTAGTAGAAGCAGCCGTGATTTCATTGGGGAGCATGGTGAGGCATGCCAGCGTCACTCTTGGAGGAACGTACTTTGATGCTCGAGTTCAGTTTGCTCTTAGAAAAAAGCGTGGGTTACAGATTAGTGATGAGGTTTCTAGGGAGCTTGTTCATACAGTAGCAAGTTTAGATAAGCAAGTGGTTAAGGATCGCTTAATTGCAGGTAAAGACTTGGAAACGGGGAGCCCTACAGAAGTAACTATTACCACTTCTCAACTCGCAACGGAGACAGGAAAGTTAGCTGCACGGTACGAGAGACTTATTACTCAGTTGTTGACCACCGTTCCCGCTGAACTTACAGTAGATATTGTAGATAAAGGTTTGCTCCTTTCAGGTGGTTTTGCAAAGTTAGATGGAATAGAACAGTTTTTTGTGCAAGCACTTGGAGTGCCGGTTTCGGTTGTTGAGCAACCAGACTTAGCAGTTATACGAGGTATTGGTATTACTTTAGAACACTTGGATGAGTTCACACAAAGTTTGGGGTACCAACAGTAATAAATACAAATTAGTAGGCAGGCACAATATGGATACTAGCACTGTACTCAAGGTGGTAACACTTAATATTGAAGGTAACAAACATTTGGAGAGAGCATTGCCTTTTTTGGTTTCTCAAAATGCTGATGTTGTTTGTTTGCAAGAGGTATTTGGAGTTGATATTGTTACTATTTCTGAAGCACTTGGCATGGAATATCACTATGTGCCAACAATGCATGTATCTGCAGAAAATAAATACAACATACCTACAAGAGGTGATTGGGGTGTAGCGTTATTAACTAAGCTGCCACACCAACCATTCGATCATCACTTTTATAAAGGAACGGGAACTATTCCTGAGTTTGTTGAACCTAATTCCGGTGATAGAGTGGTTGTAACAGCACAAGTAACAAAAGGTGATCTACACTTTTTTGTGGCAACAACACACTTTACTTGGTCAGGAAAGGGTGAAGTGCACCCAGAACAACTTGCAGATTTTGCTCAGCTGGCAAAAATAGTTGCTCAGTTTCCTCCGCACATACTTTGTGGTGATTTTAATGCTCCAAGGGGTGGCGAAATGTTCAGTCATTTTTTAGAAATGTATAAAGATGCATTGCCACAAGATGTTAAGACAACAATAGATGGATCACTACACTATGCCGGAGCACTTGAACTAGTTGTGGATACTTTTTTCTACACACCTCCAGTTTCAGCCAAAGTTACTCTCGTAACTGAGGGGGTGAGTGACCACAAAGGGGTAACGGCAGAAGTAACTCTTACAGAATAGTACCTAAGATTGTGAGGTGTGGGATAGCTCTGCAACAGCTTGCTTAAACTGTTCACCTCTATCTTGGTAATCTTTAAAGATACCAAAACTAGCCGCAGCTGGACTTAGTAATACTGCGTCTCCAGGCTTTGCAAGACTTGTAGCTTTTTTAACTGCTTCCCACATGTTTGTCACTTTAAAGTAGTTGCTCATCAACACTGTATTTGTTGGTTCTAACTGGTAGATGTGGTGAATAATGGTTTCCCCGGTAGGTGGAAAAAGAATGAGCGCTTTAACTTTGTGTTTTAAAATTGCTTGAGCAAGTTCGTGATAATCAAGATGGCGATCATGTCCACCAGCAATGAGGATGCAAGGTTTATCTGAAACAGAATCTAGAGCTGCCATTGTTGCTTCAGGTGTAGTTGCTAGTGAGTCATTTATATATAGAACACCGTCAGATGTAGGAACTACTTCGAGGCGGTGTTGGAGGGGTTTAAAACTACGTAATCCATCTGCTATTTCTGAATGAGAAATGCCAAGTTTTTGGGCAATGAGAATCCCAGGTATGTAGTTGATAATGTTATGTGTTCCTAGGAGTGGTAGTTTGTCTAGGGAGATGATTTCTTTTGAATCTATTGTCAAGTTAGCATTGTTTGTTGCAACTTGTATAGTTGCTGGCTGAGATTGGAGTGAAAAAGAGAGCTTTTGTGCTGCACTCGTTGTGGCTAGTTTTGTTGATTCGGGGTAATCTGCGCAGTAAATGACTAAGTCATCTGCGTGTTGATTGCGAACAATCTGTGTTTTAGCAGCCACATAGTGTTCAAAAGTGGGGTAGTAGTCTAAGTGTTCAGGGGTAATGTTTTGTACAACAGCAATGGATGGGCTGTAGGAGATTCTAGATAGTTGGTGTGAAGATAGTTCTAAAACTACATAGACAGTTGGATTAGTTTTAGACAGATTTTCTACTTCTGTAAGCACCTCAAGTGCAGGAGTGCCACCATTGCCGGCCAATACAACTGGTAGGTTTGCAGTTTTGAGCAAGTGAAAAATGACACTTGCCGTGGTACTTTTACCCTTGGTGCCAGTTACTCCAATGGTTTTTACATGTTGTGGCAGGGTGCTAAAAAATACTTCAAGATTCGAGCTCCAACTTGGAGAAAGAGTTTCTAAAGCTTGGTAGATTGGTCTGGTTGGAGGAATACCTGGTGTGCAAAAAATTACTGGCTGTACGAGCGCACCTTGTGGGATGGTGGTATGGAATGAGACTATAGCTTCATCTGTCTTAGCAATTTCATGCCAAGTAGTCAGTGCCTCAAGTGGTTTTTCATCAAAAAGAAATATGTGCCTTTTGGGAAAAAGCGTGCGGAAATAGTTGTATGTTGAGTGTCCCTCTCTGCCCAAACCCAAGATGCACAAACTTCGATTTGTATCGTTATATGCCAAACGTTGTTCTTGATGTGCCATACGCCCTTTCTAAACTGGTTTCTAAAGATTTAGGTAGCAAGTGTTGAGTATTCCAGCTATCAAAAAGTGCTTGAGCTCTTTGAGGTAAATTTGAGTGGTGTGAGAGAACTTCTGTATGCACACTAGATAAAAGTGGCGGTAATGATTGTCCAGCTTCTTGGTACTTAGTAACACAAAGGTGGAATGCCACCATAGTCTCTTCATGCGTACCTACACACTCTAAAGGTTTTATTGGGCCAACACCAAGCAGTTCTTTAGCTAAAGGCAGAAGTTGTAAGTTATGGAGCATATCGGTGCCAATATGTTGTGCTGTAACGGCAGGTCCTAAGAAGGGAAGCAGAATAATGTAGGCAAACAAGCACTTAGGACACTCACCACACCAAGTGTTGGTCTTTTGTCCTCGATTACAGCTTCTGAAAAGGCCATGATATTTGGGAAAGCGTGCAAAGATGCTTGCAATTTGCAGTTCAAAAAGCGGCCTCACAAAAGATACATACTGAGGTGTATCTACAGAGAGATAGGTAGCTGCATAGCATGCTAAGTCATACTCGAACTCAAACGTTTTAGAGTATTGGTGATTGATTGTCTGACCCAGATACTCGATATTGCCTTCATTTGAGCTTCTCTCATTGGCAATAGCAACATGTGTGTATCCATGAAGCTTAGCTACTAAGATGCTCATACAAGCAATACTGGCTGAAACAGGGACATGTCCGTTAAGGTATCCCTGTGCATTCAACTCAAAAAGTTTTGGATCGAAGGTGCGTGTTATGGTGTGTAGGTTGGCAACTTCTCCTGCCAAGGCGACGGCCTGAGCAGAGGGTAGCGGGTTTACCATCAGCGCTCCAATCTCGAAACTTGGTTCACCTTGTAATACTGCAATTGTAACGGCAGAGTCTTTTCCTCCGCCAAGAGGAACCAGCAACTTGTAGTGGTCAGATTCTTGTGGCTTATATGTTGTTAGTGGTTTGTCTGGATTAAGGGTTAGTGTGTTTACTGTTACAAAGTTTGGGGTGGTAAAGGGTAGTTTATTGACGTAAAAATACTCACCCATTCCCTTCAAGAGTAGTTTCTTCCACCAGTCCAATTGAGTTTGAGTGAGTGCACCTGCATTGATATGGATGGTAGGAGAGGCAGCAAGTTTCCAGTAGCTGAGCATTTCAGAAAGGCCGATGGTAAAAAGATATTGATCGAGTTGTTGGTCACTCAGTGTTTTTAGTTGTGTTTCTGTCACGTTGTTAAAAGTGACTGTATGTGTGAATTGATAATCCGGTCCAATTGCATACAAGTACCTAACTACCAGACCAGTTTCTTCGAGTCCAAACTGGTGTTTGAGGTACGTAAATGTTGGATGTTTTTTTGCTAGTTCTGGATATATCATATGGCTGGAGTCATTATACACGTATGGAAGTAAACCAACTTGAGTACTGGGGTGTATTGCCGCCGCTAACACAGCGTGTTTTTTTGGCGGTAGAGCAAATTCCAGCAGGTAAGGTTGCTACATACAAAGGTATTGCATTGCAGGCAAGTACTCACCCAAGAGTTATTGGTAGAATTTTACACACAAATCCTGACCCAGACAGATTCCCTTGTCATAGAGTTATAAAAAGTGATGGCTTACTAGCTTCGGGCTTTGCTTTTGGTGGTCCTGGTAGGCAGCAACTATTATTAGAAGCTGAAGGCGTTGTTTTTGATGTCACCGGAAAAGTGGATCTTAAAAAATTTGGTTATTTTGTTTAAATTTTCTTTATTAATCTTGAATTTATATACTCAGAATATGATAAAAAGAATGGGGGAGTGACCCCATTTGTTAGCAATTAAAGATTTTTATACTCAAAACATTCGGGTTTTATTTATTTTTTAAAAGAGTGCAGTTTTTTATAGCAAACAAAACACGAAAAAGCGAGCAATTTAGTGACGATCCAAAATAGTGTACAATGATCAAAAGAAGTACTTATTGGATATTTTTTAAAAACATCCTGTAAAAATACGACACAAACTTTGATTGAAATGTCAAGTGGTCATAAATTTGTGTTATATTTGTGTTTTTGTATTTCACAATTCTAATACAATAAGGTAATTATGACTGATAAAAGAAGTTTTTTTGGCAATTTAACACTATTTAGCGGAGACATTGATCAATTGCTAGCTAAGATTGAAGTAACGTCCTCTAATAAAAATGAAGTACAGCTTGTTGTAACACCAAATGCTGAACAGGTTGTCTTGGCTAAAAAGAGTGTTGAATTCGCTAAAATTTTGGGTGCAGCTGATTTTGCAATTCCAGATAGTATTGGTGTTGTACTAGCCTCCAGGCTTCTTAGCCTGGTGCGCAAAACTGATGCTGTAGCAAAACGAATTCCAGGTGTGGATGTTGTAGCAAAATTATTAGTCCAGGCAAGTGAGAAGAAGAGAACAGCTATAGTGATTGGTGGTAGGTCTTATAACAATTTGTCATATGCCGGGTGGTCAATTCGGGTGGCAACTGATGAATCAATAGTGTCAAAAGCTGCTGACAGTCACACTTTATGGTGGTTACCAGCATACGCGGATGTTGAGCATCCGACTAAAAGTGAAGAAAAAGTAGTTACCAAAGTTATCGGTACTCTTAAGCCCGATTATGTATTTGTAGCATTTGGAGCGCCGATGCAAGAGAAGTGGTTAGTTACTCACAAAGAGTTGCTTACAAGTGCTCAGGTTAGGGTAGGTATGGCTGTTGGTGGTGCCTTTGATATGTTGCTGGGCTTAGTACCAAGGGCTCCTAAATTACTACAGCTGGTTGGCCTTGAATGGTTGTTTAGATTAGTAATGCAGCCATGGAGATGGAAAAGGCAGTTACAACTACTCAGTTTTATTAAACTAGTTGCTCGAGAACTAGTAATTCCCTAATAGCCAGTGCTGTCTACTCTTCAACGAGTTCTTCTGATGGAGTTACTCCAAGAAGCCAGAGTACTGCTTCTTTTTTGTAACGTCTGTCCCCACGTGAGTTGATGCGGATAGCAGGTAGCTTGCCACGTTTTCCCCAACGCTTAATGGTGAGAGGTGAAACTCTTAGCAGGTCAGCTACTTCTCTAACAGTAAGTAAGTCTGGGAGATTATTGATGTCAAGTTTTGTGGCATCTGTAGCTCTACCGGTTTTTTTGTCATCTTCTGTAGGTATAACAGAAGGAGTTGTTTGGGAAGTCATGTGTATCCTTATCTCCTGCTTAGTAAATACTGTTTTTCGCTAACCCATAGTAATTCTGTTTTCGCTGTACAACAAATGGGTTAGTTGCTGTCAAATTTCCGGTGAGAAATGGTACAAACACTAGCGAATATTATCTTAAAGGTAGCAGAGTGAGCCGAAGTGGGTCAATAGGGAGTTT
>CAZMZI010000017.1:0-15045 GCA_964570775.1 uncultured Pseudomonadales bacterium | reverse complement strand
CCGTGTTTGCGAATGCGTTTGCCTTTTTTAGGATTCCAAGTTCGTTTTGGCATAGGTGGTTATTATACCAGCACATCTCGATTTGAGAACAGCCTATTTAGTAACTTTAAATGGCATAATCACATAGTATGCTTGTGGAAACTCTGCAATCTTACACAAGACTGGTTTTAAACTATCACTCATTCCCAACCAAGTTTTACCCTTTTGTGTAGCTTTCAACATATCAAGCACATATTTTGTATTAAATGCAATCTCGAGAGAACCACCTGTAATTGTGGCTGATGGCACTTCACCTGTAAACGTTCCAAGAGTAGGAGATGTAGCTGAAAGTGTTACTGTCTCTGAGGTAATTTGCAGTTGAATAATGTTAGATGCATCCCTTGCAAAGATGCTAGCTCTCTTAATTTGGTCTTCCAACTCTGCACCATCTATCCACACTTCTGTTGTAAAAACGGAAGGAACAATTTTCTGGTAAGGAGGAAACTCACCATCAAGAAGCCGAACATATATTTCAACGTCAGAAATTGCAAAGTAAACCTGTTTAAGTTCGTCAGAAACCACAAATGAAAGTTCTTGGGCATCAACATTTTTGGCTATTCGTGTAACTTCTTGCAGTGCCTTTGCTTGAATAAGGAGCTTTGAAGTAAGTGTAGTGTTCACTTTTGGCAGCTCATACACACTTAGCCTAAAACCATCTGTTGCTACTGCTCTAAAGCCTGTTTCATCTGCTTCCAAGAGTACGGCTGTGAGCACAGGACGAGCTTGATCGGAAGAAGCAGAAAAACTAACAAAATGATCTATTGCTTCAAAGTCACTGGTTGTAAATGCTATTTTTTCTCCTGTAACTTGGGGAAATTGTGGGTATTCATCAGCTTGTAAACACTGTAACTTTGTTTTAGACCTCTCAGAATAAATATGGAGAGTACCTTCCGTAAAGTGTAATTCAAGTTTTCCCGGAGGAAGAGAAGTAACTAGTTCTTTAAATTGTTTGCCAGGGATAGCTACACTTCCTGATTCTTTTACTGATGCTTGTAATTGCACTTTTACTCCAAAGTACAAATCGGTTGCTGAAATGGTACAAGTGTTTTCTGTAACTT
The DNA here is from genome assembly GCA_964570775.1 of uncultured Pseudomonadales bacterium. GTDB lineage: Bacteria > Patescibacteriota > Microgenomatia > UBA1400 > PJMF01 > CG1-02-43-31. The sequence continues at coordinate 13,948 of CAZMZI010000017.1, read as the reverse complement.
CCAAAAGAACTGCCGACAAAATAGGTAACTGTGGATTTGCTGGAATTGCTTTTGCAATATGTGATAATCCCGTTACGAGATTTTCTTGTAATATATGTAGTTTCATGTTTGTACTCTCTATATTAATAGATATATCTTGTTGTTGTAGTAGTAGGTAAAAGAAGAAACGGGGAAAAACCCACCTTTTACTTCAAGTTAACTGCTGTTAATTAAGTGTACACTTTTGCCTAGCAGAACTGTGCATAACTTTGCTTCATTACTGTGTAGAGATTGAACAAACAAAAGCTGTTTATTCACAATGGACATTTTTTTACACATTAATTCACACTAAATGCACGTAGTTTTACGCACCTTTTTCCACAGATGTGGATAACTTTCATCTCGATATGGCAGTAAGTGTCATGCGTAATGCTGAAATGTCTTGTTGCATCTGTTCGTCGATTGATTTTTCTTTATCTATTTTGTTGACGGCATGCAATACACTGGTGTGGTCTCGACCAGAAAACCATTTTCCTATCTCTGTAAGTGGTAATGACAAGTCTTCTTTTAGTAGGTACATAGCAACGTGACGTGCTGTTACCAATGACTTTGATCGGCGAGTTCCCTTGATAGCAGTTTGCTTTAGTTTGTAGTGGTTTGCTACTGTTCTTATAATTTCAGATGGAGTCACTTTTATAGGTGGTCTTTTGTCTACTATCTCAACCTGTAACAGTTCTTCAATGAGTTGTGCAGTAATGGTTTTGCCTTTTAGTTCTACCTCAGAACGAATGCTTGTAATGATGCCTTCAATTTTTCGAGCGCTTTCAACTTGAGAAGCAATAGTTTTTGCAATTTCCATTGTTATTGGAAGCTTTACGGCTTTAGCTTTGACCAATAAAATTGCGGTTCTCAGTTCGAATGAGGGTTGCCCAATATCGATCATGAGTCCCGCTTCAAACCGGGATCGAAGTCTGTCTTCCAGGAGTGTTATTTCATGAGGTGGTCGATCGGACGTTAAAATAACTTGCCTCAGTTGTTTAATAAGTGCATTAAACGTGTGAAAGAACTCTTCTTGGACAGCATTTTTACCTGCAATAAACTGAATATCATCAACTAAAAGCACATCTGCAGTACGGTATTTTGATTTGAAGTCGTTGGCTTTTTTTGTTCTGATGGCGTCGACAATTTCATTAGTAAACTCTTCGCCTGTTGAGTACAAGATCTTAGCATTGGGGTTATTTCGTAAGATATTATTGCCAATGGCATGCATTAAATGTGTTTTTCCCACTCCCACACCACCATAAAAGAATAACGGATTGTATGCTTCACCAGGCTTGTTAGATACAGCAGTTGCAGCAGCATGAGCCATTTCGTTAGTTGTTGAAACAGCAAATGTTTCAAAGGTGTAGTCAGTTCGTAGTCCCACCCTTCTTGCAATTGCGCTAAGTCTGTCTGTGGCTACACTTGACAGAGCGTGTTCTGAAAATAATTCGTCAACGCGCGGTGATTGAGGCATTTGTGGATGATAGTTTGGTTGTTGGTAGGCGGGTTGCTGATAGGTTTCAAAGGCCTGTGGCTCTGGTTTGATATGGAGAGACACTGAGCTAAATCCAGACTGTTCATTTTCTGTACGAGCTGCAGCCAGAGTTGGATCACCAATTTTGTATTCTATGTTGCAGTTTCTGCCCGTTTGTTTGTCTAATGCATGCTTAAGTTGTAAATGTAAATTTTTTTTTAAGTTTGTTGAGTGAAAAGCTGTTGGACTAGTAATGGTAGCTAAGGCTTCAGTTTCATCTAAAAAGGTGAGAGAGGTGAGCGGGTTTGAAACGATCCAGGTGCTAAACACAGCGGGTGAAAGCTGTAGTTGTAGATCAGCACAGGCGTGTTTCCAAATTTGCTGCACCTGTGCAGAAGTAATGCTGTGAGACTCAGTCATAGTATCTTTTAGTAACAAAAATAGCGTAGTGGGGACAGGATCGCGACTTCTTTATACACAAAGTTTTCCACAGAAAGCAAGGGGGAGAATAAGGCGAAAGAAGGCTCTTTAGCTCTAGTTTTCAGGCGGAACGTAATCTTCAATGCTATTTAGCATTTTGGGTAAAGTTGAGTTTTGGGGTTGCATTTTTTGTTGTAAATTTTGTTGGGTTACTGGTGGTCTTGTTGCAGCAGGAGGTGTTGCTCGTTGAGACTGTTGTTGAGGTGCAGCAGCTGCAAGTGCTTGTTGTTTTAACATTTGTTGGCGCTTAAAGACTTCTTCTGGGTTGGTGGTGATAAGTTGATGTTCTTCATCAGAGGCTACAACTCTCAGTGCCACGTGATTTTGGCCGGCAAAAAAGATACCTTCACCAACATCTGCAGTTACAAGCAACTGTCTTTCACCTTGCGAAAGATAAAATGTTTCGGCCAAGATAGGAACTGAAGCGGTAGATTGCTTCATAAGGAATTGAATAGATGCATTCGTAACGATAGCTCTGCCATAGTCGTTGTGTAAAAAGTCTTCTACGTCTTGAGTAATAGTGGTAATGCCAAGGTAGTACTTGCGGGCACGCTTCACCATGGAGTGAATAAACGAAGCTGAGTCCGGGTGTTTCATGAAGTACCAGGCTTCATCAACAATAAGTAGTCGTTTTTTGAGGTCTTTCTTTACACGAGTCCAGATAAAATCGAGAATCATGTACATAGCAATGGGTCGCATTGCTTCTTCCATTTCTTTCACAGAAAAAACGGTGAGCTGATTAGTGAAGTTAACGTTAGATTTCTGGTCAAATATACCTCTAAAAGATCCTGTGATATATTTTTCTAATCGAGCAGCAATATCATTTGATTCTTTATCCTCCATGCCTATCAGGGCTTTATAGACGTCCTCCATAAGAGGAGGTTCGTTTGTTTGAGTGGCTGGATCTGGGGTAATGCCTTTTGCTTTGTACGCAGCAACTAAAGCTCGGTCTAACATTGCATCTTGCTGAGCAGACATTTCACCCAACATGACCTTTAAAAGTCCATGGATAGAGATAATTTTTTGACCAAGCTCGTTTTCACCTTCTTCATACAGGTTAGATAGGTCGAACGGATTAATTTTTGCTTGAGAGCTAAACGTAAAATTAATATATTCACCTGAAACAGCTTGAGAAAGGTCTTCATATTCATGCTCTGGGTCGAGGACTATAACTTCTGCACCAAACATGAGCTGACGCAATATCTCGAGTTTAACAGTGTACGATTTACCAGCACCAGATTTGGCAAAAATGACCATGTTGGCATTTTCCATCTTAAAGCGATCAAAAATAACTAACGAATCATTATGTTCGTTAATGCCATACATGATTCCAGTTTCCATGGTTAGTTCACTAGACGTGAAGGGAAAGGTTGTGGCCAAGGAAGTCGTATCCATGTTTCGAGTCACCATCAGCTTATCAACTCCCATTGGCAGAGTGGTTTTAAACCCGTCATCCATTTGAAGAGTGGCTTTTTTAGAAACAATGAGCATTGCGCCCAGTGTAGATTGGATGCTTTTGGTAACACGATCTAGTTCGTCTTTGTCTTTTGCGGTAATGGTTACATATAACCCAAACTGGAAAAAACGCTCAGAACCTTTTGCTAGTTCTTCACGAATAAACCGAGCATCTTCAAGTTTAACCTCAGTATTGATGTTACTAATTTTACCGGCACGAAGGTCTGACTGAATTTCAGCCTCCATTTCCGTTATTTTTCTTTTAAGGTTGTCTAAAATTTCGCCAGAATCAACGGGATACACAAACATTGAAACATTGAGCTGGTGGGGAAAGTTAATGAGTGGAGAAAGCCAGTTTGCAGGTACGGAACGAGGATAACCAGATACGAATAACGTTCTGGAATAGGTGTCATTAATTTTTTGGAAGGTAAAGTCAACCTCGATTGCTTCTGGAGCAATAATGTCTTGAATGGTAACAAGGCCACGAGAAAACTGCTTAAGCTTTTCGAGCTCTTTTTGTTCTTTTTGTTGTTCGGGAGTTACAACAGACTCAGTAGTCTTTTTTTTACCGAACGGTAGCGAGCTAAGCAAACTAGGCATTACGTCACATTCTACTAAATTTCAGGTAGGGGAGGAAGTGTTGCGTTTCCTGAAACATTAGTGGGATTAGGTGTTGGCACTGGTGATGGAGCAGGCGTTGTATCCATTGGTGTCCCTGGAGTTATTTGACCTAATGTAGTGTCAATTGCTGCTTGAATTGATGCATCAACAATTGGAGCGGCAGATGGTGTTTCTGTTACAGGTGCCGACATAGGTGGTGGAGTTGGTTTTGGTAAATCAAAGGTAACTGGCTCACTAGATGGTGCAACGGATGTAGCTACAGGTGTTGGCGCAACTTGTGTATCTGTTCCCATCTCAAGTGGCGTGGTTGCAGCATGGTGAATAGTTGCCGAAGGCTCTGGAGTAATTGGAGTTGGAACTGGTGGCGTGAGTGTACCTGAAGTTTCTGCCATAACGGTTGGTGAGTATGCTGGTGTTGAGGTGTTTGTTGGTATTACAGTGGGTTCAGGTGCTGCTTTTTCAATAGGTGCTACAGGAGCGGGTTCTTGTGGCAGTAATCCAGCAGGAACTTGCTCAAGTTGTGCCTCTGGAGTAATAGCTGGTGTTGGAACAACAGGTGCAGTCATTGCTGGCATTTCTGTTGGTGCTGCAACTCCTGAAGTATTTGCAGCAGTGTTTGCTATGGTTGGTTGTGGTGGTGGGGTAGGGATTTGTGTAGCGTTCATAGTATTAATTCCTTCCAGACCCGCTGTAACAAGCGGAGTTGTGTAGTTGTTAGTATCAGCAATTTGCTGTCCTTCGGCAGCTTCAGGATTATAGCTAATATAGAAATATTGAATCATTTCTTGTGTGGTGAGTTGTCTGGAAAATAAACCAATGCGAGCAAACTGAGCAAGAAGGTGATCACGTTTAGGTTCAAGTAAATTCCGAGCTTTTTCAATAACTGCGGTTCGTTCTTCACCAGTAATTTTAATATCTGATTTTCCGGGAATAAAACTTTGTGGCGCAATCATTCCCAACTCGAGTGGAGTAGCGGTGATAGCAACATAGAACTTTTTATCAAGCACGTTGCGTTCTTTAATAAGATTACTCACAAACTCTCTATAACGGCGGATTCTTTGTTGTTTTTCCCTTGAGCCAGCGGTATCCTCTTGTTCTTTGAGAATACCCAAGTACCCTGTTACATCTTTTGTTTGTGACCGTATGATAATTTGAATAGGGTAGTTAAGTGAGTTTAAAAGCCCTGCATACGCATACATAATGCTATCTTGCTCTTCTTCGGCTAAAAGACCAAAATTCATGGCGTCAACTTGAATGATGAGAGAAGCTGTGCCATCTTTAAGAATCACAAGATTGTTGGTTATATCAAAAATATCAAGGAATTTTTGTGTAGTTGAGTGTATTACTGTTTCAGTCATGGTTGTTGTTCTATCTTAACTGGTTTCTGGTTGTGGCTCAACCAAGACTTCGTATCTCAATTGGTTGAACAAGTTCTCCGGTTAGTTGAATATGTTGTGTAGTAAAGGTGTAGCCGTCTTTTTCAACAACTAAATTATAGTCACCACTCTCGAGTGGAGTGGTAATAAAAAACTGACCAAGGGTGTTTGTTTTTACAGCACGAGCCACAGTACCGGTATCAGTTTGAACTTCCACAATAGCGTTTGTAATAAGTTCGTTTGTAGGGCTTAACACCATACCAACAAGTTTATTTGGCTCACTAGGAGGATCGGGAAAAGGAAGCTGATCATTATAGTCTGCTTCGGATGTAGAAATACCAGCTCCCTGTGCTGTTGCTTGTGTGGTATCAAAAATCATGTTTTGTTGTAGCGTTGCTGTTGTTTCAGTGACTGTGCCATCCTCAGTTTGTGCTGCTACATGTATTTCTCGTAGCTCAGGAATGGCAATTGCTCCAGCAACTTCGGAAACATTTTGTGATTGTTTTGCAAATTTTTGCTGGTCTAAGTATTGAGTTGCTATGTTTGTTTCGCCTGCTTTTGTTTTTTCTTCAATAATACGTGCTCCCGACGGCATACTTTTTGGTAGTGATACGTCTTCCGATGCAAACACCACGTTTTCAACGCGCCTTGTTTTGAGTGTCCTTACTCTTACACCAAGTTGTGGTTTTTCAGATTTAGGCTGTTGTGGAGTTGGTTTAGCTTGCACAACAGTTACAGGTGTTGTGGTGAAGCTGTTCATAATTTCAGAAATACGAGTTGATTCACCAACATCGAGTGCAAAAGGATCTTTAACACTTGGCACAGACGTCATATATTCACGAATTCGCTGTTTTTTTGCAGGTCCTAAATCAATTTCTGGTTCAACAATCATGGTTTGGGCGTTTGGAGTGTAGTTAAAACAATCGGGGATGTTTGGTTCTCTTCGCCAAAAAAACTGGGTGGGGTTATACATTACCTTAAAGAAGGTAATAATCCAGTGATCTAGAGGGCGATCTTCAATGGGAAGAAATGCAGCCATACCACCAAGAACAACAGAGGCAATGATAAGAGGAAACTTAATGACAGCAGGCAGGTTAGTTGAATAAATGACGCCACCAAGCACTACACCAAGCGCAATTTCGACAAATTGCTTGAGAGTCATACTACCGATAATGTGAAAACGGTAGCCAGTAATGTCTTGAGGAATTGGATGTTCTCGCATAGGGCAGTACTGTTTGGTACTAAGTATTCATAATAGCAGGATCACACGGCAAAATACTAGGTGTTGCTATTCTTGATTGCTATATGATTCTGAGAGATCGGTGCCCCAAGTAAACATAAATGATTCTTTATCTGTTGGTTCAAAGTACCATTTTTGTTCAATTGAACCATCTGCTTCATGAGCAATAAGGACAATACCTTTTGTCAAAAAGACATGTGCTTTTACTCCAATACTAATTTGTGGGGCATAGAGAATAAAGTCGGGTTGACCAAGTTGTGGATAGTAGTTTTCAACCACGTTTGTAGCATCATAGGTAACATGTTCTTTGACAAACACCACGATGCCTTTGTCTGAAACAAGCACAGTGTTTGGTTTTGAAGGGAACTTAGATTTGTAACTTATCTCTTTTTTATCTCGGATTGTTTTTACCGAAAGTGGTTCTCCCAATTGTTCTGCAACTTTTTGGGTGAAGGTGTAACCAGGTGTAATGCCCAACCAGCTATTTTCTTTAACTGGCGGTTGTACTTCTGGAGTAAAAATTCGAACAAATGAGATACTGACAAGCAGTATCACCAAAATAAAAAGTGTTGGCAGCAACCAGTTTTTCTTAGGTTTTTTAGTAAAGTCACCGTGTTTGGGGGCAACTTCATGTTGCAGCTCGTGAACGCGCTTTCGTGCTGTTTCCATAGTTAAAACTCCTGTCCGCCAAAAATATTTTGTTTATACCAATTATATTCAACAGGATAGTCCGATTTGAATGGGAAAGGGCCTGTCCAGCTATTAAAGTTGAAGTTTAATGTTTGATACAGAACATATAAAACCATACCTTCTGCAAATGCTTCACCCTCACTGCAAATAGCGGGAAAGCTATAGCAAGAACTGTCAGTCTTGACTTGTAAAAACTGTGAACGCAAACCACCATTTCGAGCGTCGATGATGTGACCTGTTTCATGTATTAGTGTGTACTCAAACCAGATTCCAGAACTCCAAGCTGGTGCATAAAAACCAATTTTATTTGCTGCAAAAGCCCAGGCATAGTAGCCAGAAGGGCTTGGTGGCCATTTATGTATTAAGATTGGGCCTGCGGAACAGAGTAAGCTAGCATATGTTGGGTTTGCTGCAACTCTACGTGTAAATGATTGTAAGAAAAGGTTTTGGTCAGCTTCTGTTATTGTTTGTGAAACATTGGTGTAAGTTTGTCCGCCAGCAGTATAACTAATACTTTCTCCAGCTGGTGCAAATTCAAAACAGCCAACAGGTGGAGTTCCAATGCTGACTGCTGCAATAGAGCTAACGCTTTCACCCTGTTTTACGAGCCCACCACTTAAGTCAAAAACGTCTAAAACAAAAGTAACAGTGTTGCTCACCAGTGTGTCTTCTCCTGAAAGCTCTATGGTGTATGTAGCGGTTGTAGGCTGAGATAAGATTCCTGCAGGAAAGTTCTCTTTAGTTAATGGAGAAGTTGGAGTATTGGTAGTTCCTCCAATATTGGAAAAAGTGTCTGTTACACTTTTAATTTCAATTTGATACCCAGTTTTTGGTGCTATTTGTATGGTATATGTCACTTGTGTTGGCGTGTTGTTTTCAAGGACTGAGGGGTTTGCAGTTTTCTCTACTGTTGCATAGAGTGATTCAGTTTGACTGCTGCCGCCTGTAAGTGTGAATGGCATAGGTACAAGGAATGCTGCAAAAATAACCGTCAGGGTGATGAGTGTAAAGAATCCAGCCATGGTAATACCACCAAGCGGGGCTAAAAAGCTAAGACTGGTAACAGCAGAAGCAACGTTGAGACCGGCGGTTTTTGCAATAGTTGCTGCAGTTTGTGCTGCTGTTGTAGATGTGGCTGTGGATGCTTGTACAGCTTGTGCTGCAGTGCTTGCGGCGGTTGAAGTGCTGGAAACAAGCGATCCAGCTGCATTTGTTGCAGTTGTTGCAGCGGAACCAATGGTTGGAAAGACTTTTGCCGCAAACAAATTTCCACCACCACCACCGCCGAATAAACCCAACCAAGATGTGGGAACAATAGCTGCTCCAACATTTGCTCCAACAACGGTCCCAAGTAAAATACCACCTGGGCCAATAAAGCTACCAATGATTCCACCAATAGCACCACCAATGGCGCCTCCAATGGTGGTAAGTGCATGAAGTGTTTTAGCAAAAAGCAAACCTGCGGCCACGCCAGCACCGGCAACTAGTTTGTTAGCATTTTTTTCTCCAATTGCGGCTGAAAGTCCAGCAAAAGCTGCGGCTGCAGCCGTACCTACTCCGGGAATCATTGCAGCACCCTTTGCAATGCCCTTGTTTATTGTACTGTGAGCTTTATCGCTTGCCGCTTTTTTAAGTGCTGCAATTTTTTTTCTGGCAGGTGCAAGAAGTTTGCTTTTTTTAGCTTTGTTCTTTAGTGACGCAAGTCTTCCTCTTATTCCTCCACGTCTGCCGCCACCTGTAGTTCCACCAGCTGCACCAACTGTGTCTCCGCCTCCGCCGTCATCACCATATTCTCCACCGTCATCACCGTCAAATGAGCTTGAGTACATCACCTCGTCTTGGTGATACATTTCCATGAAACTTGCTTGTTGCTGCATCTCTACAGCGCTTTGATAGGCTAACGCTGTTGCCAGCGCTGCTTGTTGTTCTTGAACAGTTAGCGCAATGTATTCTGCACGAAGTACCGCAGCTAGTTTTTCTTCACGGGCTACAACATAGTTGTATTGTGCAATTTCAAGAGCAATGTCAAACTCCTCTTTAGGAACTTTGCCATTTTTAATCATGCTCTGCTCTAGTTCAAACCGGCGTAAAATTGCTGGGTCAAACTCGGCAATGTTGATGGGCAATGGATACCCTTCTACGGGATGCTGTTTTGCTTTTAGTAATTTTTTATATGATGGGTCTAGTGAAGCTAGCGCAACTGCCTGTTGTTCAGGTGACAAACTGGTCCAGTAAGCGCCAAATATTTTTTGGTTTTGTTCAACTGCAAGTTTTACTTTTTTTGTGACACCACTTTTTGCTGTTAGTGCCCCGGCTACTAATTCACCTTTTTCATCCTCATCTTTTGAGTGTTGTTGTACCGTTGCGCGGACAGCACTAATTTGTTCTACTAGGGCTACGGTATCTTTTAGTTCTGGATTTTGGTCGGGGTCTAGTCCCTCAAGTGTTGTTTCATCACCCGTATGTAGAAAAAGCTCTTGTAGCCTTACTTCAGCATATGATTTAAGAACGCCTTTTAGTTTATCCGCTTGAGTATCGGTAATTTTGTATTGGCTTAACCCAAAAATGAGCTCAACTTTGTTTTTATCAAAGGAGTCTATGAGTTTTTGGCTTTTTTGTCCGTGCACTTGGACAATGTCTTCAACCGTTTTTTTGATGTTAGTGTCAACAACAATGTTAGTGTCTCCAAGAATGGTGTTGATGCGCTGGTCGGTTCTATCATCCAGCGATGTAATAACAGAGGGATAGAGGTCATGTTTTGCGTAAAAGTTTTGTTGTTGGAGGTACTTTTGTAGACCCCTGATAGCTTTTAGGCGAGCAGTTGGACTACCTTTAAGTAGTTCTGCAAGGTCACCTTCTGTAGTTAAATACGTAGAAACTAAACCCGTTAGTTCTCCACGTAGTTCTGGTGGAAGGGTAGAAATTTCCAAACCCATTTCATCTGCAATATGTAGAAGGGTAAAACTAGTGAGCCAGCCAATGTTTGCGTTGTATTGGCTCATTTGTTTGGCGGTTAGTTGTGAACTAAGCGGCTGTCTAGGGTCTATGGTTGTAACACTGGGTGTTACAGAAGTGTCAACAGAGGGCGCTTCAGCTGTTTGTGGTACTACTGCACTAGATGCAGCTGCTAAAGCTGCGGCTTCTGCTTGTTTGGCAAGTGCGTCGGCAACGAGTTTCCGTTGTTCTTCGTCTTTATCTCCTTTTGAAGTGTCATCTTTGGTTTCCTCATCGCCTTCTTTTTCTTCGTCATCTTCTTCAAGATCATCTTCAAATCCTTCGGAAAAACTGCGTTGCAGCTTTCCTAAAAGTGTTGCAACTTTGTCTCTTTTTTCCCAAACCCCAAACTCAGAAATGCTTTCACTTGGAGCTCCTGCTTCATGTGCCCAGTCTTTTAGTTGCGGTTCTGTTGGTGCGTACTCAACATAGTTTTCTTTTTTTGAAGTGGCTTTAAAAAGTTTTGCTACATCAAGCAAGAGCGCTGTGTAGTCTGAGTAGAAGAGATACTCTTCTTGCTGTTCTTCTGTTAATCCCTCGCGAGTATTGGCAACAACAGTAAGGTCATGGACACGCCCGTCAGCAAGTGGAACCTCAACAACTAAGCCACCAACAAGCTCGTTATTTTTAAAAACCGAAGCAAGCTCTGAAACAATTTTTTCAATTTGGGGGCGATTGCGTTTAAGGGACAGCGAAGGATCAAGCCGTTTAACGTGCTCAAAACGAACATCCTCTGGCGGTAATCCAGCTGCACTCATGGTAGTAATTATACCTCGGTTTTGAGTGGTGCTTTGGTACAAATTTTATTCTGCAGTGATCACTGCATCAAATACCGTCACGACCTGTGTCGCCGTGTATTCAGGGTTGGTAACAAATTGGCGCATATCCACCTTTTTTGAGAGCTTTGCAATAAGTGGCCAAGCAGTTAATGAGAAAAAGTCAGAGAAAAGTAGCTCTTGAAGTGAAACAGCACTTTTAAGTGAATCCTGCAGTGTTTGGAGTACTTCTAACACTTTTTCTTTTTGTGATGGGGTTTTTGCCATGGGTAGTAGTGATGAGTGAAGTAACGAAACAGTTCCTTCAGGGTTATTGAGCAAGTCGGCAAGTAAACTTGCTTTAAGCTGTTCTAGTTGAGCAAACTCTGAAAAAGTTAAGACTAACTCATCTAACCCTCGTTCGTCTCCACGCAGCAACCAGCCACAGGGACCAATTGGAGTGCCATCTTCTGCAAAACTAAGAGGGTTTTGTGCAAAGTAGTTTGCATATAGTTCATGGTGTTGTGCCAACACATACCAGGTTTCACCATTAGCTAGTTGTAGAGGCAGGTATTTTTTTGCTGCTAAAAATGAGAGAGCTGAGGCTTTTTCTTTTGTTGGAAGTCCAAGTAGTACTCCTGGGGTGAGTGAAGAACCCGTAAGTTGTTGCAACCCAAGTGTTTGAAACATTCTTGTAGGAATGAACGTTCCAAGCCCACATTGTCCCAAGCTTAAGCCTCTTGCAGTGGAAGACAAGAGTGAAGCGGCAATAGAGTTGTATTCCTTAGCATCTTTTTTTGAGATAGCTTGTCCGGTGGTTTTTTGCATCTGTAGCTCAAAAAGAGAAAGTAGTTTATGTTCAATCTCGGCAAAGGACAACTGGGTTATTTCCATGTTTTTCTTTCTAAATAAGTGTGAAAAAAGAGAAGAGCGTTTATTTTCATCCTTTTCTTCCACCCATCTAACTAAAGGTTGGTAAGCAAGCAAGCCAAAAGTTAAGTCTAGTTTTTTTACAAGCAACGCATATTTTGGTGAGCGGATAAACTGCTGCCACTCATTGCTTTCAGCAGAGTTTGTTTCGGGTACTTCTGCAAGAAGTGTTGGCACTACAATTCGCATATACAGGCTTAGTAAAAAGTCTCTAAATTGGGCATACTCTGAGTCGGGAACTTTGGGCATTTCTTGTGGTTTTGTCTTCCAGGAATCCTGTGTTTGATAGGCCATTTCTGTAAGTTTTGTAACAACTTCTGTGCCGTTGGCGCATCCGATATCTTTGGGTTGGAAAATTCGAATGTTATGAATCACTTTATGAGATGGGTTTTTGAACTCTGAAAGGTCTGTGTCGTTTTGGGTGTTTGTAGCTAGTCCGTTTAAAAAAGACTCATGTTGTGAAAGATTCATCCAGGTTCTTAACTGATGAAGGACTACCGTGTTTTTTGAAGTCTTTTGGTAAATAAAGATAAAGGAGTGTGAGTTAAGACCAGCATACCCCTCACTCACTTTTCCAGGAGGACTGTTCCAGACGAAAAATGAGTCAATGGGTGCAGCTTTTGACCATTCATTTAATTTAGAAATATTGTTTGATTCAACCTCAGCTCTGGCAGACACTTTGCTTTGTGAGACGAGCTTTGTTTCGAAGTTTTCGCCCATGCCCTCCATGCCCTCTTTATATGAAGAGGTGATGCCAAGCAAACCTTTCACTGGATCAACAGTCATTTCAAAGGTGGAAATAAGTTCACCCCTGGTGTATTCAGCGGCGAATGCAAAAAAATTAGCTGACAGAAGGTTTTGAAGTGATGATTCGTTGCGAAATTCAGGATTAGTAAGGAGTGTGATGTAATCAACTGCGTCCCACTGCTCAAACTGCGAGGTGGGGGACGGTTGGTTTTCTGGTCTTCTACTAAACATACTCCTCCGTATAGAGGAGCAACAGGGATGCGAAAAAATACAGTGTGAGTACGCATGCCCGATGCTCGTCGGTTTCTCTTGATTTATCAAGAATTCCTTACTGACCGGACTTCTGTTAGATACAGTTACCGTTGCGGCACAGCTCTGGATTTACACCAGATTCCGTAAGGTTTAACCACTGTAGCGAAAAACGGGGGGAAATGCAAGGTGTGTTGCTGATAAATAGGTAATTCTGCCTTGACAGTTTTCTGAGGTGAAATGGTATAATTACCACTATGAATAGTCCAGAAGTAGTATTGCCAGAACAATGGAGAGCTGAATACCGCGACTTATTTGCAAAACTTAGAGTTTCGTTACGAGGTATTGATGATAGTGCTGTTAAGAATGCCCTAGAAAACTTGAGTATATTTAAATCAAAAGCTGATTCTGCAAATCAGGTCTTGAGTGGGCTAGCAGAGATTGTTGATAATACAAGCACAATTTATGGTTTTTGGAAAAATTTGCAGCAGGCTGCAAGAGAAAATGACCTAGTCTTATTTGAAGAAACGAGAAAAAATATATTTGCAGCAGGCGGTGACATGTTGTTCGTTGATGCAATGGGAAATGTACAAGAAAAAATAATAAATGGGCAACAAATTGTTAATCAAGAGAGTTTACTCAACAAAGAAACTGAAGAAAATTTTTTAAACTGGTCGGCAAGATTTAAGGTGCAACATCGTATTGTTAGAGAAAAAATAAGTAAAGTTAATAACTTTCAAAATCTACAAGAGCTAATAGCTGATATTAAAAGTTTACGCACTGATTTTGACATGGCTTTAGTTGAATACTCGGATGAACATTCGAGTCAGTTGGCCGTATTACAAACAGTTGTATCTGGTATTGAAAAATCTGTAGAGGAACTCAAGAGGATTGCTGTTGTTTTTAGATTAGTAGA
>CAZMZI010000016.1:0-15062 GCA_964570775.1 uncultured Pseudomonadales bacterium | reverse complement strand
TAGGTTCTCCAGTTGAGTACGGCAGGTACTTACTTAGAATTGCTGAAAGTGAAGTGATTTCTCGAGAAACAATTCTGCTGCAACTTGCTAACTTGCAGTATGACCGAACCACCACCGACTTCCGCCGTGGCACCTTTAGACTCAGAGGTGACAGTATTTATGTCTGGCCAGCATATGAGGAAAAAGCCCTGCGTATTGATATGTTCGAGAGCACCATCGAGACCCTCACTTGGATTGATCCCATTTCTGGTTTAGCACTTCCTTTAACACCAGAAGAAGAGGGCAGAACAGGCAAAAAAGAAGTGATAGTGTATCCAGCAAAACACTACGTGCTCAACCCTAAAACACAAAACGAAGGAATAGCGGAAATAAAGCACGACTTAGCACAGCAACTTGCACACTTCCGGTCACAGGGCAAAAATATTGAAGCCTACCGTCTTGAACAAAAAGTAAACTACGACCTTGAGATGCTTAGAGAGTTTGGGTTTGTCAATGGTATTGAAAACTACTCACGCTACTTTGATGGCAGATTGCCAGGGTCTGCACCATTTACACTCATTGATTACTTTAATGAAAGCAAAAACATCTTTGGCGGCGGTGACTTTTTAACCATTGTTGATGAAAGTCACATTACCCTGCCTCAAATTAGAGGCATGCATAATGGAGATAGGGCAAGAAAAGAAACGCTCATTGAGTATGGTTTTAGACTGCCAAGTGCGCTAGATAACCGCCCATTAACGTTTGAGGAGTTCATGGGACAAACCAAAACAATGGTGTATGTTTCGGCAACCCCAGAGAAACTAGAGTTATCACTTTCGGGCAACCAACCTGTCGAACAGTTAATTAGACCAACAGGACTTGTTGACCCTAATATTGAACTAAGACCAACCGAAAACCAAATTGAAGACTTAGTTATTGAAATCTTGGTGCGAAAAGAACGTGGACAAAGAACCCTAGTAACCACACTCACCAAAAAAATGGCTGAGGCACTAACCGAGTACCTCAACAACACACACAAAATTGATAGCTTAGTAAAAAGTTGGAGCAAACGCCAACAAGACAAAAAAGCTCAAGATACCAGTGAGTTACTCATTTGGGAGCAAGCTGAACTGCCCATTAAACGACTCAGTGTTGGACCCATCGATCCCAAGTTTTACCATCACTTAGGCCAGAACACCTACGCTCCAACCAAAATTGATTACCCAAAAGTGGCTTACTTACACTCTGACATCGAAACTTTAGAAAGATCTGACATCTTAGATGACCTAAGACGTGGAGTATATGATGTTGTGGTGGGTATTAACTTACTTCGTGAAGGTCTTGACCTGCCAGAAGTTACCTTGGTGGCAATTTTAGATGCAGATAAAGAAGGCTTTTTACGCTCACGCACTTCACTCATCCAAACCATGGGAAGAGCAGCACGGCACGTTGAGGGACACGTCATTTTATATGCCGACAGATTTACTGGATCAATGCAAGTTGCAATAGAAGAAACCCTCCGCAGACGTAATACCCAGATAGCACATAACACCAAGATGGGACATACCCCACAAACAATTATTAAACCCATTCGCGAGCGCATGCTCAAAAAAAAGGAAGAAGAAGAGAAGTCAAAGAAGTCTAAAAAAAATGCGGGACTGGTGGTGCAGCTTAACAAAACAGAACAAATTGATTTACAAAAAATTTCTGCTCAGGATCTGACACCCTACGACAAGCGATCTTTAAGCACTAAGCTTAAACGCAGGATGAACCAAGCGGCAAAGGACATGGACTTTGAGCTTGCAGCGATTTTGAGAGATACTATTAAGGAGTTGCAAGCTTAGTGTGTTTGCCATATTTGTAGAACACCTCTTTGACCCTGCCCCCATCGGCATTTATTCGGTATAATAAACATTCGTTTAGGCTCATTTCAAGCCAACAAAAACACCTATGGAACAAACTATCCGCATCACTGGCGCAAGGGAACACAACCTTAAAAACATCTCTATTGAAATCCCTAAAAATAAACTAGTTGTTTTTACTGGGTTATCTGGGAGTGGCAAAAGCTCACTGGCATTCGACACCTTATATGCAGAAGGACAACGAAGGTATGTTGAGAGCTTAAGTTCCTACGCACGCCAATTCTTAGGAGTAATGCAAAAACCTGACGTAGATCATATCGAGGGTTTATCTCCAGCAATTTCAATCGACCAGAAAACCACTTCTCACAACCCCAGATCAACCGTCGGTACTATTACAGAAATTTACGACTACCTGCGGTTACTGTTTGCTCGAGTTGGCCATCCACACTGTCCTAACTGTGGCAAAGAAGTTGCTACACAAAGTGTTGATCAAATTGTTGCTCACATTTTGCAAATGCTTGAAAAACATGCAAGCTCACAACCAACACGCTTTATGTTATTCGCACCGGTAATTAGAGACAAAAAAGGTGAGTTCTCAGGTTTATTTGAAACACTCCAACAAAAAGGCTACCGCCGTGCACGCATTGACGGCACCATCTACACCTTAGATGAAGAGCTTAACTTGCTCAAAAATAACAAACACTCCGTGGATGTAGTCATAGATAGAGGCGTAGTAAGCAAACAACAACTAAAAGATGAAGAAGAGTACCGCAACCTTCGTCGCAGAGTTGCTCAGGCGGTGGAAGAATCACTCCAGCTAGCAGACGGGTTAGTACTTTTTAGTATCATCACCGACCCCTCACTTGATTTCCCAGAAAAACCAAAGTCATTTGTCGACAAGTTGTTTAGTGAAAAACGTGCTTGCAGTGATTGTGGTGTTTCCATCCCAGAGCTCGAGCCTCGACTGTTCTCATTTAACTCACCGCATGGAGCTTGCCCAGACTGTAACGGTCTGGGAACACTACTCAAAATTGATATCTCTAAAATTGTGGCTCCATCCCTCACACTCAGTGAAGGAGCCATTATTCCTTTTGCCCGGATGCTCAGTAACGACACTTGGTGGTCACGACTTGTAAAAGAAGTTGTGGAAACACAGGGACATGACTTTAGAAAAGCTACCTGGGAGCAACTCCCAGAAAAACTACAACATGAACTGCTCCATGGTAGTGACACCGTGTATAAAGTTGAGGGAGAAAATAGATTTGGTAGACAAACAGTTATCCATGAGCAGTATGAAGGCTTTATTACCAACCTTGAGCGAAGATATCAGGAGACAGACAGTGACTACATTCGTAAAGAAATTCAAGCATACATGCTTAAGCAAACGTGTCCGCTTTGTAAAGGGACGCGACTTAAAGAAGAGGCACTCAGTGTTCATATAGATGGCAAAACCATAGCGGTTGCTACCAATATGCCTATTGAACAATGTTTGGCATGGATTAACACCCTTAAAGAAAAAGACATTCTCAACGAGAAAGAAAAGCACATTGGAGCATCAATCATAAAAGAAATTAGTGCACGATTACATTTCTTAAAGTCAGTGGGACTCAACTACTTAAGTTTAAGTAGAGAAGCATCCACGTTAGCTGGTGGTGAAGCACAAAGAATTAGATTAGCATCACAAATTGGTACCGGTCTTACCGGTGTGCTCTACATTCTTGACGAGCCAACCATTGGACTTCATCAACGGGATAATCATCAACTCATAGACACCCTCAAAAATTTACAACAAAAAGGCAACACTGTTATCGTAGTTGAGCATGACCGAGACATTATGCTAGCTGCAGACTACATCTTTGACTTTGGCCCTAAAGCAGGAAAACTGGGTGGAGAAATTGTTGCACACGGCACACCAGAAGAACTGCTAAACAAAAAAGCATCACTTACTGGTGCGTACCTATCAAGAAAAAAAGACGTAAAACGAAAAAGCTTGTATGCAAAAAAAGAACGCAGCATTGTCTCTGATGACGCAGTGGTTAAACCAGCAGGTGGCGCAAGCATTCAAATTCGCGGTGCAAAACACCATAACTTGAAAAATGTTGACGTAGACTTTCCACTTGGTAAATTTGTCTGTATTTCAGGCATTTCAGGATCTGGAAAATCCACGCTTCTACACGACACGCTGTACGCCCACTTACTGTCTCACCTTGGCAGATCATATGATGCAAGCCCGGGTCCAATCACTTCAATCATGGTTCCCGATGTAGTAAAAAGAGTAACCATGATCGATCAAAGCCCTATTGGTAAAACACCACGATCAAATCCAGCGACATACACTAAAATTTTTGATTACATTCGTAAAGTCTTTGCAAACACTAAAGATGCACTCCTCCATGGTTTCGACCAAGGTCGTTTCAGTTTTAATGTAAAAGGAGGCCGCTGTGAAGCATGCCAAGGTGATGGTCAACTCAAAATAGAAATGCAGTTTTTGCCAGATGTCTACGTAACGTGTGACGTCTGTAAAGGCTCTCGCTATAACGAGGAAACACTCGAAGTAAGGTACAAGGATAAAAATATTTCTGAGGTTTTGCACATGAGTGTTGATGAAGCTGTGGAATTCTTTAATGCACACAGTACCATTCGTAAAAAACTCAAAACACTGCAGGCTGTAGGTCTAGGGTATGTAGAACTTGGCCAGCCAGCACCTACACTCAGTGGGGGAGAAGCCCAAAGAGTGAAACTTGCCAAAGAGCTTTCAACAAAAACAAATGAACATGTGGTGTATTTACTAGACGAACCAACAACAGGCTTGCATTTTGAAGACGTCCAAAAACTACTGGAAGTACTCGACCAATTAGTTGAACAAAATAATACCGTCATTACCATTGAACATAATCTCGATGTTATCAAAAATGCGGATTGGGTCATTGACCTTGGACCGGAAGGTGGCGAGTTTGGTGGCCAAATTATTGCAGAAGGCTCACCAAAGGCACTTGCCAAAGATCCTAACTCTGCCACTGGTAAGTACTTACAAGTAGAGTTTTCACTTCAAAAATAAGTAGGCTGTAAATACGCTACAATAGTACGTATGACATTGCTTAAAAAAATGTTTACTTTTGTAGTGGCTGTGCTAGTCCTACTTGCCTCAACAAACCAAACAAACGCACAAGAAACCTCAGAAACATTTTCTACTACTCTTGAGTCCACCTATAAAATTGATGCTGTGGGTATCGCCAAAGTAACGCATCGTTTTAAAATCACCAATAAAACCCCCACCATCTTTCTTACTCAATACGCACTCAAAACCAGCTACCCAGAACTACAAAACATTTTGGTACGCTACCAAGACCAAATTATCATTCCCAACATAACACAAGATGGAACAGGCACAACTATTTCACTTGCCTTTCCGGATCAATTAGTGGGGCAGGGAAAAACCCGAGACTTTTCGGTGGAATATACCAGTAGAGACATTGCTTCCATAGGTGGCCAAGTATTAGAACTACACATCCCTGAGCTTCCTGAAGGTGCAAGTTATGCAGCGCATACTACCAGTATAGAAATTCCACTCAGCTATGGCTACCCAGCAAGAATTGAACCAACACCTAGTGGCACCAATGATACTGAAGGTTTTCTAAAGATTAGTTATGATAATTTACAAGGAAAATCAATTTCTGCCATTTTTGGGCAAGAACAGTACTACAACCTCAGTCTCCGGTACCAACTTGAAAACCCTACCAGTGGCAGTGCACTTGCACAAATTGCGCTCCCACCAGACACCACTTTTCAGCGAGTGCTGTACCACACCATCGATCCACAGCCCACAAATCTTAAAATGGACGCAGATGGCAACTGGATAGCCACCTATACGCTGCAAGCAACGAGTAGACTGGACATTAATGTCAGCGCCACCAGTAGAATTACACTACAACCAGATCTAACCATCCCTGTTATTTCACCACTTAAAGAACATACTGCTAAAGACACCTTTTGGGAAACACAACACCCACAGATACAAGACCTCATCCGGCAACATAGAACACCAAGAGACATCTATGATTACGTTGTAAGAACACTTCAGTACTCAACCCAGCCACTTACAGAAGGATCAAAAAGACTTGGTGCCGTTGCCGCGTTTGAAGACCCCAGTGTAGCAGTTTGCCAAGAGTTCACCGACACTTTTGTCACACTTTCACGTGCCGGAGGGATACCAGCAAGAAGAAATACGGGATACGGATACTCAGAAAACGAAATCCTCAAACCAATTAGTCTCAAGAACGATGTGCTGCACGCTTGGCCAGAATACTGGAGTGAAGAGAAACAGTATTGGGTACCCGTGGACCCAACCTGGGGCAGTACTACGGGAGGTGTAGATTACTTTACCAGCTTCGACTTAAGCCACATTGTCTTTGCAATAAATGGTAAGTCGAGTGAAACACCATACCCAGCTGGTACTTATGCGGTAAGTGAAGACCCTTCTACTAAAGATGTGGAAGTAACGTTCGCATCAGAATTCCCACAAATACAGCCAGCATTTACCATCAACCTCATCCCAAAACGCATCCTGGGAGTCCCCATTCCAGGAATGTATACTGCAGCGCTTACTAACACTACTGGCCTTGCCTGGTATAATCTAGAACTCACTTTTGTTCCAGTCGAGCAGGATATTCAAATCCTAGATGGTAAACCATTAACCATACCCGTACTCTTGCCCTATCAAACAAAAGAGATGACTGTAACCGCTTTCACAAGTACGCTACAATTGCCTAGAAAAACTGAGCTAGCACCACACGTTTCGCTCACCAACCAAACAATACAAACCTATGCCCTCCAACCACAACTCATTACCACCGGACCAAGTATCGTCAAAAACCTTACTCAAAGAACACTCCTCATTGGCTTGGGTACCAGTGCTATCGTCCTTGCCCTTATCACCGGGAGTGTATTGGTTCTTAGACAACGAAGGTAACGTTCTCTACGTTGGTAAAGCAAAAAATCTCAAAAATAGAGTTACTTCATACGCTAGATACAACCAGTTAAGCCACCGTATTAAACAGCTTGTTACCACTGCAACAACGGTTAAATTCCGCATACTGGATAGTGAGCTTGAAGCACTGCTGGTTGAAGCTGAACTTATTGGAAGATACCAACCCCACTTCAACATCCTACTCAAAGACGATAAAAGCCCACTCTATATACACATCACTAATGAGCAGTTTCCCCGTGTCACAAAAATAAGAAAAAAAGAACTGCTTACTAAAAAACTTGCCGGGACAACACTGGGTCCATTTCCTAGTGCCTACAAAGTTAACGAAGTACTTAAAATAGCCCGCACCATCTTTCCTTGGTGTAACAAACCACTACAAGAAACCTTAGCCACCTCGCAAAAAACTCCTACTGCTTGTTTTTTCTATCACCTCGATCTTTGTCCAGGCGCCTGCCTTGGTCATATTTCCAAAGAAGCGTATGTAACTAATATCACTAACCTTATTGCATTCCTAAAGGGAAAGAAAAAAGAAGTGCTGCAAGCAATCACTGCAGATATGACTCAAGCAGTAGCACAAGAAAATTTTGAGTTGGCTGCACAATTTCGTGATCAACTGCAACTAATCAAAGAAGTTACCGGAAGATCGTATACCCTTAAGCCGGATTTAACCCTGCCGGCACTACGGGAGAACATTGCTGAAGACGGCAGGATGGGTTTGCAAAAATTACTCACCACTTATTCTTTTGTTCCAAGCAATTACGCTCTTACCAGAATTGAGGGGTACGATGTTAGCAATACCCAAGGAACTCTTGCAAGTGTTGCAATGGTTACCTTTATCAATGGGAAACCTGACACTAACGAGTACAAGGTATTCAACATTAAAACGCTTAACACACCAAATGATTACCACATGCTTAAAGAAGCGCTAACCCGGAGACAAAATCATCCAGAATGGGGTAAGCCAAACGTTGTAGTCATTGACGGGGGTAGAGGACAAGTGCGCGCAGTACTCTCAACCTGGACGTGGGATATACCAGTCATTGGCATAGCAAAACACCCTGATAGACTCATTATCCCCATTTTTAAGCAACCACCTCGGCAAAAACCAACAAGTGTTACCTATCACATAGCAAAACTGCAACCTCAAGATCCCATTCTGCAACTGGTCCAACAAATTCGAGATGAAGCACATCGATTTTCTAAGAAACAACATAGTGGTAGACGCGTACGAAAGTTACTTGATACAAAAAGGTAGTGATACAATGGAATTATTCATATGCATAAAATGTTTTCCGTTTTAATGCTGACTCTCTTACTAACTGGCTGTATTCCAACAACCACTCCTCAACCCGATGCCCCCCAACCTCAGTCACCTCAACCATATGTGCAACAACCTTTTATGAGTGATCCACTTTTACAGGGGTATTATGCAACAATACTGTCTGGTACTGTTAGAACTGGACAAGAAATAGGTCGTGAATACTGCGGCACAGGTATTTACTTGCAGGCAGATAGTGGAACAGAATACCTGCTAAAAGTTAGAGAACTTGAAGATTGGGCACTCTTTGGTGAGACAACGCTTGTTGGCAAAAAAGTTTCAATTAGTGGGTATATAGCTGGCGAAGATATTTCTTACTGCGCCGCAACAATGTGCAGCTGTGAACTAGATTTCCGTACAGATGGTATCAAAATACTTGAATAAAAAAACTATGTTCATTATTAAACCAATTATTCGCACCGGCATAGTCCTTGGATTGCTTACGTTGTTTCCCCATGTTTCATTTAGTAGTTGGGTTTCACTCCTATTTGCAGCCATTATTTTCGAAATTCTTTTTTCTGTGGTGCGACCAGTCCTAAAACTACTTTTTTTACCTATTAACATCGTCACACTCGGTCTTTTTTCTGCACTCATAAACATTTTCTTGTTATGGCTCGTAACCTACATTGTCCCAGGTTTCCATATTGGAAACCTCTTGCTTTTTGGTCTTGAGCTCAATCAGTTCTTTACACTGGTTTTTACGGGTATGTTCATAAGCGTTTTTCAATCACTAGTGGGTGTATTTATAAAAAAGTAAGATTTTTTGTGCTTAGTACTAACTAGAGGTATAATAGAGAAATGCTAAAACACTTCAGTGCACTCTTTTTTTCATTTTATATGGCCATGGTGTTAACTACCACAGTAGTACACGCCCAAAATGAGGAACTCACTCTTCCTAATGCAACCATAGAAATTGTTGAAATCACTACCATTCCAGCAACTCAAAGTGCTGAAGCTACTGCAGCTGCCACATTAGCCACCCCTTCTGCAGAAGTCAAAAAAGAAATTCAAGAAAAAATTGACCGAGACATTACTGAAACTGTTGGTTTGCAAACAAACCGTTTGCTTGCCTACATGCGGGAAAATCCACCAAATCCAATCAGTTGGAACAACTTCGTGCAGCATGCAATGAGAAATGCAGTCGAAGGGGGAGTACAACCTAACGTCTTAATTCTTTTGCTCCTCTTCCCACTAGTGGTAACCATTATTGCTGCTTCAAGACATATCGTCGGTTTAAGAGGCTTTGGTATCTATATTCCTGCGGTGTTATCAATTGGTTTTGCTTCAACTGGTGTACTAGAAGGATTGCTCTTGTTTTTAGCAATAGCAGTTGCAGCTGTGTTAGCAAAGCGAATTGTTAAGAAAGCAAATCTGCCTTACTTGCCAAGAACTGCCCTAATGCTTTGGGTCGTTTCGCTTGGAATTTTTGGCATCATGCTTGTAGCACCACTTATTGATCTAGTAACAGTGATGAGTATTAGTATCTTTCCTATCCTTATCTTGGTACTACTCGCAGAGAACTTTCTCGACGCTCAGGCAAGAACAAAACAATCAGAAGCACTTATGCTTACTACAGAAACATTGGCATTAGCGGTCATCTCTAGCTTTTTCTTAGAGTGGGAACCACTACAGCTTTTTGCCATTTCTGAGCCAGAGCTTTTAATACTCACTGTTGCACTTCTCAATGTACTCATCGGTAAGTTTATTGGTTTGAGACTGAGTGAGAGACTACGCTTTAGATCCATCATCGAGGAGTAACCATGGCAGTAAAACCAGCACACATCCTTGGTATGAATGCCCGGTATAGATATACCAAGTTAAACTCAGTTACCGCAAAAAGCTACGGGTTTTCAAAGTTAAAAACCAAAGAACTGCTTAATACCCATAACATTCCTACTGCTCAGGTCTATCATGTTTTTTCCTTGTTGCATGATCTAGAAACAGTCCAGTGGGAGACCATTCCCGTCCCCTTTGTGGTTAAACCAGTAAGTGGTAGTGCCGGCAAAGGTATCCTAGTCCTTACCAAAATGCATATTGAAAAAAGAACCTGGGAAACATCAGACGGTGACCAAGTCACTGCAGATGATTTAAGTTTACACGTACGAAACATTCTGGACGGTGAGTTTAGTACCTGGGGTTCATCGCACAAAGCAATTGTAGAAGAAATGATTCCACCTCATCCAGCACTTGCTAAGTACTCCTACAAAGGTACACCAGATATTCGCGTCATTGTGTTTAACTCCGTACCCATTATGGCTATGGCTCGTATCCCCACTAAGGAATCTCACGGACGTGCCAACCTTGACCAAGGTGCACTGGGTCTTGGTATTGACCTTGCAACTGGCATTACTACTCATGGAATTGTAGGAAAAGGCAAACATATTACCCACGTACCGGGTAGCACAAAAAAGGTTAATGGCCTCCTCATTCCACACTGGAATAAAGTACTTAAAACTGCAGTTGATGCTGCAAATGCTGCAGGCTATGTATACATGGGAGCAGATCTGTTTATCCACCCAGAAAAGGGGCCAATGATTGTAGAGCTCAACGGCTTTCCAGGCTTATCTATCCAGTTAGCTAACCATGCAGGACTCAAACGCAGATTGGAAAGGCTTGAGGGACTTGAAGTTAGAGATGCTACACATGGAGTTAAAATTGCTCAGGCGCTCTTTGCAGAAAATTTTTCAGATAAATTTAAGGCAGAAGCTGGCGTACAAATTCTTTCAACTACACCTGCTGTAACTGTTCATGGAGAAAAAAATCAAAAAAGAACTGTCGACGCACTGGTAAATACTGGTAGAAATAGGTCTGCAATTAGTAAAGAACTTGCAGAAGAACTAGGACTCTTAGATTTCGAAGACTTGCTATGGCAACAAAAAGAATCCCTAGAAGGTAAAGTTCCAGTTGTAGAAGTAACTATCACCATTAAAGGTCAAAAATTCAAAACAGCCATGGTTGTAAGTAAAAGACTAGATACCATAAAACATAAGGTAGAGTTAGGTCGTAAAGATACTCAAGGCTTTTTGATTGGAGATGTCGAGTAATGAGTTTTCTCCAAGCTATTACACCCATTAACTTACTTTCAGAAAAGGAACACTTCTTTTCCGACCAAACATATAATCCCCGTTTTTTGTACCACGAAGAAGTATTACCTAAAAAGCTACTTGAACATGGCCTACCCAAACCAAACTATCTAGCTTTAGCACAAGAAATCCTCAAAAAAACATATTTCGGTAGAAATGAGCAAGACTTATACCTCAACGAGGGGAGAGCACTCTCGCAAGATGAAGTGGATACCAAAATTAAAGCATTCTTAGCACTTCACAAAATTGAAGATAGATACCAAGTGGTTTGGTCATCTTCCTTTGTTTCAAGAACCACCATTACCAGTGATACCATCAAATTAAGACTCCCCATAGATTTTAGAACAGAGGGACTGCTTGGCATGCTCTACCACGAGGTTGGAACGCACGCACTAAGACGAATCAACTACGAACAGCAACCATGGTTTAAAAAGAAAAAAAAGTATGGGTTTTCTGACTATCTCAAAACCGAAGAAGGTATAGCAACCTTACACGCGCTCATTCCACATAGCCTTAAGTCTGCATACGTTTCCGCACTTCGCTATGTCGCTGTAGATTTTGCACAAAAGCATACTTTTGCAGAAACTTGGGCTGCTTTGGCACCCTACATCCAAGACTACGAAAGACGCTGGGCAGTAGTACTCCGACAAAAAAGAGGTGTTACAGACACCTCAAAACCAGGCGGATTTACCAAAGATTTGGTGTACTTTGAAGGCATGGTTGATGTATGGCAGTGGTTAAACCAAAGACAGTTTTCACTTACCGATTTGTACTACGGAAAAATAGCACTGCAAGATGTCCCACAAGCTGTTGCCCTTAATCCAGACTTCGAACCATTACTCCCATCTTTTTTCTCACACGACTACGCTAACTACGTGGCCCAGATGAAAGAGATTGGCGAGTACAACATGCTCGATCAGTTGTAACCATGATTATTCCCATATATAAACCACTAGGAGCATCAAGTCATGCTCTTGCCAAAAGAGTGGGAGAGGTTGTGGGTGAAAAAGCCACACACACAGGCACGCTAGACCCTATGGCAGAAGGTGTATTGGTAGTATTGACTGGCACCAACAGGCTACAAAAGGGGACACTAAGCCTTGGCCCAAAAGAGTACTCTTTTTCTTTTTGTGTTGGTATTGCCACCGATACGGGAGATGTACTAGGAATAGTCACGAAAACAGTATCAAACATGTACTCCATACCTCAAGTGGTAAACGCAATTACTCAATTTTTGCCAACTTGTGTAGGCACACAAAAGCAAGTACAACCACTTTTTTCTGCCCAACGAGTTCAGGGCACATCCGCATTCACTCTAGCAGCAAGCGCTCTGCCATTCACTCCAAAAGTTAACGAAATTACCATTAGCTCACTCGAGATGGTAGGCTCAGAAATCGTACCTGTTAACACTTTTCTTGACACTGCAGCAACTGCCAGAACAACAGTTATCGGAAATTTTAGGCAAGAGAAGATTGCCAAAGACTGGCTTGCACTAAAAACACACCTAGCAAAACAAAACATTACTGAGTTGTTACTGTGCCACTGCTCGGTAGTGGCATCCAAAAGAACCTATGTACGCGCACTTGTTGAAACTATTGGCAATGCGTTAGGCTTACCCACCGTTACCACAGCAATTTGCAGAACAAAAAACGGACCATTCACCCTTAATGATGCTAAAAAACAGAGTAAAAAGCTCTTCACTAGCACTGCCTTGGTATAATACTAGTTCTGTATGCACACACCCTTACATAGCAAAAAACAAAAAGTTGCCCTTGGCATGTCTGGGGGTGTCGATTCGTCCCTTTCTGCATACTTGCTTAAAGAGCAAGGGTATGACGTTACTGGAGTCTACCTTGAGTGCTGGAGAGCTCCAGGTTGTAGGTCTGAAGAAGACAGAAAAGATGCATTAGCAGTTGCCCTTAGCCTGGATATTCCCTTCACTGTTCTTGATTTCAAAGATGCCTATAAACAAAAAGTAGTAGAGCACTTTTTTGCAGACTATGCAGCAGGAAGAACACCAAATCCAGATGTACTCTGCAATAAAGAAATTAAGTTTGGTCTGTTTTACCAGTGGGCACTGGAACAAAACTTCGACTTTGTGGCAACAGGTCACTATGCAAAGATCGTCGAAAATAACGGTCAGTCACAGTTGGTGATACCAAAAGACGAGCACAAAGATCAAACCTACTTTTTATACTTACTCAACCAACAACACTTACAACACACGCTTTTCCCTCTAGGTAACTATACAAAAGCTGAAGTACGTGCCCAAGCAAAAAAACGTTCTATTGCCGTGGCCGAAAAAAAAGATTCTGTGGGCATTTGCTTCATTGGAGATATTAATGTACATAGTTTTTTAAAGGAGAGACTGGGTGAAAATCCAGGCGAGGTTGTTGACACTAAGGGTACTGTTATTGGTTCACATAAAGGGTTATGGTTTTACACCATTGGTCAACGAACTGGTTTTCACGTTGATCATAAAACTATACTTACCACTCAAGATGGAAAAACTATTACAAAAGAAAATATTCCGCCGTTCTATGTGATTCGAAAAAATGCAGAGAAAAATCAACTTGTTGTTGGCTTTGGGGCAGAGGCACTTGCAAAAACTTTTATGGTTGCTACCCCCTCGTGGATTGGTGCAGAACCAACAGAAAGTGATAAGAAGCAGTTGCTTGTACGCATTAGACATACTGGATCATTACTAGCATGTACACTTTCTAATTCGGGAGTTGTAACTCTCCAACAGAGTACTGCTGGCATTGCAGAAGGGCAATCAGCTGTCTTTTATCTTAAAACTAATCAAGAAATATGTTGCTTAGGGGGTGGTGTTATCAGTAACCCTGAGTGAACTAAGCAACTGCGAAAATAATACCTGGGCTTCTGCTTTTTTTGTATTCTCAAAAAGGTAGTCCACATAGTAGCTTATTTGCTCATGCAAAAATGTGGCTCTTACTCCTGAAAGTGAAATACCTTGCTGAAGACACTCATCGGTATCTGTAACCACATCATACTTCTGCACCATAACCAGCAAACCAGCAACATCTTGTTGTGACTCTTCCACAACTGCCTCACAGGACGAAACTTCTATAGGCGTTACTATAGTACCAACCAAAATTCGCTCATCACCATTCTCAAGAACTACGTTTGGACAAAGCACACACTCCCAGTTTTCCTCCTTTATTGAAAATGTTTCGGGATACATAAACTGTACTGCAGATTCTGTTGCCTCAAAAACTTTCCACTGCAAACTATCAGCAGCATCTGCCATACCTAGTACCTGCTCACCCTGTTGAGGTACGGGTGTAGGTATTGGAGTAGCAGAGTACTCAGTTAATTGCTCGGATCGAGAAAAAACAAAGAAATATAAAAAAACACTCACCAGTAAAAAAATAAATGCTATTGTTACCAGTGAACTGATCCAATAGTTTTTTTGTATGCGAGAAGAATCGTCCATGTAATGCTTCCTCTGTAAATACATCGTATCACACACCCTATAAAACACACTAACAAATCCTGTAGAATAAAATGGTAGATGCAAGAAGCAAAAACAAGACCAGCTCCTCCAGACCAAGATCATTCAAATGCTGACATGCTCGAGGTAATAGAGAGAACTGGTGGATTTTTACAACTACCAGAATTTGCCCAGTACCGTTCACAAGTCATTACAGCTATTTATAAAGCTAGAGATCAATCGGAAAAAATTGCTGTTTGGCTCGAAACACTTAAAGCTACTGACAACATCTTTAATCAAGAAAAAAAGAATGAAGTTTTCTTAAACTTACTACAAGAAATAGTTCCAGCACTTGCGGAACAAAATCAAAGGCTACGAC
>CAZMZI010000015.1:11041-16332 GCA_964570775.1 uncultured Pseudomonadales bacterium | reverse complement strand
GGTTTGGGCTTTTCCCTGTTCGCTCGTCGCTTACTAAGGGAATCTCTTACGATTTCTATTCCAGCGCTTACTTAGATATTTCAGTTCAGCGCGTTTCCCCCCTGCAGTAAACTGCAGGGCCACTACACCTTCGTGTAGCAAGGTTACCCTATTCGGACACTATCGGATCATAACTTTTTCCCAGTTACCCGATAACTTTCGCGGGGTACGCGTCCTTCTTCGGCCAAACAAGCCTAGGCATCCACTATTTGCATTAGTTTACATATTTTGTAAATTTGTTTTTATAACATGAGCTTTTAAAAAATTCAGTTCATTTAAAACTAGTTAAATTAACGTCGATATAAAATTAAAATGTCATATGTGTGAATACTAAAGTATTCACCATACGGCCACTGACATTGCCAAATTTGGCATGTCATGACAGTTTTCTTCACTTGTTAACGAACAACTCTCAATAGCACCTACTTATATTACATAGATAGTTGCTAACTATTAGCTCCTAGAAGTTTCCTTATGAGAAAAACCAAGAACTAATAGTTAGCCACCAAAAATACACCCATAGGCTTGTTGTGGACCCTAAGGGGCTCGAACCCTTGACCTCCTCATTGCAAATGAGGCGCTCTAGCCAAACTGAGCTAAGGGCCCTAGAGTGTGTTTCTTTTTAATCTAATTGAGGGATTCCCAAACAGAGAATGTCGAATTCTGTCTCCCGAACAGGATTTAGATTATAGATGACAAAATTCTATTTTGCAAGCGAGTAAAATGGACTATTACTTACTCTCAGTAATTCCAACACTTTCAAGCATTTTCTTGTTTGCAAGTGCCACTGGTTCCCCAAGCTCACCACCCATCTCAAATACAAATTTGAGAGGTGTTGGCCCAGCAACCTTTTGATAATGTTCAATTTGCGTTTCTAAAATCTTTTTGACCAATTTCTTGTCAGCTTTGGCAACCCAATCAGCACTAATAACGTAACAACCCAAGTTGTACGTCTGTTCACCACCACCAAGAGTAAACTTCACTTTGTTAGCAACGTGTACACCCTTAGGACGTACCATGTGGCCTTTAATATTATGTTCAAGTTGTCTGGGGTCGGAAAAAGGTAGAATACCAGAATAAAGCAAGCCTTCTTTATCTGCTAATGCTGAAAGATATTGTTGGGAACTTGCCTCAACTTGCTCCCAGTTAGATAAATCCAGTTTGGCTTTAATCCAATCACACTCTGCACTAGCAGCAACACGAAGATCACTACCCAGTAGTTCTTTGAGAATGGTTACAGCCTTAGAAAAACCTTCAAGGCCATATCCAGCGCCCACAAAACCGAGTCTCGTGCCCTCATTTATTTGGACACCTTCATCTCCACAAGCAATAACGTACGACATATTCTGTCTCCTTCAGCTGTAGCAGGCAGCTATGAATGAGTAGTATACCATAAAAAGGCTAAAAAAGCCCGTAGGAAACGAAAAAAATGTTACTCTTCGTCTGCATCGTCACCATCATCATCGGTAACCATGTTCTGAATAGATTGGAGGTAACTTTGCATCTCTGCTTCTACCTTTTCCCAATCACCACCCGCTTCACGAATTGCATTGAATAATAAATCCATATCAATGAGTAATTGATCATCGGTGACTATCATGCGTTGTTTGGACATACTGCTTTCTCTCTTTAGTAATAACCTTCTTTGAATCAGGTTTGTTATCAGTATTCTAAAGCAAAGACACGAATTTGCAAACTTTGCGCCTTCGTGTCTTTAACCTTACTTTCGAATGTAAAAATTAGCGATACTCAACTGGCATTTCAGTTAATACCAGGCTTAAGCTCATTCTACGCTGTACAGAATCAACTGATTCAACGTGAACAGTAATTTCGTCGCCTTTTTTAAGTGCATGTCCCTGTTCAAGCTTGCTTGAGTGGATAAGTCCATCAATACCAGCTTCAACATTAACAAATACACCAAACTGCTCAACACGCGAAACCGTGCCGGTAACAGTTGTTCCCACTTGGTATCTATCTTCAACACCCTTCCATGGGTCATCACCAAGTTGTTTAATAGATAAGTTGAGTTTGCCTGTTCTTTCATCAACGCCAAGCACTTTAATGTCAACTCTATCACCAACTTTGTGGTATTCCTTTGGATGAGTTACTTTTTCCCAAGAGATCTCGGAAATGTGAACTAAGCCTTCAACATGTCCAACTGTTTCAGAACCAACAATTGGCACCTCTACAGTAATGAACAAACCAAAGTGCATGACACCTGAAACAACACCAGAGTAAATTTTATTTATCTCAACTTGCTCCAAAGCTTCAGCTTTTTGGGCAATTTCTTGAGCTTCAGATACATGTCTCTCTGAGAAGATGAGTCTATTCTTTTCACGATCAACTTCGATTGCACGAACTTGTACTTTTTTGCCTTTAAGTGTAGCAAAACTACCTACAAGGTCCTTGCCAAATTGACTTGATGGAACAAAACCACGTGTACCATTAACAACAACAATTAGTCCGCCCTTGTTAACGTCAACACCCTTAGCTTCGAGAACTGTTTCGTCTTCAAGAGCTTTAATGAAGTAATCCCACTTAGCATCGGATGCTGCTTTCTTAAGTGAAAGCATAACTTGACCCTGGTTATTCTCGGTAGAAGCCACGATTGCATCAATTTGAGACCCAATTGTAAGCTCATCAATATAATCAGCTGCCGCATCAAACTCTTTATCGCATACAATACCTTCAGTTTTAGAACCAATGTCAACTAGGAGCATTTTTTTAGTTTTATCGGTAATAGTACCGGTAACAACGGTTCCCTTTTTAGGTACGTTAAAAGCATGTCCTGAAGTTGCTAAAAGCTCCTCCATTGTCTTGGGAGCTATTCCTTTCTTTTCGGATTTGATCTCTGTTTTTTGTTCCTCCACAGAATCTACTGGAGGTGCTACCTGAGTAGCTTCGACTTTTGTTTTTGCTCTAGGCATATACAAAAAATCCCCTTTCTTTACGATGTCAGGGAGTATACCATGGGTTCAGCATATTTTCTCTGGAGAATTAGTGATGAAACTGAAAACACTTACCGAACGCGTAGTAGCAAATAAAACGGTAATTGTCCGCGTGGATTACAATGTACCACTTACCAGAACCGGCACAAAAACCACTATTGCAGACGATACACGTATCCAGCTATCGCTTAAAACAATCCATTTTCTGCTCAAACAAAAAGCAAAGGTTATCCTTATATCCCACTTGGGCCGACCAAAAGAAGTCGATCTTAAATACACACTGGCACCTGTGGCACAGTACTTAAAAGTGCACGAACGTCTTCCCATTACGTTTGTTCCAGCCCTAACTGGAGATTTGGTTCGCCAAGCCCACTTGCAACAACAACCAGGAACCATACTACTATTAGAGAACCTTCGTTTCGACCCAAGAGAAAAAAAAGCTGATCCATCGTTGGCAAAAGAACTCGCACTTCTGGCAGATGTATATGTCAATGATGCATTTTCAACAGCACACCGCGCGCATGTCTCAACTACCGGCATTCCCGACTATTTACCCGCATATGCAGGATTTGCTCTACAAAAGGAAGTGGAAACACTTATTGACCTTACACAAAATCCTCAAAAGCCACTTGTTGTTATACTTGGTGGTGCCAAAATTTCAGACAAGGTTGCTGCAGTTACCAACCTCTCAAAAATTGCAGATATAGTGTTAGTAGGTGGTGCAGTTGCTAACAGCTTTCTTAAAGCGGAAGGTCTAGAGATTCACAAATCGTTTATCGAAGATGCTCCAGCTGACCTAGCTAAGAAAAACATTAACTACACTATGGTTGCCGAACAACTAATTCGTGAACACCGAACAGAAAAAATGCTCTTGTCTGGATACATACCTTTACCAAAAATTGTCTATCCTATTGATGTACTTGCAGCACCAAGCTTAGATACAAGCAGAGCAAATCAAGTTGAGCTGATAAACCTTACTAAGGATATGGCTGACACACCAAATGATCGGAACCTCTTATATCTGGATATTGGCCCTCAGACCATACATTTATACACAGAAATTCTAAAACAAGCCAAAACAGTCTTTTGGAACGGACCCATGGGGGTTTGGGAAAATCCACTTTTTGCAGAAGGAACGAAAATGGTAGGCAAGGCCATCGGCCGTGTACCACACACAATTATTGGTGGAGGAGATACCATTTCTGCTGCACATCATCTTGGACTAGAAAAAAAGTTTAGTTATATTTCCGGGGCTGGTGGTGCATCACTAGAATTCCTGGGTGGCACACAACTTCCAGGGCTACTACCTCTCTACAGAAAGTAAGCATGCTATTCTCAGTTTCAGTGATATGTTTTGTTGTTTTTTGGTGCAGAATAGGATACAGGGATACATATAAATCAAATAATTCTTCTCAGAATTCCTTATTGACGCTAGACAAGATAAGTCTGTATTCTAGAAGCAGTCACAAATTTGGCGGGCCTTTTGTTGCAACACATTATGATAAGCGCATCTAACAACACATCAGCAGTTATACCAACACCAGCATTGCCTGAAACTAACGCTGCCAGCTCTAACTCTGTCTCCAAAACTCCACTTACACCAAACCAACCCAAAAAAGCACTCTCTTCTAAATTGATTCTTGGCATCGTGCTTTTATTACTTCTTGTTGTTGGTGCAGGTGCAGGGCTGTACCTTAACCAAATGAGTCAAGATTTAAGACAGCAAGCAGCAACGTACGACTGTCAATTCACTGCACCATTTACTTCATGTGATCCTAACCCAGCTACTCCAGCTAATGAATGTACTGGCACCGTTGTCACTACTGCGTGTGTGCAAGCCTACCAAGTTTGGCGTTGTGGTAACAAAAACTGGATTCCAGATTATGGAAATCCAAATGCAGCATGTGGAGGTTGTCCTTGGCCAGTTGAAGATGGCGAGTTGTGCTGCCCAACTGGTGTTGACGCTTGTGAGACATTAGGCTCACATATTTGTATCGCAGACCCATTTGTTGCAGAATGTAAACTTTGGAATAACAACTGTCCTGCTGGACAAAAAAACTACTACCAAGCAATAGCTTGGTGCGTTGGTGCTGGATGTGAATGTGAGCTATTCTCCAACTATTCAGGACCTGGATGTGACCTCTGTGGAGGCTCACCACCACCTAGTACACCACCACCAAGTAGTCCTCCTCCAAGCTCACCACCTCCTAGTAGCCCTCCACCGAGCTCACCACCTCCTAGTAGTCCACCACCAAGCTCGCCTCCTCCAAGTAGCCCTCCACCGAGCTCACCACCTCCTAGTAG
>CAZMZI010000015.1:9432-10941 GCA_964570775.1 uncultured Pseudomonadales bacterium | reverse complement strand
CCTCCTAGTAGTCCACCACCAAGCTCGCCTCCTCCAAGTAGCCCTCCACCGAGCTCACCACCAATAGGACCAATGTGTTTGAGCATTACAATGACACAGCTCACCACTCCAAGTACGCCACCAGTGTACGGAGACACAGTTCAGTTCACTTGCGGACAGGTAAACGGCATAGGTATTACGTACGAATTCAGAGTAAGAACTCCTGATATGCAGTTTGAAAGCCTTGCAGCAACAAACAGAACATCTGCTCCTTACACTATTAATCAATATGGCAACTTTGCAGCACAATGTAGGATTTGTATATCTGGTCAGTGTCAGCCATGGGAACCATTGTTTACTACTGCATCACCTGGACCTTCTGATATACCTATCCCAACAATTGATCCAACTAGTGGCAGAACCGACGCAGAAACATCAGTAGAAGTAGATAGACAAGATATATAACACAATGGCAGACCAAAACAACCAAGTCCAAGCTTTTTATACTAAGAACCCAGAAGTTTCTGGCACTGCGTCAGTTGGGTCTACTCCTCAGGTGCCAAAAGGAAATAAACCTAAACCAAAATACATCATGGCAATTATTGGTGTGTTTTTGTTTGTTGTTGTTGGTGTTGCTGGTGTTTTAGTAGCTCAAAGACAAAGACAGTTGCAAGGTCCTGTTGCTCCAAATGCGCCAGCCTCAAAACCTAAAGCTGATACTGCCCCAGAAAACACATGTACTCTTTACTTTGATGTCCCTTATGTGACTCCTTCGCCAAGTCCTGTCCCTGGTAGCGCTATCTGTGAACAAAAAGTGGCTGTTGCACTTAATGGTCAACAAATTCCTCCTGGATCTCAGCTAACCTTTGGTCAAAGATTTAACTACAGAGTTTACGTAAGTAGTGGTGGAACAACCACTGGCCCAGTTTCTGTTGTTGATCAGTTACCTGATGCTGTTAGATTTGTAGAAAATGCTGGTAATAGTCCACAATGGGTTGTTGTTGATGACAACACTCTCACTGCTGATCTTGGTGTATTAAGTAATGATAACGAAGAAGTCTTAATGCTTCAGTTTATGGCTGAGGTCATCTCAGAGGAAGAAGCAGTTGAAGCAGGTATCGACTTAGATGATGTCAGAAACTTAGCAACTGTTATTACTCAAGGACCCACCCCATCTGCTCCTGACTTTGCTAGTGAATGTAGTATTGCACACACTCTACCTACTAGTAGTCCTTCACCAACACCTAGCGTTAGTCCAACACCTACCCCAAGTGTGTCACCAACACCAACTCCTCGAGTTACTCCAAGTCCAACGCCAACTCCAAGTGTTACACCAACGCCAAGCCCAACACCAACACCAGGCGTAACTCCATCACCAACTCCTCGAGTTACTCCAACTCCGGGTGTAACGCCTTCGCCAACTCCAGTTACCTACGTTTGTGGTGGACCATGTGAGACAGATGAACAGTGTCAAACAGTGAATGCTAGTTACTTCTGCTCTGAAGAATATAGCAACACCTGTAGACTGTA
>CAZMZI010000015.1:0-9332 GCA_964570775.1 uncultured Pseudomonadales bacterium | reverse complement strand
TTTAATTAACTTAGAAAAGTAACCTAATGATTAACGCAGCACCATCTCATCCAGGAACCAGCACACAAGCAACACCACCAGGAATGCCATCTTTACCTGGAGCTGCAAACGCTGCAACACTAGGATCATTACCTAAAGTTCCGCAGGAACCTGTTGCGCCAATTGCTAAGCCATCTGTTGTTGGTGAAGTACCAGCTACAAGCTCTATGCCGGGTATAGCTGCTGCAATGCCAGCCTCTGCAACCCCACCTTCAGGACCAAAATTTCCAGATGTTAGTACCGTTACACCACCATTACCTCCTCAAAAAGGATTAAACAAATCAAAACTCTCTGGAAAAATCATTCTTGGAGCCATTCTTTTGCTCCTCCTTGTTGTTGGAAGTGGTGTTGGTCTCTTTTTAAATCAAAGAAGCCAAGACTTAAGACAACAAGCTGACGTCTACGATTGTACTCCATGGGTTTGTGGAAACATTACTGAAGATGATTGTGCTACACAAGAATTATTTGAGTCCACCTGGTGCGATGGCCAAGCTCGATGGAAATGGGAAGCAGCTGGAAACACCGGCTCATGTGGTGGTAACCCGTCAGCTCCTCAATCTTCTGGTTGTGGTGGTGGAGCTGGCATCTGTCCAAATCCTCCAAACTTGCCAGCGGTATGGTGTGCAACCTTTAACTGCCCACAAGGGGACACAACCGGTGACAACGAATGTAATGTCGATGACGCGGGTGCAAGCTATACAACAGGCGTTGGTACAAGCTGTGCAAACCCAGCTTCTAACTGTGGTCAAGTTGACATTTATAGTGCTGGCCCACAGGGCTCAAACTGGGAGGCTTACTGCGGTTACTCTTTCTATAACTTAGATTGTGGTACCCCACAAACTTCTCCATCACCAACACCAACTCCCTCAACTTCTCCAAGACCAGATTTCTGTGTATCTACTACCGTTACTACACCAGTCTCACCAATACTTAATCCCAATCAAAGTGTAACGCTTTCATCTGTTTCAAGCATACAAGTTAATGACTTCTACTACATGGTCTATAACCTAGATAACTTGTACGAAGAAAACGACACACCAAAACCAGTCTGTGTACAAACTGGCGGAGACGTTGTACTCCCATCACTAGATTGTCCTGCAGGCTCTCACCATTTAATATTTAAAAATCCAAATACCGCTCTTAGAACAGCAAGTGGCAACATAACTCGTACTCATGCTCAATTGTACGTATTTGATGCAAACTGGAACAATCAAAGACTCGATAATGTTCAGATTAATGGTTACTTTAGCCTTACAGGTGGCCAATTATCATTACCTCAACCACAATGTGTTGGATATGTAACAGTTGTACCAACAACTACTACAACTCCATCTCCAACCCCAACTCCAGGTGTTACTCCTACCCCAACACCATCCACTTCTCCTGGCGTTACACCCACTCCTACTCCAAGAGTAACACCAAGTCCAACTCCATCACCAACTCCGAGCCCTCTCCCTGGACAAGCAGCTTGTCAGTGGAAACGAGCATATGACGGTTATCGTGGTGGCACTGATACAACACAAATAACAACTGTCAACCCAGGTGATACTTTTGTCTACAGAATTAGAGTAGCCGCAGGTACTGGGTCTGCTGTAAACAAAGTAGTAGTAACCGACTACCTACCAGAAGGCCTTACCTTTGTTGAAAATGCAAGCAATACACCGGGAGTAGCATATGATGCTACATCAAGAGCAGTTACCATGAGTTATGAATCAATGGCAGCCGGAAGTATAGAAATCGTAGAATTCCAGGTTTCTGTGCCTAGCACTGCTACAGCAGTGACCATTACAAACAGTGCTCAAGTTGATTACGAAGGCATATCTACAGATAGTTTCGCTGCTGAATGTTCAGCCAACATTAGTGTAGTTGTCGAAGTTATAGAAGAACAGTATAGATGCGGCGGCACTTGCACAACTGACGCCCAATGCCAGACCGTGAACGCAGAGTACATCTGTTCAGTAGATCATGGCAACACCTGTAGATTAGACAGCAATAGAAGCTCTGAAAGCTGTCAGCCTCAACCAGCAACCTATGCATGTAATTCAAGTTGTGAAACAGACGCTCAATGCAAGACTGCTAACGAAAACTATGTTTGCCACAGCGACCTCAAGGTATGTAGATTGGCCGCAAACACAGATAATCAGAGTTGTCAGAATCCAGCTCAATCTCCTCCACCTCCTGCAGTTGGCTGTAATGAAGCCTGTGCTACAAATGCAGATTGTTCAAACAGTGATCACATCTGTTACACAACAGCTGAGGGCGAGAACAAGTGTAGATTGGCCGATTACCTAAATAGCGACACCTGTACCACTCCAAGTGTGCAAACCAGTGTTGCAGCTCAACCAAGTCTGCCACAAGAGTTACCACAAACAGGACCATCAGAATGGCTTGGATGGCTTAAGACAGGACTTATCACTTTAGGTGTAGGTGCAATCTTACTACTTCTCCTCTAGCACCTGACAAAAGAAACTTAAACGTGTTGCCAATAAACAAGTCAGCATATAAAAAGATATAAACAATGAAGCCCTGATATACGCAAATATATCAGGGCTTCAGCTTTTTTAAGTCAATTTATTCGCGTTAAAAAAATTATTCACTTACTTCAGGTTGTGGAGAAGTTTCTGGTTCTGGAACAGATGTAGTACCAACAATAACAAGCAAACCATTTGTTCCAGGATCTTTTTCATTTTGAGGTAGATCACCTACACGAGCAGCCAAAATTTTTGCAAGTTCTGCTGCTTGAGATTTTAACTGACCTCCAGATAAATCAATAACTATTGTTTCTTCATAGGTACTGTCTACAGCGTTTTCTCTGGTTCCAATTATGTAGTCGTATGTAAGTTGAGTGAGTTGTCTTTCAATTGTTCTTGTAATACCTGTAACTGTGGTGCCATTATAAAAAGAGACGGATACTTTTTCAGGCACAGCTGGTGCAATGCTTTTAGACTCCTCAGGTTGTGTAGTGGTGCTACCAGCAACTTCTGGTTCAGTTGGTTTAATTGGCGCAACATCAATAATTTTATGAATAGATGGTCTGTAAAGAATAGCTTTTCCTTCAGCTACATAAATAAGAACCTTGTCGCCATTCTCGGCTTTTTTGAAAAAAACCTGCTCCTGCAGTTTTTCTTTTTCAGTAACAGTAGCTAGTGTTGGTAATGGAGATGTTGGCACATCCATAAGTTTACGAACTGCTGCTGCAACCTGTTCGGTTTCGTAAAGTGGATTACTTTTTACAGCTTCACGATACTGCCAGTAGAAGTATCCAGATCCAGCCATGAGTGATACCACAAAAAGACTGCTTGCTACCTTTGCCACAACCTTACCATGTTTTTTTGGCTCTGGATTAAATGGATCTAGTTTTAGCTTTGACATGACAAAAATCACCTTCCTCTAGCAGATTCATACTACTGTGTTTAATAGTGACATGCAAGCCCGGAGTATGTCATTATTAGCATACCTTATGCTTAACCAGCGTACCTTTTTTTTAGTGGTTTTTTTGCTTATTCTGACACTTTTTTGGCACGTTACTCCAGCCTTTGCTGCACAACTTACCACTGCCAGTATTCGGTTAGACAGGCACAAGGTATCAACAGGCCCCGGTAATATACTCATTACCATTACACCTACAACAACTGCTACCGAAGATGCATTTCAACTCATTTTTGGTTCTGGATGGAGTATCCAAAGTTCACCAAGCTCCTTTACTATTTCTACTTCTGGTTTGCCTGCCGGAACTACGGCATGGCCTGGAATTGGCACAGCAACCGGCGTTGGTGGTCAAACAGTTACTTTTCCCAGTGGTAATCTGAACCCTGGTACAACCTACGGCTTCTTTTTAACTGGAGGTTTGCCAACCAACCCATCTACAGCAGGATCACTGGCTATCTACCAAATCACTGCAGCAACGAGGGCTGGTGGTAGTACCATCGATTCTTCCACAGTTGATGTACCTTTGGTTAATAATGATCAAATTGTTGTCACCGCTCAAATCCTTCCACCGCTAAGTGACTTCTCAGCAGAACTTTCCACAGCAAGTGATACTGTTGAAATACCTCAAGATAGCACCATCGAGTACCTTATTACCTATGGATCAACATATCACTCCTCACAACCGATAACGCTCGTGGCAGAATGGTCACAGGGTACTATTGCAGGTTCGGGTACACCGAGTGTTGACCTTCTTGAGTATGTTGCAGGCAGTGCCACTGAAGCATACGGGTCAACTGCACCTGTAGTTGATGTGGGCAACAGAACTATCACCTGGACCATCAGTTCATTTCCAGGGAATACTTCAGGTGAAACAGTCTCTTTCTCGCTCAAAACTACAGATGAATACACAGGCGGGCTAACTGTAACTGCAACAACTGCTGCGAGAATTACCAACCCCGTAACTACAACAGACTCAAGTAGCTCAACCAGTTATATCTACTATGCTCCGCCAGCTTCAACTTCTTCTGGCGGCTCGAGTAGCACTAGCAGTAATTCTTCATCGAGCACGAGTACTACTACAGCTACTTCTTCACCAACGCCAACTCCAAGCACAACACCGTTACAGTTTTATAGTTATCAATTAAAAAACAAGACACATGAACTAGCTGAGTACCTTCTCTCTCTCTCAACCCCAGCAACTGTCACCGCTTCATATGGAACAACTCCAGATTCTCTCACAATGTCTGTGAGCTCTCCAACAAACTCGCTCTATCACTGGTTGTTACTACCAAACCTACTTCCAAATACTACTTACTATGTCCAGTTCACAGCTATTGCACCTAGTGGTGAACAAATATCCTCAGAGTTGCTAACCGTGACTACAACTAAAATGGCAGAATATTTTGACCTTACAAATGTAACGTTATTTAGCCAAGGTTTACACATCTTTACCTATTCCAATAATCAGCAACCTACTTTACTAGTGCCTACTCAAAGCCAACTAGAATACACACTCTCTTTCTTAGAAGCAAAGCACGGCAGTACGTTTACTCTTATGCTTGAAAACTCAAGTCAACTAAAATACGGAACTCTACTCACACAAAGCCAACCTACTATTTGGACAGGGAAACTACTTACACCAACAGTACCGGGTAATTATACTGTTATTGTTCAGTGGGAAACACCACTTGGTGGTACACAAACACTACCTATTGGGACACTAAAAGTGTCAAATCCCATCACTATTTTAGATGGCAATACACATGATCCCATAGAGCGGGCACGTATTAGACTGTGGAACTACAATGAAGTAACAAAGCTTTACACAGAACTTATTTCAACTGATACAACAACAGGCAGTTTTAGTAGTACCACACAAGGGACACTTCCACTTGTGCTCAGACCTGGAATATATAAAATTTCTATTGAAGCGCTTGGCTTTAAAGGTCAAACAACTACCTTTAATACCAATGAATTAAGCAATTTCCCTCTATTCACTTTGCAACCAGAATCCTTCCCATTCATCAGTACCATTTTCTACCACTTAGAGACTGCTGTACTAAAAATAACAAGACTTATGAATGCTCTTCGGGAGGAAGCACAATCTTCAGCTACACTTAGATTACTGACCCTCCTCACCATTTGCCTTACTACACCATTTACCCTGCTTGGTCTTTTGGCTCAGTCACATTTTTCTTTCAAGACGCTCTTACAATCACTGCATAGTAGACAAAGGTATATTGTAGGTAAAGGTTTTGGGAAATACCAATTTAAGCATGGCACCGTACTAGCAAACACAAAAGCTATCCACAATGCGGTAGTCACTGTTTTAGATGCAACTGGCAAAACAAAAATGGTACTGCAAACACACAAATCGGGACAATTAGCGGTACCTGAAAGATTCCTGCAACCAGGAACAACACTTACCACGTTTGCGCCAGGATATGCTTCACAAACTGTTGCGTTAGAACCAAATAGAGAACCCTTCACCATCAATCTTGTTGAACAAACAACACAAAATACACTGCTACAACTCCTAAAACAGGGAGTCACACACCTGCTCACCCAGGCTGTAGAACTAAATCTCATTACTTCAGTGGCAGTAGGGATACTGTTTACTTTTGTATATGGTAGTGCGGAAGCGGTACCATTTTTAGCAATATCTAGCTTAAACTCAGCTATCTACTTACACACACAGTTGAGTGCATTTCTACATACACGAACTATTAATTGAAATAAATCTGTGGACCATCGTACCGTGGAAATTTTGCTTCTAGTCCTTTTTTTATTACTCTAATGCTGCCTGTTTGCAATGATAGCTCCTAAGTTACCCATTCGTGTTGCTTATCCACTCTTGAATACACAACGAACTCACCAAAAATATCAAGTCCATATACCACAACATCCAGAATTTTTTTTGCTGTTACCCCATCAAAATACCAAACATCCCAGACAGTGCCATTCCAACTTTTCCAGACAACTTTTCCCTCTGTCGTTACACGTGGCACATCTGCCATACCTTTTGAAGTAACATAAAACAGTGTACCTGTAGGAAAGTGATAACGAACCACGTACGCTTCACTAGATCCATGTGGCTGTTGAATCCACACAGCAAAGTCACCTCTCATTGAAGCATTGCTGTGATTAGCATCTGGCACTGTACTTAACTGTTTTTCCTCCAAACCAACTTGCAAAAAAACCTGTGTACTTTTTTCATCACTTTTAAGCTGAAGAGTAGCATCAGTATTTTGTTGCAATGAAGCAATTTCTAAGTGAGTAGATTCATCTTTTCTACTTATAAAAAAAAAAGGGACAAAACACAATACTTGCAATAATTAAAAACAATGTTAGTTTTTTCATATACTTTATTTAGTCCGCAAATGTAGCCCCTGCCTCCACTTCATCAGTGAACACTGTACCGTGTCTCATTTGTTGGCTAGTCACTTGCCTTGTTGTAAGTGTCGGACAGTTTGTATAAGACGTAAGGACAGTACCATCACTCTCAACCACTCTAAATGAGTAGGTTGTAGCATCTGCAGCAACATTGTTTTGAATGTGAAAATCATACTCTATATCTTGCCCAACAGTTGCACTATTAGGGTTTGTAGTAGTAGGACTTGATTTTGCATATACTTGCAGTACATCAGCGGCAGTAATCTTGAGTGCAGTGAGCGTGGTGCCATCAGTTACACCAGAGGTAGCGTATCGCCAAATCACCCCACCTCCTCCTGCACCAACATCTGTCCAAGAGCCTGATGTACAACTAGCATCTGTTCCAGCTTTATACTGTAACTTAAACTGCTGCGATGTCGATGATAAAGTTACACCTCCAATAGTGAGAGCTATGCGAAGGCGTAGCTCTGTTGTATCGATAGGTGCTGCATTAGTAGCTGGCAGCAAAGCCAGTGGTCCATTCTCAGCCAAATTTGGAGTCCCCCACAATTCGGTCACATTTTCGTTATCTGAATCCTCATACCATCTGTAAGCGCTCTGGGTAAAAGTTAGTGAAGGGGCAGCAATTGTTGCCTGCGGATAAACCGTGTATGTATCAACATTAGTGAGTCTAAAGCAGTAGCTTCCAGAATCGGTAGCATTAGACGTTGCAGAAACAGCAAACTCGATTTCAGTAAAGTTAGTAGTCCCCAGCGTGATATTTCCTGTGGTATTTCCTGTGTCTTTAATCTCACCTGCAACAAAAGTAGTATTTTCGTCAGTTAAACTGCCAGAAAAATTGGTGGTTGCGGCCCCATCGGTAAAATGAGTAGATGCAGTCACTTGCCAATCTCCACTGGTGTCTGTTGGCACAGCAGCATATGTTCCCGAGCTACACGTCCCTGTTTCAGCTACCTCTAGCTGATAGGTCTGTGCTCCTGTGGTAGTACCACCCTCATTAGAAAGTGCAAAACGAACTCTATAGGTAGTAGACTTGGGAACACTTGTAATTGCGGTATCTTCGTTAGCCTCCCAAGTTGCACCGGTTCCACTTGAGCTCTCTTCTGTGTCAATGCTTGACAAAAATCCTCCCACACCCGGACTATTTTGGTTATTATATTGGGTAAAAATCCAGTCAGCTGTACGTGCTTCACTAGAAACTATGAGTTCATCCAATCTTCCATCTATGTGTTGGCCAACACCTCCACTTAGAGCCATAACACCAACATCAGTGGTATTAACATTAGGTGTTTTTGTATCTGCTTCATTCACCACCTCAGAATTATTTTT
This sequence comes from uncultured Pseudomonadales bacterium, assembly GCA_964570775.1. GTDB lineage: Bacteria > Patescibacteriota > Microgenomatia > UBA1400 > PJMF01 > CG1-02-43-31. The sequence goes on along the minus strand of CAZMZI010000015.1, from coordinate 1,142 downwards.
GTACACCCTTGCTAGGTCGTTAGTGTTATCAAAAGCACAGGACAAGTAATAGTACGTACCAGTGGCTAAATTAGCAGTTGTTGAAGTATGTTCAGAAAAACTCCCATCAAACACACCACAATCAAACTCATCAGTACCATTTATTTCTAAATAATATGCCTGTTTATCTAAAATGTTGTCATATTGACTAGCTCCGGGAAAAGTATCTACAGATACCCATGCTGAAATAGTAAAGTTGCTTAAATCGAGCGATCCCGAGTCGCTAATACCTAGGTAATTTGAGGAACCATTAAAGTCATCTGCCCCGTCAATTTTTGAAGTAGCTGTTCCTTGTGTTGTGACTGTACCTGCCACTGTATCATTGTTATTACTTGTTGCATCTAAATGAGCACCTGACGTCTCATTAAAGTGATGCACCATGGCATAAGAGTTGCTCCACGTGCCAGTTATGTTCCACTGATTTGCCACACTTGCATTTCCGTAGTAAATATATATTTCAGTGTTGTCGTTATAATCAAGTGTGGGAATTTCAACCCAAGCAATTACTTCACCCGTAGCAGGTGTATACCTGGTGAGTTCATGATCCAATTTTGTTCCAGATGAATTAGTGAATAGAATGTCTCCGCCATCAGATTGACCAACATGCCCACTATTTCCTGTATCTTTTAAATCAGCGTTTGTATAACTAATAAGAATAGTAAAGTTTGTTAAATCTGATGACCCAGAAACTTGAGCTGCATCAATGGTCATTTTCTTACGATACCCCCAGTCTTGATCATACCAACCAGCTGCAAGTGGACTTCCTTGGTCTCCATCATCATTGCGCCACCGGTAGTGGATTTGTTGCACGTCTGGGTCTGCTGCACCAATTGTCCACTGTGGGGTAACCGTATACGTCCCAATCGGGACACCACCTACAGTAATCCTAAAATAATATATTTCAGTATCTACTGCCGTGCTTGTTGCAATTAAGTTCCACTCCAGTTCGGTATATTGGCTTGAACTTAAGTTAATTGTGTCAGCCGGATTTTCGTCATCTTGCATTCTACCGGTTAAAAAATCTCCTGTTGTTTTTCCAGCAGGTGCAGTAAGTTGTGCAGTGGTATTATCTCCGCTAGCTGTAATGTTTGTGCTAGCAGATA
>CAZMZI010000014.1:0-16786 GCA_964570775.1 uncultured Pseudomonadales bacterium | reverse complement strand
ACTAAAGACTTAGCAACCCAGTTAGCACCAAAAGGTATTCGAGTTAATGCAGTGTGTCTTGGTGGGATTGAAGGTAAAGTTACTGACCAATTTAAAGCAACGTTTGCCACCTATGTTCCCATGGGAAGAATGATGAAATCGCAAGAAGCAATTGGTCCAATTGTGTTCCTAAACTCGAAAGAGGCAGCCTATGTTACTGGCTCAACCTATATTGTAGATGGAGGATGGTCAGCATGGTAACAAAGGAAGCAATTGCAATCATTCCTGCTCGAGGTGGATCAAAAAGAATACCGCATAAAAACATCATTTCATTTTTTGATTTACCGCTCATTGCTTATACCATTAAAGCTGCAATAGATTCAGGTATTTTTGATACGGTACTTGTGAGCACAGATTCGAAAGAGATAGCCCAAGTTGCAAAAAAATACGGTGCGCAAGTGCCCTTTCTCAGGTTGCAGCATGCAGATGATATTTCATCAGTTTCGCAAGCAACTCTTCATGCATTGAATCAAGCTGAAAGCTACTATAACTGTCAGTTTACTACTGTTACACAGCTTATGCCTAACTGTCCCTTACGATCAGCTCAACACGTGCAACAAGCTCATACGCAGTTTAATCAAACGAAGGCAACAGCTCAGATAAGTTGTTTTGAGTTTGGTTTTATGAATCCTTGGTGGGCTTTTTCGCTTAAAAATAATACAGCTACACCTCTATTTGCGGACGCATTAACAAGAAGATCTCAAGATTTAGAAAAACTGTACTGCCCAACAGGAGCTGTTTGGATTTCAAACTCAAGTGAGTTAAAGAAGTCAAAAACGTTCTATAGTCCAAATCACACCTACTTTATATTGCCCTGGGAAGCAGCTGTTGATATAGATACCTATGATGACTTACGATTTGCAAAAGCAGTATATTTGAGCCAAGAAAAATGACCATTTCAATTCTTACTGAAAAAACACCGGTAACAGGTCATGGACACTTTCATAGGTGTAGCGCACTCCAAAGTGCATTCCGGCATTTTGGTCATAGTTGTTCACTCTATCTAAATGAGTTCCAGAATTACACTAAGAAGGTAGACTGTGTCATTGTAGACTCATACAATCTAACCTACGTTGAGTACCAACAACTGTTTACATTTGGGAATGTCGGCGTTGTTATAGATGACAACTGTAGGATTACCTATCCTACTGCATGTATAGTTAATCCCACTTTGGGTTCAGAACAATTGCAGTATGTAGATCAAGACAAAAGTACTTTATTATTAGGTTCGCAGTATGCCTTACTAAGGCCTGAATTTTGGAGTTTGCAGCCAAAGAAAATTGCAAAAAATATTTCATATATTTTCATAACTTTTGGTGGTACTAACGTTGCTTCTAAATTTGTCTCAGACATTAGAAATGTAGTTAACAAGGTCTTTGGAAAAAAAACTAAGATAGTTATTGCCGATGGCACATTAAATGCCAAACGAATGTGTGCAATAATGATTGAATCAGACCTTACTATTTCTGCTGCCGGGCAGACGCTCTACGAATTAGCTGCAGTAGGTTGTCCAACTGTTGCAATAAAAATAGCGGATAACCAAGAAATGAATATTTCTAATTGGTGTGACGCTCAATTTTTAGACGAAAAACTTACAAGCTTTGACAGTCACTTATTACAAAATTTAGAAAAAATTCTTACAAACCAGACATATGAAAAAAGACTAAAGCAGAGTAAGATTGGGTCTAGTTTAGTAGATGGGAAGGGCGCTCTGCGAGTTGCAGAACGAATCTTACAGTATGCTCAAAATAAGTAATGCTCAGCTTGAACACTCAAATGGTGTCTTTGTTATAGCCAATCACCCAGATATTCGTGCTGTTTCATTTCAAACGAAAAACTTTACCATAGATGAACACAACCAATGGTTTAGTGCTATTATTTCAGATAAATCAACTTTTTTTTTAGTGGCAGTTGAAGATAACAGTGTTGTGGGATATATACGATTTACTAAGATACTTCCAGAGCTTGTTTCTCCCACTGCAAGCATAAGTATTGCGGTATTTCCAGGTCTTAGTGGTAAAGGAATTGGTACTCAGCTTATCAAGAGTGGTATTGTTGCACTAAAGAAAACTTGGCCAGAAATACAATTGCTGAAGGCAGAAGTGAAAATTTCAAATGAAGCATCACAAAGATTTTTTTTAGCCAACGGTTTTAAAGAGGTACCAACTTCACTAAAAGATAGAAAGGAATTTAGTTATGCAGTTTAAAATTGGTGACAGAGTTGTAGGCGACGGCTCACCTGCATTTATTATTGCCGAACTTTCCTGTAATCACAATCAGGATTTCAATATTGCAGTTAAAACAATTAAAGCTATAAAAAAAGCTGGAGCAGATGCGATAAAAATTCAGACATACACCCCAGACACCATTACACTAAATTGTGATAATAAATACTTTCAAATAAAGCAGGGTACTATTTGGGACGGAACTACACTATATAAGTTATATCAACAGGCATTTACTCCTTGGGATTGGCAAGCGAAACTGCAGAAAGTTGCTAAAGATGTTGGCTTACTCTTTTTTTCTTCTCCATTTGATATCACGGCAGTAGAGTTGCTTGCATCAATTAATGTTCCAGCATATAAGGTTGCGTCTTTTGAAATACAAGATATTCCTCTTATTGAAAGTATGGCAAAACAACAAAAACCAATGATTATTTCAACGGGAATAGCATCAAAAGAAGATATCGCATTGGCACTACGTACCTGTAGAAAGGTTGGTAACTCCCAAATAGCCTTACTCAAATGCACTTCTGCCTATCCAACCCCACTGGATGAAGTAAACTTGGCTACACTTACAGACATAAAGAAACGATACAAGACGGTGGTTGGAATTTCAGATCATACTACTGGTGATTTGGTTGCAGTTTCTTCAATTGGTTTAGGGGCTAAAATTATTGAAAAGCACTTTATATTAGATAGAAGTATGGGTGGGCCTGACTCGAGTTTCTCTATGGAACCAGATGAGTTTGCACAGATGGTACAAAGAGTTAGAGATGCAGAAAAGATACTAGGTAAAGCTACCTATACATTGAGCAAAAGTGCTAAGAAAAATAAAGAGTTTGGAAGATCATTGTTTGTTGTAGAGGACATGAAAGCGGGAGATATTTTCTCGGAAAAAACAGTCAGATCCATCAGACCAGGATTTGGACTGCATCCAAAACACTATTATTCAATACTTGGAAAAAAAGCTGCAAAATCAATTAGTCGTGGCACTCCTCTTTCTTGGAAACACATTTTATAGGTAGCTTATTGCTCAAATATATAGTTTTTGATAGCGTAGTCAGCTTTGTAGGTTGGAAGTAGTTTATTAATCAGCTTTCTACTCAATGTTACTCCCATCATTTTTTCAAGAAGAAGTACTCCAACAGTTAGAATTGAACCAGAAAATCTATAGTTTACTAATATGTTTTTATTTGATTTTTGTAGTACTTCTGCAATTCTAGTTGCCGATTTTCCATCTAAAGAAAAGAAAGAATACTTGAGGTATTTTTTTTGAATTTCTAAATACTCTCTTTCAATTGGAACTGTGAGGTACTGGTCGACTCCTAAAAGAAGATTTTTTTGAGTAAAATATAACGGATTACCGAGGTGAAAATCCGGTAAGAACCTTTTTTGTTTAACTGGAAAATACTCAATTACAGGGATAGCGTGAAACCAACATTCCAGTGCAACAGTTGACAACCAGTGAATTGCTAAGTTTGTGACTTTAAATAAATCTGGTGCTTTTGCGTTTTGAATAAAATAGACATTTTTTTCTGTACACTGCAGTGATTTTTTCTCTAAGGGATGTGGTTTAACTAAAAAGGCGTAAGAAGGGTATTTCTTTGCTAGTGCTGCAAGGGCTTTTTGATACTTAATTCTTGTTTCAATAACACAGGCATTAAATGTTTTTTTAAATGCTACTTGATCCTTAAACAGTGGGTCAGAAAGTAGATACTCGGTGTTTGTATCAATAAATGAAGTAAATATGGTTATGTATTTCTTGTAGGTTTGCGGAATGTTGTGCCTACTAAGAAACTTTTTTTTCGATTCTGTTTTAGTGCTTAGTGACACATCAATTTTAGGTGAACCGGTAATATAAAACTTTTTTTTAGAAATATCGGTGTATGAAAAAATTGTAGACAAATTTTTTCCAGGTAAAAATAAATAATCTACATATGAATCAAATGATAACTTTGATTGCGCAAGTCTTATATACGCTTCAGAAGGTCTTACTTCAGAGGGTATGATACACACTTTTGCACCAGCTTCGTGTACATACCTTGCAACCTGCCGACAACTATCCTCAAACACTTGTGACATAAAAACGAAGTGTGGTTTGATTATATAGAGTAGCAAAATAATTCTTTGCTTTTCAGCTATGCTGCCAATTATGAACACGTCAGCCTTTAACTTTTTTTCAAGCTGTTTTTTGAGTACTACAGAATACTCATATTCTCGTTCTTTATTATCTAAAATAACTGCAACTTTTAGTTTCATTTCGTGTGTTTCTTAGCAATGATAAAAGTGGTGTAGCCAGCCGAAAGCGGTATCGCAAACTCAAGACCAATGAGAGGTGCTATGCATTTTCTTGCAGTTTTTCCTATAATTCCCAACTCTCCTGTTGTTTTGAATAGTAGCTTGTCTAAGGTGTCAAAGAATAGTGAAAAAACAGAAGAAAAAAGAGGTGCAATAATGAGTCCTTTTTGTAAGTAGGTAGTTATAAAACCATATTTTCCTAAAAGACGGACAATATACTGCGGTTTAAAGTAGCGATGACTAATGACAAATTGATATATATTGATGAGTTGGTAAAACCAAAAATCTGTGGTGGTACTCAATACTAAGTAGCCATCTTGCTTTAGTACTCTTTTTGCCTCTGTAAAGAGTGACTCTATTTCTGAATCACTCAGATATTGAAGCACGCCAACTAACACAACAGCATCCTGAGAGTTTGATTTTCCAAATGAAGTTTTTTGATTTTTTTTGTTTAAAGTAAAACGTAGTTCTTTTGCTGAAAATAATCGCTTGGCTGCTGCTATGGCTTTTGGACTTATATCATAGCCATGATACTTCTTAATATGAACAGTACCATCTAGATACGTAAGCAGATCACCAGCACCACAGCCAAAATCTATAATAGAAAGTTGTTTTTTAGTTCCAAGAGCAGATACTAGTAGTTGGGAGATAAGTTTATGTGTTGCGGACATAGGAGAGATATGGCAGTACTTTTCTAATCACTCTAACGTCTTTTTTAACAGCAACAAGATTAACCGTAGTTGTAAAGGTTTTACTTCTGGGAATAAGTGAAAGCATACCGTTTGAATCAAATTCAAAGATAAAGTATTTATCACCTATACTGGAAAAAAGCATCTGAGGTGTAGTAGCAAAGTTAGACATGTGCAAGTTCAACTCAAAGAGCATGATGTCAATAGCACCATTAGTAAAAAGCTTTTTAGCACCCTTTATTACTAGTGGCTCTGCTCCTTCTACATCTACCTTCAATACTTGAATGGTATTTAATTTGTGTGTACTACAATAGTAATCTAAGGTAGTTGTAGGTACTGTGATGCTTTTTTGTTTATTGTCATTTTTTACCAAGAGATGATTAACCTCAGATTGTGCACCAGTTACAAACGTGCAACTGCCAATTTGGTCTGATACAGCGATAGGTTCGATGATAACTTTTTTGGAGTAGTTGTTTAAGTTCATGTTTTCACGCAGATGTATCAGCAGTTCTGGCGTTGGCTCAAATGAGTATACTTTTCCTTTTTTTAACTTGTGTGCAGCTAGTAATGTAACAGCACCTATGTTCGCTCCCACGTCAATTACTGTGTCATTTTCTTCCACTAGGGAGTGAAAAAATTGCATTTCGTAATATTCAGGAAATCGAGAGTACACCACAAAACTACCATAGGAACTGAATGGATAGCACACAATTCTAACATCGTCTACTAATGTAATAACTGCTGGAATTTTGAAAAAAAGTTGATTTATTTTCCACCACAGTATTAAAAAAATAGAATACATTTTTTTGTGTACATTATTTGGATGTGAGAGTATGGTGGTTAGTGATTTGATGAACTGCATGTAATTATGAATACTTTTCTTCTGCAAGCAGTGCATCAATAAAAAATTTTGTTGACCAGTTTAAGTACGCAAATCGACAGTAACCTTTTGGAGGAAAAATATCACCGTATATTGGATCACTCCCACCTAAACTGCCTTTAATTGAAGGCACTAGGTTAGAGGTTACTTGTTTTGACAGTAGATACTCGTTCATCTTTTCACCTGCTTGTTTATACATTTTTTTTCCTGTTAATCCGTACATATTCCACCACATCAGTGAAAGTTGTGCATCGCCGGTTAAACAGCTATAGGCGTCGGTAGAGTGCCACTGTGCATCGAATGATCCAGGTAACTTTCCTTTTTTAAGATAGAATTTCGCAAGTGGATGGGCACCCTTTATGGCTGTAAGTGCTAGTTGCGGTGACTGTAAAATAAGGCTTGACCACCAAAACCCCTCAATGGCATAGGAAATAGTGTGAGTAAATGGAGTGGTTGTATTTGGAGGAGGAAGGTGATTAAGTGCAAACCAGCCGTTAGGTAATTGATTTGAAGTAGCCCACAGTAGGTTTTTGTAAGCCGATTCTTTATACTTTTTTGATTTTGTAATTTCGAATACAGTTAACAACCCCCATGCTACTCGAGTGTGGTATGTATGCACTGTGTTTCCATATGTATTTCGTATCCAACTACCATTGGGTTCTTGGATGCTGCATAAAAAATCAGCAGCCTTAATTGCAGATTTTCTATACTTTTCTTTTCTTGTACTTTTAAACAGTGCAGTTAATCCTAATAGATCTTGTCCGGTATTAAAAACAGTTGGTGGTGAGGGGTCTTGTTGGGCTACCGTTGCTGTTCTAAACCCACCATTTGGCAGTTGCTGTGAAATAAGAAACTCACCCATCTGCACAGCTCTCTGAAGCAAGTCTTTTCTTTCATTTGGAAACTGATCAGCACAATCAAGAAATGTATTAATAATGTAGCCGGTTGTTTCAATATAGGGATGGGACCAACCTGTTAAAAGTGAGTACCAAGCCGATACTCCTCCGCTTTTTGTTGTATCTTGTGCTTTTTTTAACCATGAAATCGCTAAAAGGATTTGCTCATTTTTTGTCATATTCTACTGGTGTTCCCAGTTTATATACCAAAGCCTGAGTGCCTTCAAGTGCTGCATTACTAAAGCAATTTCTACTATCGTAGATTACTTGGATATTAGGGTACTTTTCAAATTTTATTTGGGTGTATTCGTCATGATCAGTTGCAAGCACAACAATGTTCGCTTTTGTAAGAGCTTCAGTAAGAGTTACAAAAGATGGATTTGATACGTAGGGATCGGTGATAAATACTTTTGAACCGGTAGGTAACTTAGCAATAATACTTTCAGCTGGTGTTTCTCTGGTATCATCAACATTTTTCTTGTATGCATATCCAAGTATCGCTATAGTTGGATTACTTATCTTTTTAGACGAAATAGTATGTTTTATTGTATTAGCAACATGTTGGGACATTTCTTCGTTGATTTCCAACGCTAATTTAATGAGAGGTGCGGTATTTTTTTCAACAAAAAACCAAGGATCAATAGGAATACAGTGTCCGCCTACACCTGGACCTGGTTGATGTATAGAAACTCGAGGATGCTTATTAGCTAGCGAGATTGCCTCCCACACATTAAAGCCAAGTCTTTCTGCTTGCAGTGCAAACTCATTTGCAAGGGCAATGTTAACTGCTCTAAAGGTGTTTTCCATAACTTTACAACTAGCAGCAATAGTTACTGAGGTCTCATACAAAGCACCTTTTACAAAGTTTGAATAAAGTTCTTTTGTAAGCAAAGCACTTTGTGCATCAGTGGCTCCAACAATTCTGTCGTTATGTACCATTTCAAACAGTGTGTTTCCTGGTATTGCTCTTTCAGGACAATGTGCAAAGTGAAATCTAGTATTCCATTTTTCAATATAGGGAACCAGTTGATCACTACAGTCTCGAGGACCTACGGTTGATTCAATAACAATAAGGTTTCCATCTTCAAAAACAGGTTTAATCATGTCTAATGCAGAAAACACATACTTCAAGTCAGCCCATGCTGACTGACCGTCTGTTGCTTTTTTTTGTGGTGTAGGTACCGCGATTATAAAAACGTCAGCTTTTGAAATTGAGGTGGAAAATGTGATTGATTTTTGATTTTGTACCTTATTAAAAAGTTGTTCTAATCCTTTTTCTTCAAAATAAAGTTTGTTTGAAACCAAACTCTCAATCTTGTTTTTATCTACATCAAAACCAATAGTTCTAATTCCAGATTCCGCAATAAGAAGAGCCGTTGGTAAACCAATATATCCTAAACCAACCACACATACTGTTTGTTGTTTCATATGTTCTTCCTTAAAATGTCTACAATTTTTTTGCTTGCACTACCATCACCAAATGTATCTGACCAAGTTGGTATACCCTTCTCATATGCTTCCCAAGCTGAATCAAACAAATCAAAATTAGTGTGAATGATAAAATTGGCACTAAGTGTCTCGGGTCGCTCTGTTGAATCTCGTAGTGTCATAAGTTTTTTTTGTAAGATATATGCTTCTTCTTGCAACCCTCCAGAATCAGTAAGGATAAGTTCTGCATTTTTAATAAGTGCCAGCATATCAACATAACCAACAGGATTAAAAACGGTACACTGTTTTGGCAAAGTTAGTTTAAAGGCATCGATCGATTTTTTTGTCCTTGGGTGAATCGGCCAAAGAAGTGGCAGCCCAACAACCTGTTGTGCATGTGACAGTAAGGCAAGTAGTGAGGAAAGACTTTCTTTTGAATCTACATTTTCTGCCCTATGGGCGGTAACCAAAATATAGTTACTTTTCTTAGTTTTTAGTTTGGTTAGTATTGAAGAAGTTTGTGAAAGCTTTGCGTGTTGTACTACTGCATCTACAATTGTATTACCTGTAACAACCACCTTTTTCCCAGTTATACCCTCTTTTTTTAAGTTTTGTTTTGCGGTAAGTGTTGGAGCAAATAAGATATCACTAAGTCTGTCAACTAATGTTCTGTTTATTTCTTCCGGCATCGTGTAATCAAAACTACGTAGGCCTGCCTCAATATGTCCCACCAAAATATGAAGTTTTTTTGCTGCAAGTGCACCAGCTAGTGTAGTGTTTGTATCTCCATGAACGAGGACCAATTTTGGTGAATGAGCCAAACATAATTGCTCAATTCCTTCCATAATTTTACCTGTTTGCACGGCATGACTTGCCGAACCAACTTGCAGATGAAAATCTGGCTGCTTGATACCTAAATCTTTAATAATAAGACCATCCATTTCATATGAGTAGTGCTGTCCTGAATGAACAAACAGATGTGGAACTTTTTGATTATCTAATTCACGCAGCACAGGTGCCATTTTAATTAGTTCAGGTCTAGTTCCGGTCAAAACGAGTATCATGTAAATCCCTTAATATATGCTTGTGCTCTCATTTTCCATGAAAAGTTCTTTTCAACTAGCTCTCTGCCAGCTGTACCCATACTAATCCTCTTTTTTTCATTTGTCATGAGGTCTTCAATTTTGGTAGACAAATCATGTACATCGCCTTTTTTGTACAGCAAAGCATTGTTATTAGCTATTCTTTCCCTTGCTCCTAGTGTGTGATTTGCAATAAATGGCAATGACATGGCTGCAGCGTCAACCATAGCAAGAGACTCTTGTAATGGCCAAACGGCTACATCTGAGGCTGAATAAAAAGTAGGCAACGTTTGTTGGAGTTGCATTCCTGTAAATATGCAATTATTTTGATATTCTTTTGGCACTTTATTTATGCATTCTAATTGATATTCATTTGGGCCTGCTCCAACAAGTAGTAATGTAATACTCATTTTTTTATGCTTCGAAGAAAGTAGTCCAAAAGCTTCAAATAGTAAATGAACTCCTTTACTGGGTATTAATTTACCCACGTAAATTATTACAAAGTCTCGATTACCGATGCCAAGTTTTTTTCTTGTAGATTCTCGTACCTTTTTCGAGAAAGAAAATAACTGAGCATCTGTTCCATGGGAAATAAGTTGCACTTTTTTAGTAACACCGTATATATTGGTAATAACACCTCTAGTATCTTCTTGAACTGCAATTGGTTTATCGATATTTTCACTTATCAAGTTTGCAAAAAATATACGAAACAGACCATATACTACTTTTTTAAGAAAAATGTTCCCCGAAAAAAGTTCAGATGGTAGATGGCTATCAACAGCAATAAAGGTAAAAGACATGCTTTTTTTTGCTAAAGCTACTTGAATACAGGCTGGCGTGGAAATGCCAAAAACAATAACTATCTGTGGTTTATATTCTTTAATTTTTTTTGCGATACCAAAAAAGAAAGAACGAGCAAAAAGATCAAAATAATTTTTTTTTCTTGTAACTGTAAGTGAGTTGCTTTTCTGTATCCCAACAGGAGTGACTCTATCACCAAGTATAGTTTTCACGGTATCTTCATAGTTCGGAAAAGGAAAGTAACGATTACCGGTAATCACTTCAACAGTGTGCCCTAATGCAACTAAGTTTTTAGCAATCATCGATTCAGCATAGGCAAACTGTGGTTGATAGTAGTTACAAACTACAAGAATTTTCATGTGAGTACAAAGGTGAAGTTAAAATAGCTTCTCTTCTCTAAACTATATCCAGCTTGATGTAGCTTTTGAACCATTGTCCACATTAGTCTAAATGTTGTTGGCTGGTCGAACTCAACGCAAATGCAGTTTGGTTTGATTCCAGTTTGTAACATATCATTCAAAACAGCGTATTCTGCTCCTTCGATATCAATTTTTAGCAAGTCAATTTTGTTGTGACCAAGCACTCTTTGCAATGTGGAAAGTGTGTAACACTTAGCTTCAAAGTAATCAGCAGTATTTTGTAAATTAAGTATTGAATGTGAGACCGACGAACTACTTTTAGGTGAAAAAAATCTCATATTCCTGTTTGATTTCCAAAGTCCGATTGGTAAAAAATAAACTCTTTTTGGTAAATCGTGAGTAGCAATATATGCTATAGCTTTTGGCGTCGGATCGAATGTATAAACTGTTGCGTTGTAGTTTGCTTCTATGGCTAGATCGAAACTAATATCCTCTCCAACACCACCAGAGTATACAAGCGGCATTTTTGAAAGTAGTAAATCTGGAACCCACCAAGAGGCACCTGGGTTACCAAGTTCCTTGCCCTGCAGAGTTCCTTTGCCGCTTCTCCAAAATATGAATGCTAAAAAAAGATTACTGTAGAATGAAAGTAAATTAATAAGTTGACGCATAAAGTGTTAGTAAAATTTGTCCAATGTATTCCATAGAATATTTTTGTGCTATTAACTTTGCAGCATTTTTTCCATACTCACTTCTTTTGTTTTTGTCTGATAACAGCTCATCTAACGCATTAGCTAGTCTCTTTTTGTCTGGTGCAACCACTATACCAGCTTTCATTTTGCCTACTAGAGGAAAGTGGCAACCTTCTGTAATAACTAGAGGCAAACCAACAGATGCTGCTTCCAAAATGCCAAGTGAAAAACCCTCAGAATATGATGGGTACACAAATACATCAGTTGCCTTAAACAAATCTGCTTTTTGACTCCCAAAACACGCTGGCAGTAACTTCACCACATTGTGTAACTTCATTTTTAAAACTAACTTTTCAAGCTCCTGTTGATACCCATCATCGGAACCAGCAATCACCACTGTATATTCCTTATTTTTAAGATATGGAAGTGCACTTACTAACAAATCAAGGCCTTTAACAGCATGAATTCTTCCCAAGAATGTTATGACTTGCTTATGACTAGAAAGCCCAAACTGTTTTTTTGCAGCAACTTGAGAGATGTTAGAAGTAAACTCACTAGCAGACACACCATGTGCAAGTAAAATACAGTTTTCACCCTTTACTCCATGCTTTATGTAATCATTTTTTTCATTTTCAGAGCTAGCAATAACTTTGGTGGCATGCAGTAATAACTGTTTACCATAAAGATAAATATAAAATTGTTTAAAAAAACTTCGTTGTCCCATTCGAACTTCTTCTAAACACCCATGAACGCTAAGTATGTAAGGTATGTGAAAAACTCGAGCTAGCAACCCAACCCAAAAGTTTTGTAGGGTATAAAAGTCGTGTATATGTATTACATCAAACTTTGGTAGCTCCAAAAGTGCAGTTACAAATAATCCAGGTGTAAAAAAGAGATTATATACATATGCAAGAGTGTTATGGATGTTTTTGAAGTAATGAACTTTTATTCCTTTTTTGTGGATGTGTAATGACAATGGCATCCTTTTTTCTTTGTCATATCCATCTGAAGTGTATATGGTTACTTCATGACCTTGAGCAGCAAAAAAACAGCTAGTGTCATATACGAGTTTTGCTGGGCCACCATATGCCCAAGCCGGATAAAAATAAGGAACTACCTGTAATATTTTCATGCGTTTTCCTTGAATAAAACCTCATCTATTGTCTGCGGAGTAAATCCAAGTTTTTTGCTTGAAAGTGTAGCATCTAAGCATGCATAACGAAGTCGATATCCAGCTCTTTGGAGTCCAAAATATTCTTCAAGAGTTTTTGGTAAAACAAGATCTTCATCGTACCCAAGATGCTTAGCAATTTTTTTTGCAAAATGATAAGGAGTAATTAGCTGTGGATTAACAATATGAATGACACCTTGTAAGTCTCGTGCCAATGTTTGGTAAATACCATTTTGAATATCATTTATTACTGTTGGCGTAAAGTATTGGTCAGTAACTGCAAACCAATTTTCTCCCTTTAAAAATTCGTTTGCCATCTGAGCATAAATAGTAGGTATTGACCTATCTAAGGAGTATGCAACTACAGATCTTAGAATCACTCCACGATCTCCCAACTCTATTACTTCTTCCTCTGCTACAGCTTTGGTGAAACCATACCAACTCACTGGATTTCTTGTTGCCATCTCTAACGGGCAACTCTGTTTTGATTGACCAAAAACGCTTTCAGTAGATAAATACACAACTGTACTACCAATCTTTTTGGCTGCGGTAATAATAGACTTAGTTGCTTCGACATTTAGCTTCCAAACCTTACCATTTTTTCCATGTATCTTGTCCTTCTGGCACTCATCGATATGTGTGGCTGCAGCCATGTGTAAAATGTAATCTGGTTTTGATGTTTCCAATGCTGTTTGAACTTCACTATCATTTAACAAATTCACCTTAATAGACTGTATGTTTTTACTTTTGTATGATGGGCTGGTGTGAAAAAGATCAATCACATCCCAGTTCTCTGCAGGAAACATGGATAATAATCCCTTACCTATAACACCAGATAAACCTGTGATAGCAATTTTTTTCTTCATACTAAAAGTATTCGAGAAATAATTTTCCAATACATTCTTAGTATCGGATTTACTACTTTGGTAATAACAGGGTTTTGGAAAGCAGAAAAGGTAATAGTATCAACAAAGTGTTTCATAATTTCACTATCATCAACTTTTCTTTGTGACTGGAGATGTAATCGTTTTTGAAAAAGGTGTGGAAGTAGTTGTAAAAGAGATACATAACTTAAAAACTTAGTTTTTCCCCAACCGGTACAAACAGCATATAAAAGCATTCCTAATTCCATAAAAAGATGAGCCGGGAGGAGTAATATCAGTGATTTTATTGAGTAATTTTTAAAGACTGTAGCAAGTCGATTTCTTTCAATCAAAAACATCTTTTTTTGTAAACTTAAATACTTCTCTTCTGGTATGTATTTGTAATCATGATACATAACGCTTTTGGGCTCAAAGTAGAGACTATATCCTAGGATTAAGGATCTCCAGGAAAAGTCGGAGTCTTCGTAATACATAAAGTATGCTTCGTCAAATCCACCTACCGCAAGAAAAAGTTCTTTGTTAACGCAAACACCAGAACCACTAATTGAGTATACGTTAGCAGCTGGTGGTATCTTTGATTGTTGATAATCTCTAATCCAATCAAATCCCAAATAGTGAGTTACCTTTCCTGTAAGATTAATTGTTTTTTTGTCAAAGAGATACACTAATGGCTGTACAGCAATGCAGTTTGAATCCTTTTCCAGTTTCTCAACTAGTGGTTCCAAGAAATGTTTGGAGACAGTAGTGTCCGGGTTAAGTACAACAACATACTTGGCTTGAGATGTCCGCACTATGGTGTTGTGAGCAGCAGCAAAGCCTGTATTCTTTTTTGAGCGAATTACAGAAAGTGAATCAGATTTAAATTCTTGTAGTTTTTGCAGTGTTTGATCTGTTGAAGCATTATCAAAAATAATAACTGAGTAGTTTGGGTAAGAAAGTGATAGGACTGATGAAATGCAGGCGTCAATATATAACGCAGAGTTGCAGGTAACAATCCCGATAGTGACGTGTGGGGTATTTTTTTTCATTACAGGTACCCATGTTGTAAATACCATTCACCTGTTTTTTTAAAGCCTTCTTTATACCCAATTTTGGGTGTATAGCCTAGTTTTTTCTTTGCTTTTGCTGTTGAGTAATAATAAGGCGTGGTCATTGTTCTAACTCTCGATGGGAAAAGTGGTAAATTAAGTGAAAATACTTTGTTAACTATGGCACATATTTGTGCTATTAGTAATGCCACCTTAGTTGGTAACCACAAAGTTGGTTCAGACTTACCAATGCTCTTTGCTACTGCACTGATAACTTCATTAAAAGTTGGTGGTTTAGGGCCAGCAATAATGTATTCCCCATCTGAAATCTTAGATTTTGCTGCAAGCATAGTTGCATCAACAAGGTCTTGTACATATACATAGTGCATTTTGTTTAAGCCGTTACCAATTCTCAAAAAAAAGCCACGCTGTATTGCTTTGTAGAGTGCAAGAGTTGGCCCTTTTTCTCTTGGACCATAGACACTTGCAGGTCTGATAATTGCGTAGGGTAACTTGAAGGATGCATGGGCAGCACGAACTCGTTCTTCAGCCTCCCATTTGGACTTACCATAAAAATTAGTATAGGTAGGAGCATGGGTCTCATCCCAATTTTCGATTGGGCCTGTTGCAGCTGGTAGTCCATATACTCCTATAGAGCTATACAGAATGAACTTAGAAACTCCGTTTACTTTGCAGCCATCTAGTAAATACTGTGTGCCAAGTACATTTACGTCTTCATACTCTTCATATGTTTTACCATCAAAATCAATCCTAGCTGCCAAGTGGTACACCAACTCTACGTCCTTGGTGATTTTCATCATCAACTTTGCATCTCTAATATCACCACGAAAAACCTCGAAATCCTCTTGAGGTAAATTAGTCAGCTTTTCATCGTTCCACAAGAGAATTCTAATCCTTGTTGCTGGAACTCCAGATCGCAACAGAGTATCAACTAGATGAGATCCTATAAATCCACCCGCTCCTGTAATGAGTATTTTTTTGTCCATACAAACCTCTGTCGAGATACTATACTGTATAGTAGATCATGATAAAAAAAATAGTAAGTGGTACACATCTTTTTTTTGTTATTTCTATTCTGGCACTTTTTCTGCGTTGGTATCCCATTCGCGGTGGTCTTTTCACTTTTCAGTACGACATGGCTAAAGATTCGCTCATCATGTTGGAAATGTTTCAGTATGCCGATCCTAGTCTAGTAGGGCCTACAACCAGTATTCCTGGGTTATTTTATGGGCCATTCTGGTACTATTTAGCATTAATACCTTCCATACTACTTAATTTTCATCCATTTGCAGGTGTTTTGGTTGTTTGGCTTTTTGTAGTTGTTTCAATATTTTTGCTATTCAGATTTGTTGGCAAACTTGAATCCTTTGTTTTTGCAGTATCTAGTGGCCTCATTGGAAGTCAACAAAACGCCTGGACACCATACATGACATCACTCATTATGGTGCCCTTACTCGTGTTACTTTTTGCTATTAAGAAAAATGCAAAAATATCCACAAACCATCTTATTGGCATTGCATTGCTTTGTTCATTATTTTTTCATTTTCAGGTAGCATTTGCTATTGTGGCGGTGCCGTTAGTTCTAGGTATTTTTTGGCAACTTAAACCACAGATATCTGCAAAGCAAATACTCTATAGCATAACTGCTTTTCTCTCTACTCTGTTACCATCTGCCCTCTTTGAATTAAAAAATAACTTTATTCAAACTAAGTCGGTACTGGCTTTTGTATCGGATTTTGGAACACAAGCAGAGCAAATTGAAACAAATCAAAAAGGTTTACTTAAGGTGTTTGAGGTTGCAACAGAAATGTTTCAAGTAGCTGCAAATGCAGTTTCTCCACTGCATTCACATTGGGTCATTGGAGTTTTAGTTTTAATAGCCACATTTGTATATTTACGTCAAAACAAGTTTGACACCAAAGCAGTAGTGCTTCAAACATTGCTGGTAGGCACCTTTTTATTATATCTCGTGCTTCCTGTTAAGGCATACTATTTGGTAGCACTTTTTCCGGTGTGGCTAATTGCTGCAGTTGGTTTTTTTAAGCAACGATTTGCTACATTTATCCCTGCATTGATTGTTATATGCACCATTCTCGCTCTCGTTCATGTTGTAAGAGAACGAACCACATATCTTCGATTATCAGAAACTTCAAATGAACTGTATGCTCCCAAACTTGCTGCGGTGGAAACTGCGTATAAGCTTGCAGAAGGCAATGACTTTGCCTCGTATCATTTTGTACCTCAAGTGTATGACTACACATACCAATTTATTTATCTAAACAAAATAAGGCAAGGT
>CAZMZI010000013.1:0-19329 GCA_964570775.1 uncultured Pseudomonadales bacterium | reverse complement strand
GCAATAGAGGCAGTCTTGATGTGCTATCCGTTGGCAGGCACTGCAGAAAAAGCCCAAGTTCGGGGAGAATACTGGAATGCAGTGTATGGTGAACAGAATGCGCAACTTGCCGCTGCTCGTGATGTATTTGAGTTATCAAAGGTTTTGGCCGGCATTTTGTCAGAGCACCAAGTTATATCCTGGATGTCCAGTCTGCAACAAGTGCTTACAGAGCTACAAACACAGGCTGAAGGCAAAAGAGAGTTGCTTGTTTCGCTAATAAAGCACGCAGATTATGACACTGCACTGCAGGCATTCAATGAATATCACACAGAGCATTGGATTGGGGCTGATGACTTTAGTGCAGACCAAGCCATTACCTTGTATAGCATACATTTAGGTAGACTCTTGGACGCCAGATCATTTAAGGAAGCAAGAAAAGTATTTGCTTACTATATTCAACTATTGGTAACCCAAAAGGGGTTTAGTCTCTTTGGTGTAAAAGAGCTGATAAGTAATATCTCAAAAGAAGGTAAAGCATCTTTTTTACTGTGGAGATACAGGACTTGGTACACTGAGGCTTGGAAAGACCAAGAATTTTTAGAGCAGGTATCAAAGTTACTGGGACAAACGTTTTTGGGTACGGGGAGTAGTGTATTAGAATTACCTAGATGAATTTTAGTTACCTATGAGTAATCCCACAGAGAAACTTGCTTCTTTGCGTGATCTACGGTACCTGGGATTACCATTTGGAAAAGTGGTCTCGAGGGTAAAACTTTCCAGTGATGATACAACCCAACAAGCGTTTGAAACGATTTCAAATACGACAACGAAAGAACGTGGAATGGTGGTGCTAGATGCACATCCAGGGTTTATAGATATTGTTGCAGTGTGTGCAGCACTTTTGCAGGATACACAAATACAAACTGTGGTAGGTCCAGCTGCAGCCAGTTTTTTTTACAATCCACTTTTACAAGAACACCTTTTTACTAAGTTACAGCATGTATATGAATTGCATCCGGTATTTAGAAAAGAAGAGTTTAACTATACAAAGCGAAAGTTTAAGAATATATCACGCCTAGATGTCCCAGAAAAAAAACGATTGAATGCACAGTATGTACAAAGGGTAGTTGAGGCTCGTGAACAACCACAAACTGCAGTTTTGTTAGCCCCATATGGAGGTGAACGTATAACAGAGCGTTGGCTTAGAAGCGGTGCGCTTACAGTTCTTGCTGATGAATGTCCTGTAATTTGTACATTGGCAGCTTATGACTTATTTAAACTGCAGTTTACTCTGTATTCTTCAGAGGTTTTTGCATTCGACCAGTCGGATCTAACTAAACCAAGAGCACATGCAGTTTTGGCGGAAAAATACGCTAAGCTTCAAGCTTTGAGCAAGAAAAACTACCACTTGTTTGAAGAAAAAAAGCGATGGATGGGAGATGCACTAGCTTCCAACATTGTTCAGTCTATATCCATGCTGGCTAAAAAATAGTGTTCTGCAACTCGGCTGCCACTGTTGTAACATCACCGTGACCAGAAAAAATGACTGTGTTTGGAGGATATTTCAACAGTTTTTGTACTGATTTTTCTAAGTCCTTTGGACTTGAGTAAGTAAAGTCAGTTCTTCCCACACCGTTCTTAAAAAGAGTGTCACCACTAAATAAGATGCTGTCACCCTGTGAGTTTTGGGCAGACATAAATGAGACACTTCCGGGAGTATGACCAGGTGTTTCAATAACCACAAGTTGGCAGGTGCCAAAGGAGAATACACTGTTTTCAGCCAAGAAGTGTGTGGGAGTAGGCACGGGATCACAGGCTTTTTTTAGCCAATGTTCTGCGCTTTTTTGTGCAGTTTTAATAAGCTGGAGGTCATTTTTGTGTAGGTAAAAAGGTAGATCGAATGCTAAGTAGAGTTCTAAAACTCCAAGAACATGGTCAAAGTGACCGTGTGTAAGTAAAATCGATATTGGCTTGAGCTTTAATTGCTGGATGCGGTCAATGATAGTTTGAGCGCTATCTGCAGGGTCGATAATCACGCACTCAAGCGTTTGGGGACACCACACGATATAGCAGTTAGTATCGAGCGCTCCTAGAGTTAGTGTTTCTACATTTGGTGTGTGCATAGATAGTTGGGAGTATATACTACTAGGTATGTTCATGTACTTCGATATTGATTCTACCTTATTTAATACACCACAATTTGCACACAAGCACTTACGTCCGCTGTTATTGGAAAGACTCGGTTTAACTGAAGAACACCTTTTAGGTGCAGAACAGGTGTACCGATATACACTTCAGAAGGCTACCGACTTTGATTTTGTAGCGTATTGTGGCGTGTTGGCTAAAGCAGGTGGCGTTTCCGTAGAGGTCTTACTTGAATTATTTGCATTGCGGGAGATATATGCTGACTGCCTCTATCCAGAAGTTTTTGCTGTGCTGACGCACCTGCAAAAACACGGTGTGGGTTTGGGAATATATTCTGAAGGTTTTACAGAGTTTCAACGTAGAAAACTTCAATTCACAGGGATTATTGATTTTTTTATACCAGAAGAAGTTCACATCGCTCGAAGGAAACTTGATACGCAGGTAATAGCAAAACTTGCCACTGGTAGTGTTGTTATTGATGATAACCTAGAATATATTGATGGTTTAATCTCAAGTGCGGTTACCCCTGTTTGGCTTAATAGAGTAGACGATACAAAACACAGTAGTGCTAAAACGATTACTAACTTGACACAGCTTCTTACAGATTTTTAGAGCAGAATTCCAATCACAAAGTCGATAATTGGTCCAATGAGTGTGGAAACAGGTGATGTGCCATTCCATGGGATGAGAAGTGAAATAAGAACCAACGAGCCATATCGACGCATGAAGATTTCATATGCAAGCGCTGTTTCTTTGGGTAAAAAGGCACTAAGGATTTTTTGACCATCGAGTGGATATACAGGAACCAAGTTAAAAATTGCCAACATCACATTGATGTAGATAGCATATACCAGTGCTGGGCCAAGTAAGTTGAGTACTATTGTTATGTTTGGTAGAAGTGAGACAACAATGGAGAGTATCACAGCTACTATGAGGTTAGATGCAGGCCCTGCAAATGAGATGAGAGCCGTGTCACGCTTAGGATCTTTGAGATTAAATGGGTCGAACTGAACTGGTTTACCCCAACCAAACCCAATTAATAGGATTGCTACGGTTCCCATTGGATCTAGATGAGCAAGTGGGTTTAAGGTTACTCTCCCTTGGTACTTTGGTGTGGGATCACCCAGCCTGTCTGCCATCCATGCATGTGCAAACTCGTGAATGGTAAGTGCCACAAGCAGTGAGCCAGCAGAAATCAAGAAGAGAAGTGGATTACTAAAAAGATAACTTAACATCATAGTTGGATGCCATTATAGCAATATCAAGAGAATTCACCATGAGTTAGTGACTCTTTCCACTGCAGCATTTTCCCCTTTTGAAAAATAAAATCTAAGTGATATAATCACACTCTGTTATGTCAAGCTTTGTTTTTAAATATCCACGAACATCACACACCGGTAATAGGGTTTCTCATGCAAAAAACCGTACCAAACGAAAGTTTAAGTACAACTTGCATACAGTAACTGTACTACTTGATGGTGTAAAACAGCGCATGAAAGTACCTACTAAGGTGCTTCGTATGCTCAAAAAATCTGGTGCTACCACACACTGGAAAAAACCAGAAACTAACTAAGTTTTTTTTCAATTTCACTAAAGTTTGTAACGTTCTTGCCTTCAATCTGAACTTTTTCGAGCCTAAACATATTGTTTTCAACACGTGCAGAGATAATTTTCATACGTTTTTCTCCGTTTTCTGTTAAAACAATGGTCCACATACCTGGCCATGGTTGCAGTGCTCTGGTAGCAGCTTCAAAGAGATGTGCAATGCTTTTGTGTGCGTTGAGAGCTTCCAGGAATAATGGAGAAAGTTGAGATAGATTGGAAGGTATTTCCCCTTGCAGGCCAGTTTTGACATAGTGCCATGGGACAAATGCATCGTCTTTTGTAATACGCTTCGCCACAGGCGTAGGTGAATGAAGTGGTTGTGGTGTGCAATCCTGGTTTTTTGCAAAGTCTACAAGGAGCTGTGCTAGTTTTGGTGTGATTAAGGCAAAACTGTGTTTGTAGTAATCAGCGGTTGTCCAAGTTGTTTGGATGTCAAAGGGTAGCATCGCAATAATTGGCCCACCATCAAACTGTTCATTCATAACCATAAGCGTTACAGCCGATTCTTTTTCACCAAAAAGTAGTGCAAACTGACCTGGGGCACTGCCTCTCCATTTTGGTAATGCCGAAGGATGAATATTTACAGGAGCAATTTTAGGTATCTTTAATAACCAATCTGGCACAAGGTATCCAAAATCAACCACAAGTAAAAAGTCTATTGGTTTGTTTTTTACCTGTAACTCAATACTTTGCTGCATTTCTTGGTTTAGTTTCGATTCTATAAGAAATGTTTGTAGAGCATTATCTTGTGCAAATTCGTCTACGGGGTTAGGTGTAAGTACTTGTTTTCTGCCAACTGGTTTTGGTGTGGGAGTAAGTACCCAAGCAATTTCAAATCGTGGGTCATTTTTGAGTGCTTCAAGACACAAGAGTGTTCTACTTGTGGTACCCGCTACGGCTATAGTTAGTTTAGGCATGTTTAGAGAAGCTCCAAGGCATCAAGACTTATTTCTTCCAATTTTTTTGTTTTAGGGTGTTCACGATACACAGGTAGTTTGTGTTTTAAGATGTGATCTGTAAAAAGGATTCCATGGAGATGGTCTAGTTCATGTTGCATAACGCGTGCAGAAAAGTCTGTAAATGTTTCAGTGTGTGAAACTAGTTCTGAACCTTTCACCAAATCATACCGAAATGTTGCCCAGCTATGGCGAGGGACAGGACCATAAATGCCTGGAATAGAAAGACATCCCTCAAGACTTGTCTCATCATCATTTGGACCAAGAACTAACTCATCAGAAGCATCGATAATGGTAGGATTGATAAATACTCTTTGTTGTTCTTTATTTCTACTTACTTCTAGTAGTGTGGTGAAAATAGCTAAGTTAGTTGCAACTTGTGGTGCTGCCAGTCCAACTCCTCTGGGGTTATTTTTCTTTCGAAGTGTTTTTTCTAACTGGCCAATAAAACGAACGAGGTTAGTGTCGACTGTTGTCACAGTTTCTGCTTGTTTTCTGAGTGCCTCATGAGGCACTGTTACTATTTTCATAAGTTATTTTTTTGTCTCAGTTTGTGCTGAAGCGCTTGCTATCTCAGTGATGGCCTCTTGGTTTGTTGGATCGATGAACTCTAAAATATACTTAAATTGTTTGGCAGCATCATCAGTTCTACCCAATGCCTTATACTCTTTGCCCAACTGCATTCTTGCAGAAGGGTAGTTAGGTTTAAGCTCTACAGTTCTTTCAAGTAGTGCCAAACCATGTTCAGTGTTTTCTAGCCCTAATTCTACCAGAGCCAGATTATAAAACAGTTTTGGATCATTTGGTGCACGAGCTATTGCGGTTTCGAGGGTATTCTGTGCTGCTAAGAGAAGTGATGGTTGCAGCTGTGAAAGTGTAATGAGTGTTCGGGCTCGTGTTTTGTAAAAGTTTAGATGTACTGGGTTCAACTCCAGGGTAATTTGGCTGGCAGCTAGTGCAGCTTCAGCTGTTTGAGCACTTGCAGTAGCCTGATTTGCATTTGTGAGCTCAACAGCAAGCACGGCTAAGTTAGCTGAAAATTCATCATAAAAGAGTGCTTCACTTTGTGAGCGTAGGATAGCATCTTGTATTGCTGTAAGCCCCGAGTTGTATTCACCAGCTCTCAGAAGTGCTTTCCCAGCAGCAAACCGGGTATCTGCCACCCAGTAATTTCCAATGCGAGCTAGAAGGACAATTCCAACTAATACCACGAATGAGAGAGCCACATACTTATGCATTTTCTGTGGAGTATATTTTGTCTCAGGACCATCTCCATATATGAGAAGTGAGGCAATTGCGAAATAAAGGTATTGGAGTACAGTAACCATAACTGTTGAAAAACCAAAGAAGTTTGAAACACTCAGTCCTGCTATGCCAGAAACCATTGCGGCAAGTAGCAGCTTCTCTGAAGTTGCAGTTTTCTTTGCTAAAAAAGTTTGCATGCTCTTGATACAAAAAACAGCTAGTAACAAGATGTAGGTAAAGAGACCAATTATTCCTGTAGTAGCTAAAAAATTCAAAAACTCATTGTGAGCTTTATTGTATAAATAGTCCCATTCTGAAACTAAGTTGTGTTCTTGAGGTCTGCCTTGGTAGTAACTATACGCAAATGTTTCTACTCCTGAACCAAGTAGTGGATACTTTTTCCACACATTGAGTGCTCCCTCCCAAACGATTTTTCGAATTTCTCCAGATTCTGTACCACCAATTTCAAGCCGATCAGCTGGGGCCACTTGAGTAGTTGTGGCTTGGCTTGATGTGCCATTTTGTTTAGAAAACAGAGTAGTAAGTGCAGGAGTGAATGGAGTACCTAATAGTGTCATGAGTGCGATAACAAGTGCACTCAGGTGAAGTGCTTGTATTTTTACTGTATTTTTCTGTTTTGTCGTAACACTTATGTAAGTTGCAGCAGCAGCAAAAATAACTGCAGCAAGAACAAAGCCAAGCATGCCAGATCTCGATTTAGTAAAAATGAGTGCTGCTACACCAACCGCTGTGGCAAGAGAGTAAAACCAACGTTCTGTGATATGAGCTTTCTGTGTCAAGACTCTATACCACCCCAGTGGGATAAGTGTTATACAAAAAGCAGCTAACCAGTTTGGTTGACCAAATGTGGCATACACTCTATTTTGAACATCCTGAACCCAACAAGAAACATCAAAGGTGCCGGTAAGAAGTACACAGCTAAATGAATGACCAAAGTGTTCCAAGATTGCCCATACAGCCACGGTAACTAAACTTGCAGTTGCTGTGATAAAAAGGGGAGGAAGGTCTTTTTTCTTAATAGTATTCACAAAAGCATAGAAAAGAATGATGTAGGAGAGTGTTGAAAGTAAGCCGCCATGAAAACGGGAGTAATAGCCAAGTAGTGATGTCCGTGGGTGTATTGAAAAGATTGTTGAAAATACTTGTGAACCAAAGAAGAGCAATAATGGTATATCAAAAGGAGTTTTGCGTAGTGGTTTTGGGGTTTCAAAGAGTAGTCTGACAACAAATAATCCGCCAATAAGTGTGGTTAAGACATAGACCAAAATCATTTTGTTAAACTCAAACAACTCTTCGGTATTAAAGCGAAAATAAAGAGGGGTTACAAAGAGTAAGACGTGGAAGAGAACAAGAATACTTTTTTGGAGTGAAGTGCGTGCCATACCGTGGAGTATACAAGGACTTGTATTCTTAATACAGACTCTGCTACTATAGTTGCATAATGTTAGACCAGCCTGCCACCCAGCCTCAACAAGTTAGTCAAGTTCCTTCTGGACAGCAACACGATGGTTCAGTAGAGGATACAAAACCGACACACACACCAAGAACAGATATTGAAAGACTTGAAGATCAAAATATTTTTGTGCTTCTTGGGGTAACTACAGGCACTGATGAAGAGAAGTCTCAGTTTTTGGATGAATTGCAGCAGGTTATTTGGGAAGATTTCCTAGAGAATGACGTACAATTATTGATTTTAGATTCTGAGCATCAAAAGTTGTTGGAAATCTTAGGTGGCCAAAAAGCAAATTTAAGTATTGAGACACAAGAAAAAGTGATTGAATATCTTGAGGATCTCGTTCCCGATTTAGAGTCAATCATGGTTGATAAGGCAATTCGGCTCAAGGCTGATCTTATGCGTGAGCGCATTGTTGGTATGAAAGAACTGTATGGTGCCGATGTCAATGCATTGTCAAAGATTGCAGAGGCAGAAGGTCTAATCTCAGTAGAACGTTGGGCTGCGGCAGCCCAGGTGCTTAATAGTCTCACTCGTTAGTATTTTTTATTTTGGTACTGCCCTTGTGTTTTTGGGAGTGCCTGGGGTATTCTAGGCGCATGCAGAGTGTACAGTCTTTCTTAAAGTTAGTGCGTGGCACAGTACACACACACGAGCTTCTTTTTGATTGCGGTTCCACCGAGACGCGAGTGTTTTTTGACGGGAAAAATATTTACCAAGAACCAACATGTGTTGCTGTTCACAAAGAAAGTGATGCTGTTGTTGCTTTTGGAAGCAAGGCAGTAACCTTACTGGGAAAAGTAGCTCATGCCTTCACGGTTAGTTTTCCAATACAGTATGGAGAAATTGTTAGTCCACGGCTTTTTAGCCTGTACGTACAGGCACTCTTAAAAAGTATCGCACTTAAAAATGGTGTGATTTCACAATTGCTTGGTTTTACTGCAAAAGTTGTAGTACCAACCCAACTCTCACCAGTGCAAAAGAATTTCTTCGAGGCTGCTTTTAAGGAAGCTGGCTTTAGATCTGTGCAGCTGGTGCCTCAATCTCAAACACTACTTTGGCAACTAGGTGATGGAGGAAGTAGTGAAAGCTTTTGTGTTTTCGATTTTGGTGGTCAAAAGACGGAACTTGCTATTTTTGCCCTACAAGAATTAGTGGCAGTTGGGACTATTCCTTGGGGTGGTGTTCAGTTTACTGAAATAGTGCAAGCGCATGTCCGAAAACAGTATCAATGTCAAATTAGCTGGCATGTTGCTGAACAAGTAAAAAAAGATGTTGTACATCTTCTTACTTTTTCCGGAACTAAGCGTGGGGTGGCACGAAAAACTGCTGTTCGTGGAAAAGACGTGGTTACTCAGGCCGGAAAAACCGTAGTTGTTGAGAGTTCAGATTTCACAGAAGTGTTAGGTGATAGTGTTGAAGATCTTGTTGATGCTGTTCAGTTTTTCTTTTCTTCAGTTCCGCCAGATCTAGTTGCAGCTTGTCTTGAACAAGGCATACATTGCACGGGAGGAGTGAGCCAAATGGTAGGACTTTCGGAATTACTCGAGGCTACTTTCTCAGCACCTATCCATATTTCATCAGAACCAACAACAGACAGTATTAAAGGACTGAGCTCACTCAAAGTACATGCAGAAAAAAAGAGTTTCATATAACACTCAGTGGCAAGACATAGTAGGTATGACAATGCTGTTAGTGGTGTTGTTTGCGGTTTCTGGCAGCCAATGGTATCGATCGTTTTCAACAGTTTTTTTTGCTTTTACTGCACCTGTACTTCAGTTTGAAACGACACTTGTTTCTGCAGCCACGTTCCCTATAAAAACCATTTTTAGTGGGCTAGATAAGCAGCAAAGAATTGTGCAACTGGGTGCAGAAGTAAGTAGACTCAATGCTCGGGTGTTAGAACTAGAATATGTCCAAAATGAGAATGCTGAGTTAAGAAAATTGCTTGAAAATACAGATAGAGCGAACACTGAGAGCAGTATTACATCACCATTAGTTTCACTAGCATACCCAGCTATTGCAGCGGGAGAAAACCAAGGTATAAAAGTGGGCAGTGCTGTGCTGATTTCAGGTACAATTGTTGGTGTGGTTACAGAAGTTCTGGAAACACAGTCTAAGGTAGCATTGTTATCTAACAGGTCAGTACCACCCATTTTGGCTCAAACAGAGTCTGGAGCAGAAGGAATTGTTGTTGGTAATGGCAGGCAGGTTCAGCTTACTCAGATACCTAGGGATGTAAATGTACACGTAGGTGAACGAGTTGCTACAAGTGGCCAAGAGGGTATAGCTAAAAACATATTTATTGGTAAAGTTACTCGAGTAGAAGAAAATGATAGTGCTCCAACGCGAACAGCTGTCATTGAGCAGCAAGTGTCATTTTATGATGCACTAATCGTGGAGGTCTGGTGATGTTTGCAACTATATATAGTGTGATCAGTGTGTCAATCTTGCTGTATATAAGTGTAACCATTGAGCGAGTAATTGGTATTCCATTTATTTCACTTATTATTACTACTGCAGTATTAGCAAGCGCGTCTCGTTTTATAAAGTTTCTCTACTTTGGTATCGCAACGTTTTTGTTAGCCACAGTGTATGTACTTCCTATAGTTGTTGTGGGGATTTGTTTACTTTTCGCACAAGTGATACTGTATGGGTTAAAACCATATGTCAAACAATTTGGTTCAACCTTATTTTATGTTTCATTTGGTGCTGCAGTGATTTTGGCAAATATCAGTGGTATCCTGTGGAGTACGCAAGTGTTGTTGGTTGGCGTCGTTCAGTTTATTTTAGCTTTATATCTGGTAAGGGTTCTCGTGTTTACAGAGCAGCAGACACAAATTCAATGGAAAAAGGAGCTTTTTAGTGGCAAAGTTGTGGAAAAAACCATCTAAACAACAAGGTATTCAGTCTTTGCAGGTTGTGCTTTTTGTGGGAGTTCTAGCTGTGGGTTTTGCAATCCTTGCCGTTCGTCTTTTTGATTTGCAAATACTTTCTGGTGAGCAATTTAGGCAACAGGCTGATGCCAATCGTTTTTTCACGCTGCCAAAAAGTGCACAACGGGGAGTGTTTCTTGATTTTTTTGGAGATCCGTTGGTCTACAACATGCCAAAGTATTTTAAGCTTCGTGACCCTAAGGCACTGTATAGCGAAAGAGACGCACTCTCACAGCATGATGCATTATTGGCCCAGGTTGAAGATCCAGAGAGTGTTGAAATTGAACTTGATCGTTGGTATCGCTTCCCAGAAGCAACAGCTGCAGTTTTAGGTTATGTAGGTCAGGTTACTGCAGAAGATTTACAAAAAGACCCAGCTCTTTCTTCAAAGGCAAAGCTAGGAAAGATGGGGATGGAGCGTTACTTTGATGAAAAATTAAGAGGCACTGTTGGTCAGGTTACTTACGAAATTAACGCACTTGGTCAGAAGCAGCGTCGTGTTAAGGAAACATCAGGGCAGCCAGGAGCTACGTTTGAAACGACGATTGATCCCTACTTGAGTCAAACTGCGCTGAAGGCGATGAATGGAAACAACGGAGCGGTGGTCATTCTTGATGCAGATTCTGGAAAAGTTCTTGCGTTGGTTAGTACACCAACATTTAGTTCAACGGCGCTTAGTACTTCATATACACAAGAAGATCTTGAGAGACAACGAAAAGAAAAAGTTGCTGCTTTTTTCTCAAACCCATTGCATGTTTTTTTTAATAGAGCAGTAGCAGGAACGTATCCTCCTGGGTCAATATTTAAATTAGTAACAGCGTTAGCAGGACTTGAAAGTAATGCGTTGTCGGCTTCAACGACGGTTATAGACACTGGCCAACTAGATGTGGGTGAGTATTCATATGCTAATTGGTACTATACACAGTATGGTGGGGTTGAAGGAGAAATTAACTTGGTAAGAGCGCTAGCTAGAAGTAATGACACCTATTTTTACAAGGCTGCTGAATGGATTGGTCCAACCAAGTTGGCAGAAGTTGCAACTCTTTTTGGAATGGGTTCAAAAACAGGGATAGAGTTGCCAGGAGAAGCACTAGGGTTAGTGCCTAATCCTAAATGGAAAGAGGAGACTATTGGTGAACAGTGGTTTTTGGGAAATACCTTTCACATGGGCATTGGTCAGGGAGACTTACTTGTGTCGCCACTACAAATTGCTCAAATGATTCAAACTATTGCACACCGTGGAACTCAGTGTAATCCAAGGCTACTTGCAACTTCAGAAGCTTCTTGTCATGAAGCTGGCATTTCAGAAGAACATTTAGAGTTAGTAGTTGCTGGTATGTTAGATGCTTGTAGTGCGGGTGGGACAGCATATCCATTCTTTCCACATAATTCAGCTGTGCGAACAGACACTTCGCAAAGTCCTTTTGATCAGTTACAAAAAGGTGCAGTTGCCTGTAAAACAGGTACTTCAGAGTTTGGTGCAGCTAATGCTGAAGGGCATAGAAGGACGCATGGCTGGTTTGCTAGCACCTTTACACTTGATTTGGATGTTGTTTTTAACGAAAGTACACCTTCTGCAGTGCCAGTGCTAGAGGACATAGACATACTTGAAGCAAGTTCTTCTGCAGTATTGTTTGAACACTGGAAGGAGAAAGTTACAAAGACAGAAAATTACCCAAAGAGGTTTGTTGCCGTTGCCTTAGTTGAAAGTGATGAAGGTACTCCATTTAGAGAAGGTTCAAGGGATGCAGCGCCAGTTGTTAAGTATATTTTTGATTGGATGCGCGGGATACTGCCAAAGGAGTAAGTGTAAGGTTTTTGTAACCTGTAACTCCTAGTATTAACAGATGATCCTTAGTACTTCGGAGAAAAAATTAGTTTTGTCTTTATTACAAATTTCAGGCATTGGCAGAAGTACTGTACTTCGTGTAGTAGAACAGCTACGAGCAAAAAAACTTGCACCCGAAGACATTTTTAGACACACCAGTGATATTGAGAATTTTTCTGTTAAGTTAAAACATATTCTTCAATCATTTAATAATATTGTTTTAGAACAAAAATATTGCTCGTTAATTGACGTTTGTTTGAAAGAAAACATTCGGGTTATCTGGCAGGATGATGCGAAGTACCCAAGCTGTTTGTTAGCAACAGAAGATCCACCGCTTTGCTTGTTTGTAAAAGGAAATGTTGAGGCACTTTCTAAACCTTGTATTGCAGTGGTGGGAACAAGAAAAATTACTACGTACGGTATATTTGTTACAAAAAAAATAACAAAGGAGCTGCTACAAAACCCAGACGTCACAATTGTTTCGGGGTGTATGTATGGTGTGGATGCCAACGCACATCAAACTGTATTACAGCAGGGGAGGATTACTATAGGGGTTTTAGGATATGGATTTTTGCACTGTTACCCTTGGTCTATTGGTAAACTGCTTGAGTCGATTGTAGAAAATGGTGGCTGTTTGGTAAGTGAGTATCTGCCTGATGTGAGTCCAAAGCCGGGATTTTTTCTTGCACGAAACAGAATAATTGCTGGATTAAGTTTGGCGACTATCGTTATTGAAGCAGGAAAGCGGAGTGGAAGTCATGTAACAGCACTCCGAGCAGCTGAGTTGGGAAGAGATGTGTTTGCAGTGCCGGGACCCATCACGAGTCCTTATTCTGAAGGCACAAAAGAACTTATAAATGAGGGTGCTACTTTAATCACAAATGGCAATGAAGTGTTAGAACATCTTCAATTACCTCAAGATATTACCGGAATATTCTCCACACTAGATGATCAAAGTGCTTCCGTTTTGCGGCTACTCGCTCTGGAGCCACGTAGTGATAGTCAATTAGCTCAAGATCTGGGTGTAGCTGGAAATACTTTGGCAGTCATGCTCACAGAGCTTGAATTACAAGGGTCTATTGAGCGTAATGGTATACTTTGGTATCTACGCTAGGTTTTTACCGTTCGAAAATGAGGAGTTGTTTGGTAGAGTAGAACATATCGCAAAGTAGTTTGAGAGATTTTGTATGCAGTTAGTTATAGTTGAGTCACCAACCAAGGCTCGAAAATTAAGCGGATACTTGGGTAAGGACTACATAGTTGAGGCATCTGTTGGTCATATTCGTGACTTACCTAAGAGTGGTCTTGGGGTGAATGAAGAGACTTTAGAACCTACGTACGAAATTAGTACAGATAAACAAAAAGTTGTTACTAAGTTACGCCAGGAGGCAAAAAAAGCATCGGTTGTTATTTTAGCAACAGACCCTGACCGTGAGGGTGAAGCGATTGCATGGCATGTTAAGCATATTCTTGAAGAAGGCACGGGAAAAAATAAAATTGACGTATCTTTTAAGCGTGCTACCTTTCATGAAATTACTAAATCAGCTGTTGTGCATGCTATAGAAAACTCGGGGAAACTTAATATAGCATTGGTTGATGCTCAACAAGCTCGAAGAGTTTTGGACAGATTAGTGGGCTACAAGGTTTCACCGGTACTTTGGAAAAAGGTACGTCGTGGTCTCTCTGCAGGAAGAGTGCAGTCGGTGGCACTTAGAATGCTTGCAGAGCGTGAGCGGGAGATTGAGGCATTCGTCCCTGAGGAATATTGGGAAGTTGATGTTGCGTTATCCGCTACAGGTAAACCTGTAGTACTATTTAAAGATGGTAAATTACCAGAAAACCTTGATGGTGATTTAGTTATAGCAAGAGTAGTAGAGGTGAACGGCAAAAAATTTCTACCTACAAAAGCTTCAGACGTTGAGCATCTTAAAGAAAGTGTTCCAACAGCAGAGTACGCTATTCTTGACGTAGAAAAGAAAGAACGTAAGCGCCAAAGTTTGCCCCCATTTACTACCTCAACGTTACAACAAAAGGCCGCAACCTTATTTGGTTACAGTGGTAAACAAACAATGCAGCTGGCGCAGCAACTGTATGAGGAGGGTTTGATTACCTATCATAGAACCGACTCTGTTTCGCTTTCTACCACAGCCATAGATATAGCCCGAGGCTATATTAGCGCAACATTTGGTGACCGTTACTTACCAGAAAAGCCACACTACTTTGCCACAAAAAGTAAAAATGCTCAGGAAGCTCATGAAGCTATTAGAGTGACCGATGTGAAAATTGTGCAGCAAGACGTCATAGCTAAAAACAGCAGGTTTGATAGTAAACACGCAAAGTTATACGACCTTATTTGGAGAAGATTCATTGCCTCACAAATGGAGTCTGCAGTGTATGACCAAACAAGTATGACTGTTTCGTTTAATGAACCATCTCGAAAAGTACGTGGTTTAGCAAAGGCTACTGGATCGGTTGTTAAATTTGATGGTTGGGTGCGTTTATTTCCAAATAGCGAAGATGTGCTATTACCCCAATTAGCGGTGGGGCAAACGGTGACATATAGAGACAGCAATTTCGCTCAAAAGTTCACCCAACCACCGGCACGGTATAACGATGCATCTCTCATTAAAGAACTCGAAAAACGGGGGATTGGTAGACCTAGTACCTATGCTTCTATTATTTCCGTCATTGTTGAACGAGGCTATGTAGAGAGAACACAAAAGCGATTTTTTACTACACCGGTTGGGCTCACAGTAAGTGATTTTTTAATTGAAAACTTCCCAGAATTTATGGAGTATGAGTTTACTGCAGAGATGGAAGAAGACTTAGATAGAATTGCCAGAGGAGAAAAAGAGTGGAAAGCAGTTGTTGCTAGTTTTTATACACCGCTTAGCAAAAAAATTGCCAAAGTTGAGGATACAGCGGAAAGAAAACAAATTCCGGTAGAGAAGACAGGTGAAAAATGTCCATTATGTGGAGAAACTGAACAAGGCGAAATAGTAATTCGTGCTGGCAAGTTTGGTAAGTTCAAGAGTTGTAGTCGTTTTCCAGAATGCGAGTTTACGCAAAATATTGTAGATAAACTTCCAGATGTGAAGTGTCCACTGTGTGGTGAAGGAGATGTTATAGTTAAAAACTCTAGATGGGGAAAGTCTTTTTTTGGGTGTGAGCGATATCCAGAATGTGACTGGGCATCTTGGCAAAAACCTGAGATTGGGGCAAAGGTAACCGCTGCTGAGTGGAAAGTTATGCAGGAAGCTCGGGCAGAACGTAAAAAGAAATGGCTTGAACGCAGAGGTGGTGGTAAGTCATCAGCAACAACAAAACCTGCTGCAAAATCTAAAAAACCAGCTGCAAAAAAGAAAGTGAGTAGTAAGAAAAAGAAAACGAGCTAGCTGCAATGAGCATACAAAAACAGAAAAAAGTGGGGTTATTTGGCGGTGCATTTGATCCACCACATTTTGGTCATCAACGAGTGGCAACCGAGCTTGCTGGAAACGTTTTGGACGAAGTTTGGTTTGTGCCGGTATATACACACCCATGGGCTGCCAGGTATGGTAAACAATCGTTAACACCTTATACGGACAGAGTAGCAATGCTTGAGAGTATTCTTGGGGAAAACCAAGCTATTCAACATTATCAAGATGTCAGTTTTACGTACCCCACGTTGCAGCATTTCGAAAAGACATATCCAGACACTCACTTTTCTTGGATTATGGGTTCTGAATACATAAGTCGATTTGGAGATTTTTTAGCAGGACATCCTGGTTTGAAGGACTACACATTTTATGTTTACCCCAGGAAGGGGTATCCACTGGAGAGTTTATATCCATTTATGGTTGGGCTTTCAAATATGGAAGAGATTGATATCTCGTCGACAAAAGTACGTGATGCCGTAAAGTTGGGTGAGCCGCTTGAGGGACTTGTACCTCCCTTTGTTAAAAAATATATTGAAACTTCTGGTTACTATAAAGAATAGGAGTATATGCCTACACTTCTTTTTGATTTTGACGGAACGGTTGCAGACACAATGCCCGCAATTGTGAAGCTCTATAACAGCGTGCATGCTAAGTATGGCAGTAGAGAAGTTGCAGCACATGAAATACCAGTACTGCGAGGTTTAGGAGTAAAAGAGTTGCTGGCTGCTTTAAATATTTCGCTACTCAAATTTCCATTCATGTTAGCTGAGTTACAGCAAAAGATTAAAACTGAACTTCCGGCAGTGCAACTGTTTCCAGGATTGCTAGAAGTGTTACAGCAACTCCGAGACAAAGGTTTCCGCTTGGGGATTGTTACAAGTAACACTGTAGAGAATGTGAGACATTTTTTGGAAGCCCACAATGTATCACTTTTTGACTTTGTGTATGGTGAAAAAGAGTACTGGTCTAAGGGTCGAAAAATAGCTAAGGTAGTTTCATTACATGTACCAGAGGGTGAAAAGGTAATTTATATTGGTGATGAAGTAAGGGATATTACTGCAGCGCAAGAAGCTGGTGTACCTTGTATTTCTGTGCCTTGGGGGTTTAACTCTAGAGAGAAGTTACTTGCACATAATCCTACAGTACTTGTGGAAACACCTGCTGACCTTCTAGAATGGGTGGTGAGTAACGTAATGGATGCAGACGCATAAGCCATGAAAATAACAAGAACACCAGATTCACAGTACCGAAATTTGCTACAAGAAATTGTTGATCATGGTGTGGTAACTCCGTCACAACAAGAGGTTGATGCGCTCACTGTAATTGGACCAAGATCACTTCATTTTAAACTGGCAAACGGGTTTCCTATAATAACTGAGCGCAAAATTAGTGAAAAAATTTGGGGGCAAGCCATTGGTGAGATTATTGGATTTATCAACGGTGCTCGAACACAGGCAGAGCTAGAAAAATATGGGTGTCACTGGTGGAGTTCCTGGGTTACCGAAGCAAAATGCCATAAGCGAGACTTAGAGTCTGGTGATATGGGTCCAGGAAGTTACGGAGCTGCTTTTCATGACTTTCCAACGGCTGAAGGTCCCACCTATAACCAGTTTAAGAACATTGTAGAGCAAATAAAAGAATACCCTCACCTAAGAACACACTTCATTTCGCCTTGGATACCTCAATATACCATTAGAGGAAAAGGTAAGCAGCAAAAAGTAGTAGTTTGCCCATGTCACGGATGGATTCACATACGTATTATCAATAATAAACTCACTCTGCACATGTTCCAAAGAAGCAGCGACACGCCAGTTGGATTACCCGCTAATTTGGCACAGTACGCAGCACTTACCATGATGATTGCCCAGGTTACTGGGTACGAAGCATATGAATATGTGCACAGTTTTAGTGACGCACATATTTATGTTGACCAATTGGAGCAGGTAAAAGAAATGTTACGTCGTGAACCAAAAGTATTGCCGGTTATGAAGTTAAATCCCGAAGTAAAGGATTTGTTTGCATTTAGAGTTTCTGACTTTGAGTTGACAGAGTATGATTCACATCCTGGTATCTGGGATATACCAGTAGCAATATAAGGAACTATGAAAAACAAACAGAAAGATTTTCTTTTTGATTTACTCATAAAGATGTTTTTACTATCTATTCTGGTACTGTTTTTACTTTCACTGTACTTGTTTATTCAGTCACGAAAAATGTTGTAGCTATGTCTGACAACACAGTAAAGTCTACCGATTCTCGTTTTGTTGATCTTGATAATGCTAGAGTAGAAGAGCAAAAACAGGTGATGCAGGATATTATCCAAGCCGGGCACTGCCCGTTTTGTAGTGAGAACTTAGAAAAATATCATACAGAGCCCATTTTAAAAGAAGGCAAGTATTGGTTGGTAACAAAAAACCAGTGGCCGTATGAGAACACAAAAATACATTTTTTATTGATATATAAGGTACATGCTGAACACATTACACAGTTAGATCCTGCTTCTGGTAGTGAACTACTAGAGTTAGCACAGTGGATTAGCAATGAATTTTCAGTCCCAGGAGGAGGACTAGCGTTGCGATTTGGTGACACCAATTATTCTGCAGGCAGTGTTGCACACATTCATGCCCAGTTTATTCAGCCCGATATCGAAAAACCTGGGTATACGCCAGTTCGGGTGAAAATTGGAAAAACTCCAGTTTAACTTTACTTAATTTTTTGGATAACAATTTCGGCGTCCATAAGTACTTTTTCCCCATCAAGAACGGCGTAACCATCAGAAAAGTACAGCTTTTTTACGCCTGCTGCGGCAACCAGCTTTGAGCAAGTTGGGCATGGAAATGTTGTGGCAACCATGGTGGAGCCTGCAAGTGATATGCCTTTTTTTGCGCACTCCGCAATAACACTGGCTTCGGCGTGTATTGCGGTACTTAGGTCGATATGTTCTCCTTTATGAAATGCGTTGCGGGCATCTCCGTCAACATAAGGGGTGTATGGAGTTGGTAGGTGAGTGTTGTGGCCAATAGCGACAACCTTGTTATCTTTAACAACGACACAGCCAACCTGTCGCCACCAGTCACTGCTTTTCTCAGATTCGCTTTTAGCCAGTGTTAATGCATCAAGAATCTGTTGTGGTAGTTCTGTTTGTTTTGCAGATATCTCAAGATTTACAAGTGTGTTTTTTCTATCCCATCGTAAAAAGGTGGGGATAAAAGTTACTGAGTGGTTTGCAAAGTACTGGTCTTGGAGCCATACAAAAATATCTTCTTTAGGTAGAAACAGTGTTACATTGGTCTTGGCGCTAAGCTCTTCTAATTTAAGTGCACTAAACATTTTAAACGTTCTACCAGGGTATAGAGCCTGTAAACTAGTTATAGCGTTAAGGGGTGTTAATGCGCGAATCTCCTTGCGCAAGTAGTCAAAGTGTTTGTCAATTATTTGCAGCACGCTGGTATCCAAGATAGACACAACAGTGTCTTTGGTGAGTGCATCAATGAAATCTAAGTATCCTTTATGGATGACGGGAACGTAGAGCAGAGCAGTTTGGTGCATAGGTGTTATTGATTTGCCTTTAATTCGGTAATAATTTCTTCCATGGCAGCAATGACTCTGGTAGAGAGTGTAGAGGTAATTTTTTCTGCCATCCCCAGTTGTACCAGGCGAATTTTAGCACTAGTGGAAGTTGTAGCCATAGGTTCTAGTACAACAACTTTTCCACAAATTTTTTCAAGCTCTTTTACTT
>CAZMZI010000012.1:0-19343 GCA_964570775.1 uncultured Pseudomonadales bacterium | reverse complement strand
AAACTACCCAATTTTGAGCTCTGCTCCTGTAACAAGTGTAGTGTTTGTTTTTGTCTCAATGTGTTTTTGCCATGCTGCAGGCCAACTAGGAGCACTCACTGTTACTGGTGTTTCAAATGATAAGTTTGCTTCTTTACGTAGCTTTTGTATGCTTCGTATCAGTTCTCTTGCCTCACCCTCTTCTTCTAATTCTGGAGTGAGAGTTGTATTTAAATGCACACGAAGGTTTTCGGTTGTGTGTTTCCATACCACTTCTTTCACGTTCACCTCATCTTTGAGTACTTGCAGTACTGCTTCGTTTGGAACAGGAAGTTGCACATATGCAGTTAATTCTGAGAGTGGCTGTCTTACTTTACTGTTTGCCTGTTTTCGTTGGGAGAGTGCTTCTGCAACTACAGTGCGTACAGCTTGCATACTTTCTTCCAACTGTGGAAGGTAGTGCTTTTTAGAAACAGTTGGCCAGTTGGTGTGATGAATACTAGTTTTACTGCCAACGAGTTGCTGGAACACCCATTCACTAAAGAATGGAGTAAATGGTGCAAACAGCTGTGCAATTGAGACCAGCACATACCCAAATACATTTCTCGACTCCGCACTTTCTCTAATAGCATCTCTGCTGCGACGTAAATACCAGGTTGAAAGTTCATCAATAAATGCTATGAGTGTTCTGCTTGCTGCAACCACATTATATGCGTCCATGTAGGTGGTCACTGTTTTGGTGACGTGTTGTAATCTACTTAACACCCAGGTATCCATGACGCTTGTTGCATCTGGAACTGTTTCGTAAGAAATGCCGTCTTCCTGCTCATAGAGTTTGTAAAAAGATACCAGGTTGTACCAAATCACAAACACTTTTTTGCGAAGTTCTGCCACGTCAGCTTTGTTAAAGTTTACGTTTTCAGATTTCATGACAGTTGAACTCATCATGTAGAGCCGTAAGCTATCTACACCATACTCATTAATGAGTTCCATTGGGTCTGGGTAGTTCTTTTTTGATTTGCTTAACTTGTTACCGTCAGATGCCATAAAGGTGCCGGTAGTAAGCGTGTTCTCTACCGCATTTTTACCAAAGATACCTACAGACATAACGTGCATGGTATAAAACCAAGCTCGTGTTTGTGCAATGTACTCACTCACAAACTGAGCGGGGTAGGTTGACTCAAACAGCTCTTTATTTTCAAATGGATAGTGTTTTGAGGCAAAAGGCATAGAGCCAGACTCAACCCAACAGTCAAAAACTTCAGGAACTCTGGAACCTTGCACAGTTTTAGCGTCATCAACCCACACTGCTACTTCATCTAGAAATTCACGGTGTAAGTCGGTCAGATTTTTTACTGCCTTAGGATCAACTGCCCACTGTTGCAACTCTGCAATAGAACCTATGACACGGAGTTGTCCATCTTTAGATTTCCAGATTGGCATGGGTGTACCCCAATAGCGAGATCTTGAAATGTTCCAGTCTGGAGCGGTTTCTAGTCCCTTGCCAAACCGGCCTTGTTTAAGGTGAGCGGGGAACCAGTTGATGTTCTCGTTTTGGGAAATCAGCTCAGGTTTAAGTTGTTGCACGTTAATAAACCAAGCAGGCACAGCGTTATAGTACAGAGGAGTGGCACAACGGTAACAGAAAGGATATGAGTGGGTGATTTTTTCTTCTTTGTACAGCAAACCTTTTTCTGCTAAATGTTGGGTAATGGTTTTCTCTGCAGACTTATAAAATTTACCGGCCACAAGTTCAACAAAAGGAAGGAACTTACCTTCGTCGTTTAGAGTTGGCACCTGTGGAAGGTTGTGTTCTAGTGCTAATGCATAGTCATCTTCACCAAAAATGGCAGCAGTATGTACTATTCCAGTACCATCTTCTAAACTGACAAATTTTGCAGAAAGGACAGTCCAAGCATTTGGTAGATCGGATTGTACATAGTCGAACAAAGGTTGGTAGGACATGCCAACAAGCTCACTGCCTTTCACAGTTTTAGAAATGACAACAGGCTGGGTGAGTACTTTTTCTGCTAAATCTTTTGCAACCCAAAGCAGCTCACCGTCTGGTGTTTCTGCCTGGACATAGTCTGCGTTTTCGTCAACAGCTAGTGCTACGTTTCCAGGAAGTGTCCAGGGTGTGGTAGTCCAGGCAACCAAGTACTCATTTTTAGTGCCCGTAACTTTAAACTTAACAAACAAAGAGTAATCTTCTACATCCTCGTATGAGTTATCCATGGCAATTTCAAAGTTAGAGAGAGGTGTTGCACATCTTGGGCAGTACATTACAACTTTTCTGCCTTCATATACCAGGTCTTTGTCATATAGTTGCTTAAAGCCCCACCACACAGACTCCATGTATGAAGTATCCATAGTTTTATAGTTATTCTTGAAGTCAACCCATCTACCTAAACGATCAATGATTTTTTCCCACTCTGTGTCCAAGCGAAGTACTTCATTTCTACAAGCCATATTGAACTTGTCTATGCCAAGCTCTTCAATTCCCTTTTTGCCACCCTTAATATCAAGCTGTTTTTCGAGCATGTTTTCGATTGGTAAGCCATGGCAGTCCCATCCCCAGATTCGTTCTACACGGTATCCTTTCATAGTCCAGTATCGAGGTACTACATCTTTAGATGTTGAACCAAGCAAGTGACCATAATGAGGCAATCCTGTTGCAAAAGGAGGACCATCATAAAAAACATACTGCTTACTTTCTGTTCTTTGGGAAACAGAGGATTCAAATGCATGGGTTTTTTTCCAATACCCAAGAATACTCTCCTCCATTTCTGGAAAGTTGGGTGTGGTTGGTAGTTTTTGCTTTTCAGACATATCTGTGCCTTGTTGTACTAAAAAACCCTCTCCTACTCACAGTTCTGTGAGCATGAGAGGGTTCTCTATCATTCTACTGATAGTGGAACGGTACCACCTCTTGCGTGTGACCTTAGTCACCTTAGTTCCAGCTATTACGGGCTTACCCGAATCGTTCTACAGAGTCATTTGTATTTGTTGACTGTTCTTCGATGTGCGTAAACGGTTTGTTACTCACTAGTTGATAGCTAGCTCAGACGCATCTGTGCGTAGTATACCGTATTAAGTAGTAAAAAACAAAAGTGTTGGTGAGAGTTATTTTTTTCTTCGTAAAAATGCGGGTATCTCAAACTCACTATCAAGGTCATTTTTGGACGAATCGTTGTTTGTATCTTCGTCATCAGTTGTAGAGCTGGTGTCGTCGCCGAAAGCATCTGACTTAACGAATGGATTGTGAACACTTGAGATCTGAGAAACAGTCATAGGTTGTGTAAATCCCTCTGGAGCTCGATCAATTTTAGTGGAAACTGTTTGCTGGTCTTCTTGAGGTTTCATGCGTACTCTAGAGTCGGTAGTGTATGCCCCAAAGAGTGGTTTGTTAGATGATGCAAAACCCATTTGTTTACTATCAAACCCAGTTGCAATCACACTGATCTTCATTTTTTGTCCCATTTCTTTGTTAATGGTGGCTCCAAAGATGATGTTTGCACCAGGATCTGCAGCATTAGCAATAATAGTTGAGGCGTCAGACACTTCAGTCATAGTCATATCTTCACCGCCAATGATGTTGTATAGAATGCCTTTGGCACCTTCGATTGAAACTTCAAGGAGTGGAGATGCTATTGCCATACGTGCTGCAGTTGCTGCACGGTTTTCACCACTTGCTTCACCGATACCCATTAGTGCAGATCCTGATTCGGTCATGATAGTCTTAACGTCTGCAAAGTCTACATTAATAAGACCAGGAACAGTGATAAGGTCTGAAATACCCTGTACACCTTGTCCAAGAACGTTGTCTGCAAGTCTAAACGCGTCGAGTAATGTCATCTTTTTATCTACAACATCCATAAGACGTTGGTTTGGAATGACGATGAGTGTATCGACAGATTCTTTTAAGCTGGCAATACCATCTTCTGCTGTGTGCATTCGACGAACGCCTTCAAAAGCGAATGGCTTAGTAACCACGGCAACCGTAAGTGCACCACTTTCTTTAGCAATTTCGGCAATAATTGGTGAAGCACCCGTCCCAGTACCACCACCCATACCTGCCGTAATAAACACCATGTCGGTATCATAGAGTAAGTCTTTGAGTTTTTCGTAAGATTCTTCTGCTGCTGTTCTACCCACATCTGGGTCGGCACCAGAACCTAGTCCTTTGGTAAAGTTATTACCAATTTGGAGTTTTGTTTCTGCCTTAGATGTGAGGAGTGCTTGAGCGTCGGTATTAACGGTGATGAATTCCACACCATTAATCTGGTTAGAACTAATCATTGAGTTAACCGCATTGCCGCCACCACCTCCTACACCTATTACTTTTATTTTTGCAAAGGTAGTGTTTGATGGTTTAACTAGTGCCATACGATGCTCTTAAATGATACTCTTAGTACCAAAGTGTAACATTATTTATTTGTAAGTTATAGTCCCAAGTAGTAGTTGAAAACTACCACCTATTTGTAACATGAATGACCGCAAATGAACAGGTTAGCCTTAGGGAAGCAGCGATCTAAAGAAAGAAAGTATTTTTCCAAAGGAAAATCCAGATTTAGGCAATGTGCCTACGAGTGAACCAAACGAAAATCCTTGTTTTTCTTGACCGCCTCCTTGGCTAATACCATACTGTATCAGGCCAATAGCAGTTGCGTACGCAGGAGTATTGATGTCTTTGACTAACCCTTTAAGCTCTGTGGGTACACCCACTCTAGCTGGTACATTTAGTTCATGTTTGGCAACATCTGCAATGTGATGAGTGAGTGCGCCACCACCAGTGATAACTAACCCTGCAGGAATTTCTTTGAGTAAGCCTTCTTCTTTCAGTTTGTCTGCAACTAAACTAAAAATTTCTTGCATTCTTGGTGTCATAATACCCTCAAGAATTGTCTTTTTAGACAGTGTTTCTTCAGTATCACTGCCATC
Organism: uncultured Pseudomonadales bacterium; assembly: GCA_964570775.1. GTDB lineage: Bacteria > Patescibacteriota > Microgenomatia > UBA1400 > PJMF01 > CG1-02-43-31. Next base: position 14,423 of record CAZMZI010000012.1, on the reverse strand, counting down.
AAACTCTGCAACTCTAATTTGATCCACCTTTTTTGCACGTTTGCTAAAATCTGCTTTTGATTCGCCAGCAAGCGGCGTTGGCATTTTAGTTTTTTCGGAAGAAATGTGTAACTTAATTTTTTCTGCCGTGTCTATACTTACTCTACATCCCAAGGCAATGTCCTGTGTAATATGACGTGCGCCGATAGGAATTGAACATGAATAACTCAATGAACCTTCAATAAACACACATACTGATGTTGACCCAGCACCAATGTCTACTACAGCAACGCCAAGCTCTTTTTCTGTCTCTGACAGTACTACGTTTGCAGCAGCGATACCGGAAAAAACAAAGTCAGCAACTGTAATTCCTAAGTCTTGAATACACTTTTCCATGTTTTTGAGGGCTGTTGTCATGCCAGTGATAATATGTGCTTCGGACTCTAGGCGAACACCTGTCATACCTACGGGATCTTTAATGCCATCTTGTGAGTCAACTTTGTAGTCTTTGGGCACCACATGAATAATTTCTCTATCTGACGATAATGAAATGGCGCGAGCCGCTTCGATAACTCTATCCACGTCTGTATTTGTAATTTCTTGATCTGGTGAGGCGACAGCAACAACACCCTTACTATTGAGCGACTGAATATGTGTACCAGATAGTGACACAAATGCAGTTTTAATCTCTAAACCAGCCATGCGTTCTGCGCCATCTAAACTTTCGGTGATTGTTTCAAGCACTTTCTCTAAATCAATAATTTGACTTTTTTTCATGCCCTTTGAAGGCACGGCAGAGACACCAACAACTTGAATTGCAGCATTTTCTCCACCTACAGTTGCAATGAGGGTAACACATTTATCTGTGCCAACATCAATACCGGTAATTACTTTTGTGTGTCCCATATGTAAACTGCGAGTAGCATATCAAAATTACTCGCGTGTGCGTAGTACTGGTAGCTCAAATCGAAGATCTATTTCTGTAACGTTTTGTAACTCTTGAAACTCTGGTGATGCAAGTACAGCAGTTAACGTTGCAACTTTATTTACAAGTAACGTAGGATCTAAGTATACCAGTACAGAATTTTCTAGTGTTATCTGAAGTAATCGTTCTTCTTTCCAAGAAAGTGCACTTACTTTAAGTGAACTTTTCTCTAAGTCTTTGGTAAGTTGTAACAAAGGTGTATGTCGCTTTGGTTCAAAGTAATTATTGGTAATGTTTTCGGCAGAAGCGAAAAACACTGTGTATAAGGGTAGATCAGTTTCGTTGATTGCACCTTTTTTAACTTGACCATTTTCAAATACAATAAATTGAACTGTATCAAGCGTTTGTAGTAAATACGTAGGTGTATGTTGTTCAACGGTAACAGTAGCTTCACCCAGCAGTGATTTTTGTATAGATGTTATAGTGTATGGCTGGTCTAGCAAAAATGCCTCTGCTGTGTGACGGGTGTCAGTAAAAAAAATTCTCTTTCCAACAAGGTTTTGTAATCCCATTTCTACTTCAGGTGTACAGGAGCTATTCGTTGTAGTTTTGCACGAGATGGTAGAAATGGTCCTTGTTCCCCACCACAAAGTTGGGAGAGTCAAGACAAATAAAAAGAAAATGATTTTTTTTAACACTTAGTTATTTTTTGTCACTGAAGCTATGACGTCATATAGTTTTTCATCGGCTTTTGCAGTTTGCGGAATGTCTGTGGCAAGTGCTTTCTTTAGTGAACTATACCTTTTTTGTAGTTCAAGTATCGCTTTTTGTAGTGTGGCGGGTGAGAGCTCTTTTTGTGGTAAAAGTATGGCTTTTCCGGTATCGCTTAGTGACTTAGCAGAAAGCAACTGCTCATTGTTATGTGAGAATGGTAGTGGGATCACAATAGAAGGCAAACCAACTACTTGCAGTTCTAGTAGTGTGTTAGCTCCACCTCTAGTAATGGCAGCACTAGCATGTGTGTAGATCCAGCTCAGCTCTTCTTCTGATATCCATTCTCTCACAAAGTATTGTTGCTTTGCTTGAGAACCAAGTAGACCACGAACTTTTTCTAGCTCTTTGTTATAGTTTCTTGCAGTGGTACTTACACCACATTGATGGATCACAATCCAGTCTGTTATGAGCCATTTCATGAGTTGTGAAAGAGTGCTGTTAATGATTTCTGAACCTTGGCTGCCACCAGTTACATAGAGTATTTTTTTCTCCGATCTAGAAGTAAACCATTCAGGCTTATTTTGTGATTCAGCAAGTACTTTTTTTCTTAGTAGATTCCCGGTAAGTACAATTTTATTTTTGGGAAAATGTTTGGCACTTTCAGGAAAAGAGATGGCAACTTTGGTTGCAAATGCACCAACAATACTATTGGCAAATCCTACAGTTCTTGTTTGTTCATGTGCAATGATGGGCACTTGGAGTATCCGACAGGCAAACGCAAGCGGGATGCTTAAGTAACTTCCAAATGAAACATAGACCGTTGGTTTTTCTACTATGATAATTTTGAGCGCGTGCAAAAAGCCCGAGATGAAAAGCAGTGCATTCACAAAAAGAATAACAGGGTTATGGTTTGAAAATTTGCCAGAATCAAAAGCAATGAAACGCACGCCTCTTTTTTCTACTTCCTCTTTTTCTTTTGCAATCTGAGCGTTTTGTTTTCTAGAGTATATCCTGCCTACAAACACCAACTGATCAGTTGGTTGATGTTCTGTAATATAGTCGAGTAGTGCTAGTGCTGGTGTGAGGTGTCCCCCGGAAATTAAAATCTTCATTTCTCTCGTCCAATTCTGAGTACTACCCCTGAAGCAAACAATAACATGACCAAAGATGTTCTACCATATGAAAAAAAGGGCAATGGTACACCAGTGAGTGGTACAAGGCCAACAACAGCAGATATGTTTAGTGTTATCTGAACAGCAAACCAGATAATAATTCCGGCACCAAAAAGTTTAAGTGTTTTACTTTTTTTTGTGTTTTGAATTAATGTGTAACCCGTATAGAGAAAGCCAATGAAGAGCGTGATAATGAGAAGTGATCCAACAAAACCAACTTCTTCTGCAACAATTGCAAAGATAGAGTCTGTACTTGCCTCAGGTATATAGGAAAACTTTTGTTGGGAGTTTCCCAGGCCTTGTCCAAACCAACCTCCTCTACCCAGTGCTAGCGTTATTTGTCTAATATGAAAACTAGCTCCAAGTGGATCAGATTCGGGGTCAATGAAGGTGGTAAGTCGTTTTAATCGGTATGGTGATAACACGATAACTAACAAAATAAGCGGTATGCCAGCAAGAGCTAAAATACCAAGTTTTTTGAGTTCAGCTCCAGATAGGAAGAAAATTCCTACAGCAATGCCTAGAATAAGTAATAGTGAACCAAGATCTGGTTGAAGCAAAATTAGTCCTAACGGTAGCGCAGTGAGAAATAAAAATGCAGAAAATTTTTGATGTACACTCATCCACTGTGCAAAGTATGCAGGTAGCGCAAACTTAAGAATTTCCACGGTTTGAAATCTAATTGGTCCAACAGCAAGCCATCGTCTGGCTCCGTTTAAGTCTAAACCAATTCCAGGTATAAGTGTTGCCACAAGCAAAACGATAGAGCTCCAGTACAGCAGTGGTGCGCTAGTAATCCAAAATTGTGATGGAATAAGTAATCCACCAATAAAGGCAATAGATCCAATAATGAGTGCTGATAGATGTTGCTTTAGCAAAAAGTAGGGAGTGCCAAAGGTGACGAGACTTTCTGCTGTTGATGCTTCAAATACAAAGAGTGTGCCAAGCGCTACGAGTATTATCAGTATCGTAACAAATATAACTGGATATGTGATACCAATAGTTTTTTTTTGCATGTACAGTACGAATTAGAGCACCGCTAACCAGACACCAAAAAGGGTAAGCATGATCTGTACTAGCCATGCTCTCTGTACAATTTTTGGCTCTTCCCAGCCATACTTTTGCAGTGTGAGGTGAAATGGTGCTGCGGGAAACAGTCTTTTTTTTGCAAACTTTTTTGAAAGTAACTGCAACAATGAGCTAGTAATTTCTAAAACAAAAATTGCCCCGATAACAAGCAAGGCAATTACTTTTCCAAGTAGTAAGCCCATTACCGCTAATGTGGCACCCAAAGCTAGTGAGCCCACGTCGCCCATAAAGATACGTGCAGGGTAGACATTAAAGTATAAAAAGGAAATGAGCGAACCGATGAGTAGTGCAATGAAAAGTGATGTGGGAACATCAAGAATAGCCGACGATAAGTACCATAGTCCAAACAGCGATATCATCAAAATTCCTGATGCCAGTCCGTCGAGCCCGTCGGTGATATTTACCGCATTTGCAAAAGAAACAATGGTGAACGTAGCAAACGGAATGTAGAGCCATCCCAATTCAAAGGTGCCAATAAATGGAATGTAGACAAAAGAAACTCCCAATTGTGTGTAAATCATTACACTAATAACAAGTGAAAGTAGCAGTTCAAGAATAAACTTATGTTTCATGCGTAAACCAAAAAAACCGCTGGATTCTATTTGAAAGAACTTTTTAATATCGTCATATAAACCCAAGATGCCAAAGGAAAGAAACGTAAAAAACAGAATATTAATTTCTGCTTCAACAGATTTATGGTTACTGGTGATCTCCAAACCAAAGTAGTCTAGTAGCGGTAAGATACAGGTGAACAAGATGGAAACAACGCCAATGATAAGCAAGCCTCCCCCAACAGGTACACCTGCTTTCTTTTTATGAAAGGCATCAAAAATAGGCGTTAACATGCCAAACGCATCTCTGGTAATTTGGTTTGCTCTTTGAAATTTAAGTTTATACAATAAGTCGATAAATGGCACAACCAGAGTACTGGTTATGATAAATGACAAAATAAGAACGCTGAGTGCTAATGCCATGCTTATTTTCTTTCAATCTGGGCGCCCATTGAGCGAAGTCTCTCATCTAGTGACTCATATCCTCTGTCAACTTGCTCTATACCCGAGATCTCTGTTTTTCCTTGTGCGATCATTGCAGCCAGTATCAGTGTAGCACCATGTCGTAGGTCTTTGACAGTAAAGGAACCTGCTTTTAAATCTGTTTTGCCATGGATTTTTATGGCATGGAAGTAGTCATCTTTATCATCTGACAGTTCAAAATTATAGATTTTTTCTGGGTGTTCTAAGTCTGGGTTATAGAGTTCAATTTGTGCACCCATTTTTTGCAACTCTTCAACATATTGAAACCGATTAGACATAATTGTTTCATGAATAATGCTGGTTCCTTCGCATTGTGTTGCTAACGTTGCCCAAAGTGGTTGCCAGTCTGTCATGAAACCTGGTTCAATTTCTGTTACTACGTCTGCAGCCCTCAGTGGTCCTTTATAGAAAAAGCGGATGCCATAGTTTCCAATCTCATAACCTGCACCTATTTCATCTAACTTGTCCAAGAATGCAGCAAGATGTGTGCTATTTGCGTTTTCAATAATCACATCTCCTTTTGTTGCAATAGCAGCACAGGCATAGCTTACTGCTTCATTACGGTCTGGGAGAATCTTATGAATGGCACCATGCAGCTCTTTTACTCCTTCAATTTCAATTACTCTGTGTGCTCTTCTTCTAATTCTTGCACCCATTTGATTTAAAAAGAGGATGAGGTCGTCAATTTCTGGTTCAAGTGCTGCATTTTCAAGCACTGTTGTCCCTGAAGCCAACACACTAGCTAATAACATTGTTTCTGTACCAGTATGGGTATTTTTATTAAAACGATAGGTGGTACCAACCAATTTTTCTGCTGTAGCAACAAACATTCCATCCACATACTCTACATGTGCACCTAGTGCTTTAAGGCCATCCCAATGCCTGTCTAACGGGCGTTTACCAATTTTATCTCCACCGGGAGCTGGCACTGCAGCTTTGCCGAACTTCATGAGAAGTGGTGGAATAAACATAGTTGAAAACCTACCTTGTTCTCCATGTTCTCTATCAATTATGTGGTTATTTAAACCTGTTGGGTCAATAAAGAGGGCTCTTTCCCCAGCTTTTTTTACTGATCCACCTAAGTACTGGATAATGTGTGACACCAGCTCTACGTCACTAATTCTGGAGAAGTTGAGGAGTCTTGATTCGGAGTTGCCAAGCAGAGAAGCTATCATTAATTTGTAGGATGCGTTTTTGGCGCCACCAATTCTTACTGAGCCATGCAGTGGTGTACCCCCAGTAACGTAGAAACTTGACATACATCAACCCCTCTCTAAAATCTTTCCACCTACATAAAAAACTTCTTCATGTAGCTCAATAGCATACTTTTGAGCTACTTTTTGTTTAACCGTTTGGATGAGTTTTTTAACATCTGCGCTTGTACCTGTTCCATCATTCACAAACCAAGCAGCATGTTTTGTACTTACGCTAATGCCTCCAACGCGCTCACCTTTAAGTCCTGCTTTATCAATAATATACCCAGCGGGGACAAAACCAGTATGTGCAAAATCGGGAAATTGAGTTTTAAGTTGGTCGGTATTTGGACAGTTTTGGAAAATACATCCTGAACTTGGAATACCCAGTGGTTGAGTTTGTGATCGATACTCTGTGGCGTGTTTAATTTTTTCTTGTGAGTCTTTTTTTATACCCTTTCTTACTAAAAAGTCGGTGGAAAAGATAATTTCACCCGTTGTTTGAAAACGTGATTGTTCGTAGGCAAAACTACACTCTTCTTTTGTATATCTGTGGAATTTTCCTTGTGTGTCAATAGCGGTAACAGCATGCACGTGTTCTGAGATAAGGTCTGACAAATAATGTGCATTGTTATACACTGCTCCACCAACAGTTCCTGGTACACCAAGGAAATATTCAAGCCCGGTATACCCAAGGTCAACAACTTTTGCTACTAGAAGTGCCATTTTAGTACCTGCCCCTGCTCTGATAATTTTTTCTTCATCGTTTTCAAGTGCCAGTGGCTCTATGTTAGTATTTTCAATGTATAGGACTATACCTGGTACACCGGCATCATCAATAATGACATTGCTAGCTCCACCAAGTACTTTGAGTGGGATGTGGTGTTGATGCACAAAATGAAGCAGTTTTTGAATTGATTCTTCATCGCCAAGAGAAAGAAGTGTCTCTGCAGGTCCACCAATTTTAAGGTATGTTTTTGGAGCTAATGGTACGTCAAACTGCCAGGCAAAATCGGGAAAAGTATGTAACAGTAGTTGTTGTGTTTTTGTCATTACAGTAACTCATGCACTTTATATATATCACCAGCACCAATGGTCAAAACGACACAACCTTTTGGAGCATGATTGGTAAGGTATTTAGCGAGTTCTTGATAGTTTGGAACAACAACTACTTGTTGTTCCGGGTTAGCTTCTTCAATAGCTGTTGCTAGCAGCTTACTGGTAATGCTGTCATCGAATTTCTCTCGAGCAGACGCAAAGATGTCCAGCAACACTAAAGAATCTGTTACAACTAAGTTACTCAGTGACTCCACAAACTCAGCAAAGAGTTGCTTTGTTCTGGAAAATGTGTGTGGTTGAAACGCAATAACACATGGTGTGTCGGGGTACCAGTCTTTGAGAGCAGTGAGTACTGCAGTAATTTCACTGGGATGGTGGGCATAATCATCAAAATAGGTAATCGAGTTTTTGGTGCCTTTATTTTCAAAGCGTCTTTGTGTAGATGCAAAGCTTTGTAGTGCAGCAGTAACCTCTGATATAGAAAAGCCTAATTCAGTTAGTAGTGCTGTAGTTGCCACAGCATTTTCTACGTTATACCTGCCTGGCACAGACAAGCTGAAGCCGTGTCTCTTTTTGTTTTGTACTACTTCAGCATATGTTATCCCAGCTTTTGAGGTGTCAGCGTGGTATAAAGCTAGGTAGTCACAGTCACCAATTGAACCGAAAGTTGTGACACGCTCCTTTTTTTCTGACAAGATGAGTGGTTTGTCTTTTTGGTTACACACCAGCACCCCATTAGGTGGTAGTTTGGAAAAAAACGATAAATAGGCGGCGTTAGTGTCTTCAATAGTTTTATACACATCAGGATGGTCAAAGTGAATATTTGTGCAAATAGTGTGTGTTGGATGTAAGTATGAGAAACGCGGTATTCCTACTCCACCTTCCTTAACTTCTTCTGGATTTGTTACATACTCATCGGCTTCAACTACAAAGTATTTACTTTTTTTATTCCAGTTACCCGTTTTTGTCATGCCTACAATACTGCCTACCCCAACGGAATAAGATGGTGACTCACCTAGTTTTTCTAGCACCCAGGTAACCATGGCACTCACTGTTGACTTGCCACCAACGCCACAAACAGCAATGGTTTCTTTTTCTTTGGACAAGATGCCCAAAGCTTCTGCATGTGAAAGCACAGCAATATTTTGTTTGAGTGCTTGTTGTACTATAGGGTTTTGCTTGCCACTGTGTGCCGCAGTATAGATAACGCAATCTACCTGCTTTGGTAGCTGGTGAGTAAAGCCAGTAGTAATACTTGTATTTAGTTTTTGCAATGCATCTGCGGTAACAAAATCTTCCTCTAGGTCACAACCAGAAACAGTCTTACCTAAATCGGTAAGTAGAAATGCTAAAGATGTCATGGCGACACCTTTAATGCCAACTAAGTAGCAGTGTGTATATGTTTCAAAAGGTTGTGGAGTTGTATGGCTCATATACTTATAAAAGTGACTTAAGTACTCGTGCTAGTTTCTCTGGGTCATGACGGAGGAGTGATCGATACGCGGTATCACTAGATTGCTTAATGATAATTTCCTCACTAATCAAAGGTTTACGTACCACCTTACTATCAGTGCCCAGGTCGTCTACAACTGGATGTTCATGTGCAAGTGCGTAGTACTTTTCAGCTTCTGCTGGTATTTGAGCATTATTTACCACTACAAAGTCAACCTTTCTTTGTAATGTTGCCTCAATTTTAGCTAAGTGATCTTGTGCCGTCATGTCATGGGTTTGGGTGAGTCTGGTCATGAGGTTAGTAACATATACAATTTTTGCTGAAGTTTTTTTAAAGGTATCGGTTATACCTGGAACTACAAGTGTTGCTAATAAACTTGCATAAAAATCACCAGGGCCTATGACAATTAAATCTGCTTCAAGGAGTGCCGCACGTGCTTTTGGGTTTAGTTCACAATTAGGAACAAGTTTTACGGATGCGATGGTCTTTGGTTGGGTAACTTCTTCATCAAGAGTATGTTCACCAATGACGGTGCTGCCATCTGTGTAAGTGATTTCCAGATTCACATTTTCTTCTGTAACAGGAATAACAGTGCCAGACAAATTGAAAATTTTTTGAGCAATTTCCAGTGACTGCGAAGTACTTCCAGTCATATCTTGAAGTGCCGTTAAAATGAGGTTTCCTAAGTTGTGACCTTTCAGCCCATCACCTTTTGCAAAACGGTAGAGCAAAATTTTTCTAATCCATTCTTGCCCCTCTGTATCTGCCATTGCTGCTAACGATTGGCGTAAATCGCCGACAGGTTGAAAACCAAACTCATCGCGGATTCTGCCAGTTGAGCCGCCAGAGTCGGAAACCGCTATTACTGATGTAATGTCACAATCAAGTAACTTGAGTGCTGAAACTACGGCAAACGTGCCAGTACCACCACCCATTACCACCACTTTTTGTTTATTTGGCATACTATTTTTTTATACTTTCCAGTAATGCTTCTTTGTCACTCCAGGGGTACTCAGTAGTACCATAACACATGCTCTTTTCGTGACCTTTTCCAAATACGGCCACCACATCTCCACTTTGTGCGAGTTTCTTTACAGCAAACTCAATTGCTTCTTTTCTGTCTGCAATCGACATCACTGTAGCATGGTTTTGGGTTAATTTCTCTTTCATCTGTCTAATAATTGTCCAAACGTCTTCTGTACGTGGATCTTCAGCGGTAAAGATAGCAATATCAGCTAGGCGTGCGCCAATTTCGCCCATCAGTGGTCGTTTCTCTCTATCTCTGAGACCGGCACACCCAAAAATAGCAATGAGCTTGCCCTTCTTCTTATGTTTTTTCATATATTCTCGTAAAGCAGTGAGCGCGTTTTCCAAGCCTTGAGGAGTGTGAGCGAAGTCTACAACTAATTCAAATTGTTTATTAGTTTTTAAAAACTCCATTCTTCCTGGAACTCCAGGAAATTTGGATACAGCTGTGGCAAAGTCTTCATCCGAAACAAGTAAAATTTGTGCAAGACCGTACACTAAACGTGCATTCATCTGGTTAAATTTTTCAGGAAAACGCTGAGTAATTGCAGCCAGTACTTTTTTGGGTAGCGTTGACTCGGCACTGTACTGCTTTACGTCAATTTCTAATGGTAGTAACCGCTTAACTTTGTAGAATGAAGTATCATCGGCATTGAGCACTACTTTTCTTGCTTGAGAAAGCAACTCGGTTTTAGCACTTAGATATTCGTCATAGGTGATATGGTAATCAAGATGCTCGCGTGCAATATTGGTTAGGCCAGCAAAATCTGGGTTAACTCCCCAGGTTCTGTATTGATAAATGCCATGTGAAGTTACTTCCAGAATAAGATGCGTGTAGCCTTTATCTACCATCATACGCATAAATCTTTGGAGGTCTTCTGGTTGTGGTGAAGTGACATGAAAACCTGTATCTATCTCCTCATCACCTAAATACGCAGCGACTGTTGAAAGTAGTGCAACTTTAAGTCCTGCTTGCTTTAGTACATGGTACAAAAGTGTAGATGAGGTGGTTTTACCATCGGTGCCAGTTATGGCTATAACAGTAAGTTTCTTTGAGGGAAACTGATTGGAATATTCTGCTGGCAACCCTTTAATCAGGCCAGTCTTAATATAGTGATACGGCCGTTTTAACTTATGCAGTAGCAGTTTCAGCATAGATGCCATTTTATTCCTTTTGTTCTATTTTATCAGGTGGAATTCCCAGATGTATGAATAAATCGTTAGCTACAGAATACCAAAGTGGGGCTGCTGTTTCTGCTGCCCAAATTGATGAAGTGGGTTCCACCAGTTTAACAAAAAGCACAAAGGCTGGATCATGTGCAGGTGCAAAGCCAATAAAACTGGCGATAGTTGCGTCTTCTTTGTAGCCACCATCTTGGGAAGGAATTTGAGACGTTCCTGTTTTTCCAGCAATGGTGTATTTTTTTGAGGCCACCCACTGTGCTTCTCCACCCTGGGCAGCAGTTACCATCATTTCCGTTACAGTTTTTGCAGTTTGTGGTGAAACAACCTGACTAATTTGTGTAGGTTCTACGGAAACTTCAGTGTCGGAGTGTGGATCGGTAACACTTGCAACAATATGTGGTTGCATCATAGTGCCATTATTTGCAATTGCACTGATGGCTCTAACAAGTTGCATGCTGGTAATACTTATACCCTGTCCAAATGAAATAGTTGCCAGCTCAACAGGGCCCATTTTTGGGGGAAATGGTGTACTGGTATCCTCTTGCATATCAAGATGTATTTCCTCACCTATCTTAAAAGCTTGCAAATACTTTTTAAATCTATCTGGTCCCAACTTCTCTGCAATATAAATCATGGCTGTGTTATCAGATTTTGCTAAGCCTTGTTCCATTGTTATATTGGGGTTGTATACATCATTCCACGTTTTAATGGTGTACTTACCAAAAACGCGAGGTCCAGCACACACAGGGCAGGTTGTTTCTTTAGTAATCTCGGCACTATCAATGCCAGCAGCCACGGTGAGTACTTTGAAGGTTGATCCAGGTTCATATGCAGCAGTGAGTGAGGGATTTTTATAGAGTTGTGGATCGTACTCGGAAAAAGTGCGAGGGTCGTATGTTGGTGCTGCTGCAAGTCCCAGAATTTCACCTGTCTTGGGGTTTAGCACAATAATTTCACCTGCCGAGGCACCATATTTTTGAATTCCTTCTTCTAGAGCTTGCCACACTAAGTATTGGATATCGCGACGGATAGTTGTTCTAATAGATCTGCCATCAATAATAGGTTGTTTTTTGTCTTCATTTGAGAAAAGTTCAAAGCCAAGTGCATCTGCTAGTATTGTTGCGGTGTTATTGCGGGCCATGAGCTCTTTATTCAGTGCACCTTCAATACCAAAGTAACCAGTGTCCTCACCTATGTCATTTTTTCCTACAAATCCAGTGATAGCTGCAGCCATGGTAGCCTCTGGGTACCACCTTTTTTGATAGGGGTCAAAGCCCACTCCATGAAAATCAAGAGTAGCAATTTTTTCTTTAATGTTTTGGGAAATAGGTTGGTATACGTTTACCCACTTTGCTTCAGTATCTGATAGTTTTTCTAGTAGTGTTGTATATACCTGTGATTCTCTGTGTTTTTTTTCTGCAGCGCCAGAAGCCTCTAGATAGACTCTATCCTCCTCTACAATGAGTGAGGTGAGTGCGGTGGCAATCTGCTCGGGTTTAGAGGTAAGTTCACTTGGTTGAGCAAAAACTCTATACACTTCTTCATTACTCACAAGTGGATATGATTCGAACGACAAAATATCACCACGGTGTCCTGTTTTAGTAAACGTGCGTTGGTATTGATTTGTGGCTTGTGAACTAAGGGTGGCACCTTTAACAACTTGCCAGTAAAAAAGCCTTGAGACAACAAGAGTAAGTGAAAAACAGAGAATACAAAAAGCAAGTTTGAATCGTGAGTGTAAAATGTCTGATTCTAAAACGGTTTGCTCATCACTGCTTCGCCTTTTTCTACCAAGCTGATGCATACATGTGTGTTAGCACTATTAACGAAGTGCCACTGCAGTTGTAGTAGTGTTTACTACAAATTTAGTATTGATGTTTGTGTAGTCTTGGGACAGTGCTGCAGTTGCAATTTGAGAGAGAGCACTCTGTTGAGCCACTTGCTTTTTAAGTAGTGCTTTTTCTTGTTGCAACTGTTTCTTTTCCGCCTGAAGCTGAGCAACATGTTGTCCATGGAAGACTGCTAGACTACTGTTATAAACAGTGCTCACTACTTGTGCAAGCACAAGAACACTGCAAATAGTGTAGATCATTGTTATTTTTTTGTTCATAGTTTCTTTCTAAATACTCTTAGCTTTGCGCTACGAGCACGGTTGTTTTCTTCAAGCTCCGAAGTAGAAGCTTCTATTGGTTTTGAGGTGAGTACTTCACCCTGCTTGTTGCTTTCCCAGGCCTTGAATTGTTGTTTTATAATTCTGTCTTCACCATCATGAAAAGAGATAGCTACTAATAATCCTCCTGGGTTGAGAACACTTAATGCTCCAGGAAGGGCCGCTGCAATTTCATCTAGCTCACTGTTTACGGCTATGCGTAGTGCTTGAAATACTTTTGTTGCAGGATGAATACCTGGTCTTGTTCTCTTTTTAACCGAAACGATAAGTGTGCTTAGCTGTGCTGTTGTGGTTATGGGTGTTTTTGATGCTTTAATTGCCTTTGCAATGCTTTTTGCTTCGTCTTCTCCACCATATTCTGCAAACAGTTCGGCTAGTTGCTTCTCTGGCACTACCGCCAAAATGTCTTTAGCGGTTACACCTAGTCTTGAGTCCATGCGCATGTCTAGTTGACCTTCTCCAGCAAAACTAAATCCACGTTCTACAGAAGTGAGTTGGTTTGAGCTGGTGCCGAAGTCAAAAAGAATACCTTCAATGCGAATATCGGGGTTACTTTTTTGTAGACTATGCACTTGGGTAGCTATGGTGCTAAAGCTCTCATTGATGAGAATGAGTTGTTTTGTTTCCAACTGTTTGGCAAAGGCAGACGTACCAAATGCAATTGCTTCACCATCCCAGTCAAAAGCAATAACATGTGCGCCAGTTTCAAGTAGTGCTGCGGTGTGACCACCTCTCCCAAAAGTAGCATCTATGTACCACTGTCCCTTTCGAGGTTGTAGGTGTGCAAGTGTTTCCTTTAGTAATACCGGTATGTGTTTATTCTGCATCCATGCTTTCTGCAAGGTTTTCAGCTTCAGACTCTAGAGTTAGTAGATACTCGTGATACAGATCACGATCCCAAACTTCTATGTATGAAAAGCTGCCAACAATGACAACGTCCTTGGTGAGGTGAGCAAATTCGGTCAAGTACTCGGGCAGTTGTACTCGACCATTTTTATCTGGATGTAGCTCATATGCCTCGTTGGTTAGCAAACGGACAAAGTCTCGGTTTCTTTTTTTTGTAAAAGAGCTTGCTTTTATGTGCTGCAGTTGGAGTTGAAACTCAGACTTCTCGAAGATAAATAATCCTCCGTCCAGTCCTCTAGTAACAATCCACTCAGCAGCTTTGTCTCTAAAAGCTTTTGGAAGTGATACTCTGCCCTTTTCTTCGAATCTGTGATAAAACTTACCTATAAACATTTTAATTTGGGCTAAATACCACTTTTTACCACTATCGAGATATAGTATGCAAAACCTCTGGTGAATTGTAAACACACAAATGACCCGAAAAGGTACAAAGAAGAAGACCTAGAATATAGTTGTAGTGTGGTGCTAAACGCAAAAGCCCACCTGTAGTAGGTGGGCTTATTTTTAGATTGCGGTAT